>CAYMAF010000006.1:0-40687 GCA_964388365.1 uncultured Gammaproteobacteria bacterium | reverse complement strand
CGCCGCGCTTCTCGAGCAGCGCGGCGAGCACCTCGAGGTGGCGGCTCTCCGGCACCGCGACGACGCGGCCGCCGAGCGGGGACGACTCTGCCATCGTCATTTCGCGCCGAGCAGGCGCTCCCGTCTACGCCTTCGGAGAAACTCGGCGAGCGCGTTCAGTCTCCTGGGCAGCATGCCCGGAGCGTAGCTCGAATCGCCGTCAGATCGAAACCTCGTCGCCGGCGATCGGCTTCAGCCGCGGGAACTTCACGACGGTACCCGGCGAGATTCGATCGAGGTCGAGATCCGGATTGTATTGACGCAGGAGCCAGACCGGCACGTTGTATCGGCGCTGCGCGAGCACCCAAAGCGATTCGCCGCGGCGGATCACGTGATCCTCGACGTCCTCGATCTGATAGCTCGAGAAGAACGCTTCCTGGCGGCTCTGATGGTAAGCGAGCCGGCGGCGCTCGAATTCTTCCGCCGAGACGCGCGAGAAGTCGAGCTTCAACGGCTGGCCGATCACGACGTTCTGCCCGAAGCGCAAGCCGTTGAGATCGCGCAGCCGCTGCGTGCGGATCTCGAGCCAATCGGCATAGTGGCCGAGCGTCTCGAGCGCTTGCACGGTGATCGCGCCGCCCGATACCGAGTAGTCGCTCGGATCGGCGGCGAGATCGGCCTGGTGGCTCGCGAGAACGTTCGAGTCGAGCGACGGCTCGGCGTCGACTTCGGCCGCAGGCTCGGGCTCGGCGGCGGCGAGACGGGCATCGATCGCGCCCGGCGGCGCGGCGAGGCGGGTGCCGTCGGTCGCGTCGACGAGCAGCGCGTGCCGGACCTCGGCCTCGGTCGGTGCGGGCTCGGCGGCCGCGAGCACCGCAGCGGACTCGTCTTCGCCGCCGTCGCTCGGCACGCGCAGCCGCTGGCCGGCATAGATCAGATTGCGGTTGCGGATGCCGTTCGCCTGAAGCAGCCGCTCGGCGTCGACGCCGAGCCGGCGCGCGATTCGCTCGATGCTGTCGCCGCGGCGCACGATATATTCGCCGGCCGCGGCGGCGCGCTCGTCCGCCGGCGCCGCCGGCGCTTCGGCCGCGGCGAGCGTCACGGCGCCGGCCTGCTCGGCAGGCAGCGGCAGCTTCAGCACCTGGCCGGCGCGAATCAGGTGGCGGTCGCGCAAGCCGTTCGCCTCGGCGAGCGCGGCGAGGCTGACGCGATACCTCGCCGCGATCTGCGATAAGGTCTCGCCGCGGGCGACGCGGTGCTCGACGTCCGGGAGCTGCGCGGCATAGCGCTCCGACGCGGGAATCGAGGCGAGCAGCGTCTCGGGATTCGACAGCGAGCCGAGACTTCCCGGCAGGCGAAGCGGAAAGCCGCGCGGCACGAGCTTGTCGCCGCGCCAGACCATCTCGGTGAGCGCCGGATTCAGCTCCCGAAGGCGGCCGACCGGCAGATCGAGCGCTCGTGCGAGCGTCGTCACGGTCATATAGTCCGGCACCGTCGTCACGATCGTGTCGGAGCGGGCGGACAGACGCACGTCGCCGAAATACTTCTCGGGGTTCTGGTCGATGTCCATCGCGGCGAGGAAGGCCGGATAGAAATTACGCGACGCGAAGCCGAACGTGCGTCCCTTGTAGCGCTCGGCGATCACGCCGATATCCGTCGTGCCGAGCTGGCTGACCGCGCGCCGCATGCCGCCGACGCCGTGGTTATACGCGGTGATCGCGAGCGGCCAGTGCCCGAGCACCTCGTAGTTGTCGCGCAGCAGCCGCGCGGCCGCATCGGTCGACAGGAACGGATCGCGCCGCTCGTCGACGATATGGTCTATGCGCATGTACCTGAGGCCGGTCGAGCGCGTGAACTGCCACATTCCCGCAGCGCCGGCTTTCGAATAGGCCGTCGGATCGAACGAGGACTCGACGTGCGGCAGCGCGACGAGCTCGCGCGGGACGCCGTGCGCGTCGAGCACCTCGTCGATGTAATCTCGCCAGATGCCGGAGCGAATCAACCCGGCCTTGAAACGATCCGATTGCCCGAGCTGAAAGCGCAGTCGGTTCGCGGCGGCACGAAACTCCGCATTCGCCGTGCCCTCGGGGAAGAGCTCGAGCACGCGCTTCTCTTCCGCGCTCAAGCCCTGTCGCGCGCCGTTGCCGAGCTTCGTCAGGATCGTGCGATATCGTTCGACGGCGGCGCGAACCTCGCGACGGCGCGCCGCCTCGGACGGGGTATTCCTGATCGTCTCGTAGACGATGTCGAGCCGCTCGGAGTCGTGTATGAAGCCGCCGCGTGTGTCGACCTCGGTGTAGACGCGGGTCCAGAACTCGACCGCGGCCTCTAGGGATCTCGGGCGGGGAAAGAGCGTCTCCGCACGGATCGCGAACGAAACCGCGAGCAACGCAAGGAGCAGACCGACCCGGCCAAGCGCATTTCTTCGCACGCGACGTCCCCCTGAGCGGCACGACGACTTCGAGACGACCGGCATTATGTCTGCCGGGCACGAGGCGATCTCTGACCCAGATCACGCTGGCCGGACTCGGCGTCATCGGGCGACGGCGCGCGGCGGCCCGCTCGAAGGCGTCGCTATCCTTATGATTCGTGGCGGATCGAGTATAGCAATTCCCGTGATCGACGAAACCGGCGCTAATCGCCGGGCACCGGGCTCCGCGTCAGCGCCCGAATGATGTCTTCGTGATTCGGGAAAGAGGCGAGCAGCGTATCGGCGGGCGGCATCTCGAAATCCGCGTAGTCGAAGCCGGGAGCGACACTGCAGCCGGCGAACGCCCAGCGCGCGCCGGGCGCGACGCGAGCCGCCTGCCAGCACGCGGCCGGCACGAGCGCGGTCGGCTCGCCGTCGCCGAGCGCGGTTGTGAGCACGCGGACCCGGTGCCGGCCGTCGGCTTCGAGCGTGTGCAGCTCGAGCGGGCCTCCGGCATACAGATGCCAGATCTCGTCGCTCCAGCGGATGCGGTGGAACGCCGAGAACTGCCCGTCGACGAGCAGGTAATAGATCAGCGTGCCGGTCGGCCGCTCGGCGGGCTGCCCCGGCGGGACGGACGGGTGCCGCAGAGTCAGCGTCGACCGATAGACTTCGCGGAAGAACCCGCCTTCCGGGTGGGGCTGCAAGCCGAAGCGCTCGACGATCTCTGCCGCGGCCTCGTCCATGGGTCCTCGTCCTCGTTGCGCTGCGTCGCAAGGACCGAAAGCATACCAGTCATGACCGGGAACCTCGGCGTCGCCCAGGCCGCGGCCCGCAAATTCGGCATCGCGCGCTCGCTCGCGATGTACTACGCCGCGCCGTTCCGCGGCCGGCGCATGGCGCGGCTCTATCGCGAGTTCGTCGCGCCGGGGTCGCTGTGCTTCGATATCGGCGCGCACGTCGGCAGCCGCGTGCGCTGCTTTCGCCGGCTCGGCGCCCGGGTCGTCGCCGTCGAGCCGCAGGCCGATCTCGCACGCCTGCTCGAGCTCGCGCACGGACGGGATCGCGGCGTCGTGATCCTGACCGTCGCGGTCGGCCGAGCGCCGGGGCGTGCGCTGCTGCTCGTCAGCGCCACGGCGCCGACCGTGACGACGCTGTCGCGGCAATGGATTCGCGATGTCCGCGCGGACGCGTCGTTCGCCGGAATCGCGTGGACCGAAGCCGGCGAGGTCGACGTCGTCACGCTCGATGCGCTGATCGCCGCGCACGGCGTCCCGAGCTTCGCGAAGATCGACGTCGAGGGCTTCGAGGCCGAAGCGCTCTCGGGGCTGTCGACCGCGTTGCCGGCGCTGTCGTTCGAGTATTTGCCGGCAGCCCGGCACGTTGCGCTCGAATGCGTCGCGCGCCTCGAGAGGCTCGGCGAGTATCGTTTCAACTGGTCGCCGGGCGAGAGCCACGTGCTCCGCGCCGTCGACTGGATCGACGGACCGGGGATCCGACGTTTCCTCGAAGGGCTCATGCCCGGGTCCGGGTCCGGCGACATCTATGCGCGTCTCGTGCGCCGACGCGGGCCGAACGGCCGCTGCGCGCCGAGGGGCTGATCGTCGGTCCGGCCGACGATCGCGCCGACGGCTAGAACTGCTGCGAGATCGCGATCCCGGCCCACGTGAACGAGCGCGCGCCGTTGCCGGAACGCAGCTCCTCGGTCTGATGTCGCACCGTGTAGCTGATGCTCAAGTCGTTGCGGAGCACGGTCGTCAAGCCTAGCCACGCTTCGACGAGCACGTTGTTCAAAGCCGACGTCGGATGCGTGACGTCGCTCGAGCGGAATTGGCCCTGCAAGAAGGCGTTGTACGCGCGGAATCGCAAGTTGAGCCCGGCGGAGAGCTGAAAGTGCGGACTGCCTTCGCTCGGCGCGTCGGCCGCGAGCCGGATCGGCGGGTGACCCGCGTAATCGGCGACGAGCGGCGACGAGCTCCACCACGGCGTGTGCAGGTTGCCCCAGCGAAACTCGAGCTCGGCGCCGACCTCGGTCAGATAGCCGATGCTGCCCGAAAGCCCAAGCCGCGCGTGGTACGGACGCTCGTCGAGGACACCGCTGCCGAGCAGCCGATAGCGCGTCACCGCGTAGCGCGCCGTCGGCTCGCCGCCCTTGGAGATCTCGTGCGCATAGCCCATCGGCTCGCGGCCGCCGAGCGCGACGTGGATCTGCCGGTGCAGCTGCTCGACGAACGGCAGCCCGAGCACGCCGATCGTCAGCGACGACTGGTGCGCGACGGGATCGCCGACGGCATGCACGAGGCGCGAAGTCGACAGGTAGCCGAGATTCGCGTACGGGCGGTCGTCGGCGATCGCATCCCGGGCGTCGAGATCCTGCGGGGTGAACAGCAAGAGCCCGGTCTCGAACGATCGGACGGTCGCGCGCTCGGCGTCGTCCGCCGCACCGAAGCCGGTCCGCCGATCGATCCACTCGAGCGCGCGCGTCAGCGGTTTCGGGCCGGCCGTATCGTCGCCGCCGAGCGTCACCGAGATGCCGGCCGTGTAATCCCGATCGTCGTCCGTGAATGCGAACAGATCGTTGTCGAGGTGAACGATCCAGCCGCGGGGCCGGAGTCCGCGCGGCTCGAGCGAGAACGGCCGTTCTCGCCCTTCGTTCGCTTCGAGCCGCGCGGGCGCGCCGCGGTCGGTCACGTTCGCGGAGTCGGCCGCGGCCGCCGTCGTCGCGTGTGCGCCCGCGAGCCCGACGGCCAGCGCGGCGGCGAATGCCGCTCGGATCGGGCGCGTCGGCGGCCGGTGGCGTCGATGCGCGCGGCGGCCGCGATCGGACGAGAAGAAGCTCAGCGCTGACAGCAGATTGTAGGGCATGGCTAGAATCGACATGACCAGTATGCCGCGCACCGCCGGGCGCGTTCGGCGCGTCGGATTGCCGCTCCGCGCGCGGGCTCGGACGTCGCCGGGTCGAGGCCGGTCGGATGCGGCGTACGCCGCAAGATTCGACTCGAAGCGACGGCAGGCGCCGATCCGGTGCGAAGCGAATCGGTCATACGGAGCACGGCAGCGCTCGGCGGTTCCTTCCGATCCCGATGCTGAACTTGCGTTTCGCCGTTCTCCATTCGTGCGAGTCGCCATGGCCGTGCTCGACGAGCTCGTTCGTCTCCGGCAGACGTCATCCGGCCTAGCGATACTCGATGCGCTATCCTTGGAGCCCATGGCGAAGACGACACTGAGCGAGCAGGAACGCGCACTGATCGAGCATGCCTGTGCGCGCCTCATTCTCGAATCGATCGCGGCGAATGACCGTCAAGACTACGAGGCGTTCGCCGCGCTGTTCACGAGCGACGGCTTGCTGCACCGGCCGAATGGCGAGCCGCTTTGCGGTCACGACGAGATCGTCGAATCGTATCGTTCGCGGCCGCGCAACCGGATCACCCGTCACATCTGCACGAATATCCTCGTGCAGGCCGATTCTCCGGAATCGGCTCGCGGGATGACCTACGTCGTATTGTACTCCGCCGACTCGCTGCAATCGGTCAAGCATTTCGGTGCGAAATGCGATCCTCGAACGCTGATCGGCGAGCTCGAGGACCAGTTCCGGCTGACGCTGGACGGCTGGCGAATCGCGGAGCGGCGTGCGCGATTCGTGATGCACACATGAAGCGGCATCAAGCCGGCTCGCGATGCGCCCGCAGGTCTTGGACGGCAGACCGATGAGGAGCGTCTCGTTCGCCGCCTTCGCCGTGCTGGCGGTCGCGGCCGTTGCGGCCTGCGAGCGCGGCACCGGGCAGCCGCCTGCTGAGCGGCCGACGGCGCCGCTCGGCGGCGCCGTCGCGGAATCGCCCGATGCACGGATCGCGGCCGAATCGGCCCGGCTCGTCGAGTGGCTCGACGCCCGCTACGAGGAGCAGCTCGATTTCAGCCCGATGGAGAAGACGCGGCTCGGGCGCAAGGACAACTACGACGAGATCGACGATTTCTCGGAAAGCGCCGTCGATGCGCAGCTCGAGTGGCTGCGCGGCACCGTCGACGCGCTGCGCGCCGAGTTCGACTACGCGCTGCTGACGCCGGAGGCGCAGACGTCGTACGACGTGTGGATCCATCGCTACGAGGAAGCCGAGGCGGCGAGGCCGTTCCTGCGCCGCGAGTACGTGTTCGAGCAGATGGGCGGCGCACAGGCGTGGCTGCCGCAGTTCCTGATGAATTTCCACGCGGTCGAGACCGACGCCGACATGGCGGCTTATATCGCAAGGATCGACGGCGTCGCGCGCGCGATCGGGCAGCTTCTCGAGCGCGCGCGGCTCGCGGCCGGCGAGGGCGTGCGGCCGCCGCGCTTCGCGTACGAGGGCGCGCTCGAGCAGGCCCGCGCCGTCGTCACCGGCGAGCCGTTCGGCGGCGAAGGCGCGGCACCGCTCTGGGCGGACGCGACGGCGAAGATCGACGGCCTGCTCGAGCGCGGCGCGATCGATGCCGCGCGTGCGGATGCGCTGCGCGCCGCAGCCCGCGAAGCGCTGGTCGAGCGGCTCGCATCGGCCTACGAAGCGCTGATTCGCTGGCTCGAGGACGATATCGCGAACGCCGACGAGGTCGCGACCGGCGTCTGGAAGCTTCCGGACGGCGAAGCCTATTACCGTCAGCGCCTCGCGAGCGCGACGACGACCGCGCTGACGGCCGACGAGATCCACGCGATCGGGCTCCGCGAGGTCGCTCGAATCCATGCCGAGATGGAAGCCGTCAAAGCCGAGGTCGGCTTCGACGGCACGCTCGAAGAGCTCTTCGCGTTCGTGCGCGACGACGACCGGTTCTACTTTCCGAATACCGACGAGGGGCGTGAAGCCTATCTCGCCGAGGCGCGCGAGCATCTCGAGCGGATCGAGGCACGGCTTCCCGAGTTCTTCGGGCTGCTGCCGAAGGCCGATCTCGTCGTGCGTCGGGTCGAGCCGTTCCGCGAGCAGCCGGGCGGGGCGCAGCACTACTATCCGGGCGCGCCCGACGGCTCGCGGCCGGGCATTTTCTACGCGCATCTCGCGGACATGCGTGCGATGCCTCGGCCGCAGCTCGAGGTCGTCGCGTATCACGAAGGGCTGCCGGGCCACCACATGCAGATCTCGATCATGCAGGAGCTCGCTGGCCTGCCGCGGTTCCGCACGCAGAGCTTCTTCACTGCGTACGTCGAGGGATGGGCCCTTTACGCCGAGCTGCTCGCGAAGGAGATGGGCGCGTACCGGGATCCTTATGCGGACTTCGGCCGGCTCACGACCGAGCTGTGGCGCGCGATCCGTCTCGTGCTCGACACGGGGCTGCACGCGATGGGCTGGACCGAGGAGGAGGCCGTCGAGTATTTCCGCGCGAATTCGCCGGCCGCCGAGGGGCAGATTCGCTCGGAGGTCCGCCGCTACATCGTGATGCCGGGGCAGGCCACGGCGTACAAGATCGGGATGCTCGAGATTTTGCGGCTGCGCACGAAGGCCGAGCGCGAGCTCGGCGACGCGTTCGATCTCAGCGCGTTCCACGACGCCGTGCTCGGCGGCGGCGCGCTGCCGCTGCCGATTCTCGAACGGCGCGTCGATCGCTGGATCGCGACGCGCCGCTGATCGCGGCGACGCGCTCGGCCCGCGCCCGAGCGGCGGCCGCCGTTACAATGACCGCATGGCAAGCGACTCGAGCAACGATGCGCGCTGATCCGCTCCCGCCGTGGCCGCAGCGCCCGGCGCTGTTTCTCGATCTCGATGGAACGCTCGTCGAGATCGTCGAGCATCCGAGCCTGGCCGCGGCGTCGCCGCGGCTGCGGGCACTGCTGCCGAAGCTGCGCGATGCATGCGGCGGCGCGGTCGCGGTGATCACGGGCCGCCGCATCGACGACGTCGATCGGATCCTCGCGCCGCATTCGTTCTTCGCCGCCGGCGTCCACGGTCTCGAGCGCCGCGCGGGCGATGCGGTCGTGACGTTCGCATCCGCTGCGCACCTCGGCGAGATCCGCCAGCGCGTCGAGCCGTTCGTCGCCGCGCACGAAGGCGTGTGGATCGAGGACAAGCAGCTCGCGTTCGCGGTCCATTATCGCAACCGGCCGGAGCTTGAGCCCGACGTGCATCGCTTCGTCGCCGATCTGCAGCGGACGCTGCCGGCCGACGTCGAGATCCTGCTCGGCCACAAGGTCTTCGAGGTCAAGCCTGGGGTCGCGGACAAGGGCCGCGCGATCGAGGCCTTCATGCAGGAGCCGCCGTTCTCCGGGCGCACGCCGGTTTTCGTCGGCGACGACGTGACCGACGAAGCCGGCTTTCGCAGCGTGAATGCGCTCGGCGGCGTGTCGATCAAGGTCGGTCCCGGCCGAACGCTCGCGCGCTGGCGGCTCGCCGACGTTTCGGCCGTGATCGACTGGCTCGCTCACGCGGTCGAGCCGGCGGCCTAGTGTCGTGACCGGGTGCGCGCCGCACGGTGCTTCGTGCCGTTGATAGTAAGCTACTGGATGTGAGCCACCCGCACGGCAACAGGGAGCGAACTCGATGAGCCGTCTCGTCGCCGTCTCGAACCGGGTCGCCGTGCCGCGCAGCGGCAAATCGCCCGGCGGCCTCGCGGTCGGGCTGCTCGCGGCGTTTCAGCAGCAGAGCGGCCTTTGGTTCGGCTGGAGCGGCAGGACGACCGACGGGACGCCCGGCGAAGCGAAGGTCTCGACGACCGGCAATGTCCGCGTTGCGACGGTCGATCTCAACAGGGACGATTTCGCGGGCTACTACGCGGGCTACAGCAACAACAGCCTCTGGCCGCTGCTGCACTTCATGCCGGGCTATTTCTCCTACAGCCGCAGCGACCACGAAGCGTATTGGCGCGTCAACCGGCTGTTCGCGGCGCGGCTATTGCCGCTTCTCGAGCCCGACGATCTGATCTGGGTGCACGATTACCAGCTCTTCCCGCTCGGCCAGGCGCTGCGCGACGAGGGCGTCGATCGCCCGCTGGGCTTCTTTCTGCACGTGCCGTTTCCGGGCTTCAACGTCCTGAAGGCGCTGCCGCGCTTCGAGGAGCTGCTCGAGGCGATCGCGGCGTACGACGTCGTCGGAGTGCAGACCGAGCCGGATGCGGAGGCGCTGCGCGAATGCTATGCGCACGAGGAGATCGGCGGCGAGATCCTCGACGACGGGAGGGTCCGCGCATTCGGCCGCACGTTCCGAATCAGGGCGTTTCCGATCGGTATCGACGTCGAGCAGTGCCGCACGCTCAGCGTCGAGAATCTCGATCGTCCGCAGGTCCAGCGTTTCGAGGTCAGCCTGCGGAACCGCAAGCTGATCATCGGCGTCGACCGGCTCGACTACAGCAAGGGCCTGCAGCTTCGCTTCAGGGCCTATGAGAGCCTGCTCGAGAATTTCCCAGCGCTGCGAGGACACGTCGCGTTCATGCAGATCGCTCCGCCGACACGCTCCGAGGTCGAGGCGTATATGACGATTCGCAACGAGCTCGAGCGGACCGCGGGCAATATCAACGGCCGCTTCGCGGAGGTCGACTGGGTCCCGATTCGCTACTTGAATCGGGCCTACGACCGCAGCTTGCTGATGGCGCTGTTCCGACTCGCCGGGGTCGGGCTCGTCACGCCGATCCGCGACGGCATGAACCTCGTCGCGAAGGAGTACGTCGCGAGCCAGGATCCGCGCAATCCGGGCGTGCTCGTGCTATCGAGGCTCGCGGGCGCTGCGATCGAGCTCGCGTGCGGCGCGGTGCTCGTGAATCCGTACGACAAGGAAGGCGTCGCCGAAGGGCTCGAGCAAGCGATCGGCATGCCGCTCGCCGAGCGCCGCGAGCGGCATCGCGCGATGATGGACGTGCTCGAGCGAAACGATATTCACGCGTGGTGCCGCCGGTTCATCGACGCGCTCGAGAGCGCATGAGGCGGCAATAACGCGAGCGCGCGGCGCGCGGGGACGCTCGGGGCGGCGACGCGGGCCGCCGCGCGCCGGCGCGCGCGGAGCCAGGCGCGCACGCGCCGCTTCCCGAGCACGGCGATCGCGGCGGTCGCGAGGACGATGCCGACGTCGAGCGCGACGCATCGGCCCCGGACGTACGCGACGTCGAGAAACCACGACAGCCGCTTGCCGCGGCCCGCATGGAGCTGAGCGAGGCCGATCACGCCGGGACGGACGCTGAAGCGCTCGTCGTGATCGCTGCCGTCCCAGCCGAGCCGTTCGACGTCGTCCGGCGTCAGCGGCCGAGGGCCGATCAGGCTCATCTCGCCTCGCAGCATGTTCACGAGCTGTGGCAGCTCGTCGAGCCCGGTCGCGCGCAGCCAGCGGCCGACGCGCGTCGGCGCGCCGTCACGCATCGTCCGGAACTTATAGATGCGGAACGGCACCCGCCTCGCGCCGACACGCATCTGCGTGAACATCACCGGGCCGCCGTCGTCGACGCGGATCAGCCCCGCGATCGCGAGCAGCAGCGGGCTCGCAACGACGAGGCCGGTCGCGGCGCAGGCGATGTCGAAAGCTCGTTGCAGCATTTCCATTCTCCGTTGTCGTCCGTGATCCGCCGCTCCGGCTCGCGGTCCGCCGCGACGCGCGGCGCGGCGTCGAGCAGTGAGGTCCCGGCCGCCCCGCGCTCGGCGCGCTGCGTTTCCGCGGGCACGAGCCATGACTCGGCCGCGAGCAGCCCGACGAACGCGCAAGCGGCGGCTGCGGCGAGGAGGGCGCTTCGGTCGGCGTTCATCTCGATGTCCTCGGCGCTACGTCGAGGCCAAGGTTCGCAGCGGGAAATGGCGCCGCGGTGGGCGAAAAATGTCGAAATATGGCAAGACGGTGCGCGGCGCCCGCGGCCGGCCGCGTCGGCACGGGTACAATGGCCGCGATGCCAGGACGGGTTCCCGATGCGAGAAGCGACGAGCGAGGCTAGCGCCCGCCGCGTGACGCGGCGCGAAGCGGTCATGGACGTCGTCGCGGTGATCGTGCTCGTCCCGGCCGCGGCGATCGGGTCCGGGCTCCTGCTCGGGCTCGTCTCGTCCGAACCCCGGCTCGCCGAGGTCGTGCTCGTTCAGGCGCTGCTCGTGCTCGCCGGCGTCTACACGCTGATGGCGCGGCGCGAGCGGCGCTTCGCCGAAATCGGCCTCGTGCGGCCGCGCGCGAACGATATCGGCCGGGCGCTGTTGGTCGTGCTCGCGGCCTTCGGCGTCAATATCGTCCTGACGCTCGCGGTCCTCGCATCATCGCCAGAGACGCTCGAGCAACATCTCGCCGGGCTCGAGTCGATCGCGCTCGGGCTCTCCGAAGGCGCGCCGTTCGCCGCGACGCTCGTGCTGCTCTTGCTCGTCGGGTTCTACGAGGAGCTCGTTGCGCGCGGGCTGCTGCTGACGCGGCTGCGCGAGATCCTCGGCGGCTTCTGGCCGCCGGCGATCGTCTCGGCCGTGCTGTTCGCGCTCGGCCATTTCTATCAGGGCGTCTACGGCATGGTGCAGACCGCGCTGCTCGGGCTCGTGCTCGCGGCGTTCACGCTGCGCTGGCGCACGCTGTGGCCCGCGATCCTCGCGCATGCCGCGGTCAACACGCTCTCGGTCGTGCAGCTGCGCGAGATCGGGTTGCCGGAGGGCTGAGCCGCGCCGTTCAGCCGTCCGCGAGCGGCCAGACGGCGGCGATCAGCGGAACGCCTGCGACGACGACGGTGACCGACAGCGGCAGCCCGAGGCGCCAGTAGTCGGTGAACCGGTAGCCGCCCGGGCCCATCACGAGCAGATTCGACTGGTGGCCGATCGGCGTCAGGAAGTCGCACGCGGCGCCGACCGCGACGGCCATGAGGAATGGGTCCGGCGTGTAGCCGAGCGTCGCCGCGAGGCTCGCGGCGATCGGCGCCATCACGAGCACGGTCGCGGCGTTGTTCAGGAACGGGGTCACGAGCATCGCGACGATCATGATCAGCGCGAGCGCGGCGAGCGGCGGCATCGCGCCGGTCGCGGCCGATAGCCAGGACGCGATCAGGTCGGTGCCGCCCGTCGTGCGCAGCGCGTCGCTGACCGGGATCAGCGAGCCGAGCAGGATCAGGATCGGCCAGTCGATGACGTCGTAGGCTTCGCGCAGGCTGAGCGCACCGGCGGCGAGCAGCACGACGGCCGCGCCGAAGAACGCGACCGCGACCGGCACGATATCGAGCGCGACGAGCGTCATCGTCGCCGCGAGCACAGCGACCGGCACCGGGCTCTGCCGGCCGCGGCCGAGACGGAAGTCGCGTCCGGCGAGCGGCAGGCAGCGCAGCTCGCGCAGCGTCTCGGGCAACTGCTCGAGATCGCCCTTGAGCACGATGACGTCTCCCGGCCGCAGCTTCAGCGACCGCAGCCGGTGCGTGATGCGCTCGCCGCTGCGGCTGACCGCGAGCAGCCTCGCCGGGTAGCGCTCGGCGAGCCGGACCTGAGCCGCGGAACGGCCGACGAGCGGGGAGTCCGGACGCACGACGGCCTCGACGACGGCGACGTTCTCCCGCGTCCGCTCCTTCGCCGGCGCTTCGTCGTCGTCGGACGCTAGCTTCAGCCGCGCCTGCGCGACGACGCGCTCGATCGCGCCGGGCTCGCCCTCGAGCAGCAGCACGTCGCCGGCGTTCAGCGTCCAGTTGTCGGACGGCGTATAGCGGCGGAACCGTTCCCGGATGATCGTCGCGATCTCGACCTCGCCTTCGCCGAGCGCTTCGATCTCGGCGACCGTCTTGCCCGCGGCCGGAGAATCCTCGGGAACCGCCGCCTCGGCCGTATAGCCTTCGCGGCCGAACGCCGCGTCCATCGATGCGGCCCCTTTGCGTTCCGCGGGCAACAGCCGATACGTGAACGCGAGCAGCACGACGCCCGCGACGGTGAGGCCGATGCCAACCGGGAAGAAGTCGAACATCCGGAACGGCTCGCCGGCGATCTCCTCGCGCATCTGCGAGACGATGATGTTCGGCGACGTGCCGATCAGCGTCATCATCCCGCCGAGCAGCGAGCCGAACGCCATCGGCATCAACAGATACGCCGGCGGCGTGCCGGTGCGGCGCGCGAGCTGCAGCGCGACCGGGATCAGCATCGCGAGCGCGCCGATATTCTTCACGAACGCCGACAGCAGCGCGACGGTGCCGGCGAGGCCGACGACTTGCGCGGTCGGCGTCCGAAGATACGGACCGGCGCGCCGCGCGACGACGTCGACGACTCCCGAGCGCGATACTGCCGCGCTGACGAGCAGCGCGGTCGCGACGATCACGAGAATGTCGTTGCCGAAGCCCGTGAACGCTTCGTCGGGGGGGACGATGCCGACGGCGATCGACACGAGCAGCGCGAGCAGGGCGACGAGGTCGTAGCGGATCCGGCCCCAGACGAACAGAGCCATCATGCCGATCAAGACTGCGAACGCGAGCGCCTGGTCGAGCGTCACAGAGCGTCTTTCGAGGCGCGCTCGCCGCCGGCGAGCACGGCTTCGTCGTCACCGCGGCCGGGCGTCTTGCGCCGGTGCGGCTCGGCGAGATCGCGCAGCGCTTCGCTCGCGAGCCGGGGGTCGGCACCGTGGCGTCCGAGATCGCTGAGCGTGACGATTCCGACGAGGCCGCCGTCGCGGTCGACCACCGGCAGCCGGCGCACCTGGCGCTCGCTCATTTGGCGAAACGCCTGCTCGAGCGTGTCGTCGTCGCGGCAAACGAACAGTGTCGACGACATCACGTCGCGCGCCTTGATGCGGCTCGGGTCGAGCCCGTTCACGACGGTGCGCAGCAGGATGTCGCGATCGGTCAGGATGCCGTCGAGCCGGCCTTGCTCGCCGATTAGCACCGCGCCGACGTCGTATTCCGCCATGACCGTCGCGGCTTCCTGGACGGTCGCGTCCGGGGAGACGAGCTCGACCTCGCGGCTCATGACGTCGGCGACTCTCATCGGGACCTCGCGTGTATCGGCTCGACCGCGCCGTGCGCGACGGCGCACGCCCTCGCCGAGGGCGCGCTCGGTTGCAGCGTCGATGCAACGGGCGTGCCAGAGGCGACTCTAGGGATGTGTCGATTGGCCGGACCGGCGGCGGCTCGGCCGCCGTCGCGAATCACCGTTCCGGCCCGGTCTCGACGGCACGCTCCGGGCGCGTGATCCACTCGCTCCACGAGCCTGCGTAGAGCCGCGGCTCGTCGAACCCGGCGTGCACGAGCGCGAGCACGTTGTGAGCCGCGGTGATCCCGGAGCCGCAGTAGCAGACGACGTCCGCACCGCGGCGCTCGCCGATCAGCCGCGCGAATCGCCGCCGCAGCGCGTCCTTCGGCAGGAAACGGCCGTCCGCATCGAGATTCTCGCTCGACGGCGCGGACCGGGCGCCCGGAATATGGCCGGCGACGGGGTCGATCGGCTCGATCTCGCCGAGGAACCGGCGCCGATCGCGCGCATCGAGCACGATCTGCGCCGCGCCGTCGATCTCGTCGGCTTCGACGAGCCGCGTCAGCGGCGCGCGCGTCTCGTGATCGTCTCCGGCGCCGGCGTCCGCGCTCGGCGCGGCGAAAGTCGGGATCTCCGCCGTGATCGGTAAGCCGGCCGAGACCCAGGCCTGCCAGCCGCCGTCGAGCACCGCGACGTCCTCGTGCCCGATCCAGCGCAGCATCCACCACATCCGCGCCGCGACCGCCCCGCCCGCGTCGTCGTAGAGCGCGACCTCGGTGCGCGGCGTGAGCCCCCACGCGCGTGCTCGCGCGATCCATTCCGCGCGGCTCGGCAGCGGATGACGTCCGGTCACGCCGGGAATGCGCGGGCCGCTGAGATCGAGGTCGATATCGGCATGGAGCGCGCCGGGCAGATGTCCCTCGCGCCACGCGTTCCGTCCGGCCGCGGGATCCGCGAGCGAAAACCGGCAGTCGAAGATCCGCACGCCGGGATCGTCGAGCCTGCGCGCGAGCTCGGCCGGAGCGATGAGGGTCCTGAAGCGCATCTTCGCGCCTACGTGATCGGATCGAGATCGACGCGCGCGATCCAGCCGGACGTGCGATCCGATGCCGCCGGATAACGGGCGAGAACCAGCGGATCGTGCCCGGGGATCACGTGCGCCTTCGAGCTCGCGAGACGATAGAGCGTCGCGTATCCCTCGATCAGCTCGGCCAGGTTGTACAGCACCGGAAACGCTCGCCCGGTCTCCATGTGCGCATAGAAATGCGACGCGTCGGACGCGAGCACGACGTAGCCGCGGCGCGTCATCACGCGCACGCATTGCAGGCCCTTCGTGTGCCCGCCGATGCGATGCACGGTGACGCCGGGCGCGAGCTCGGCCGTGCCGTCGTGAAACTGCACTTGCCCCGCGAACACTCGCTTGACCATGCGCGCGACGTCGTCCGCCTCGAACGCGTGGTTCAAATGGTGGTGGCACATCGATCGGCCGGTCGCGTACTCCATCTCGGCGTCCTGGAGATGAAAGGCCGCGTTCGGGAACAGATCGGCATTGCCGCAGTGATCGTAGTGCAGATGCGTGATGATCACGTCGCGAACTTCGCGGTGATCGATGCCGATGGCTTCGAGGCCTTCGTCGACCGGCCGGACGAGCGTGCGGCCGCGCCGCTCGCCGACTGCGCGGTCGAAGCCGGTATCGACGACGAAGACCCGCTCGTCGCCGACGATCGCCCAGACGAAATAGTCGAGCGGCATGTCGGACGTCTCGTGCGCGTCCGAGTCGACGAAATTGCCGAACGCCTTGCGGGCGAGCTCGGCGTACTTGATCGCATACAGCTCGTAGACCGGGATCGTCATGGCGGTATCAGCTCCGATTCCGTGGGCCCGGCGGTTATTCTCGCACGCGCTCCCGGGCCGCGCGCGCCGGCGAGCGGCGGAGCACGCCGTGTGCGCTCGCGTGCCGCTACAATCGGCGCGCGATGGAGAACCCGACCGACGAAGCGGATCTGCTCGAGACGTGCCGCGCGCGCGCGATCGAGCTGTTGAAGCGCAATCTGACCCCGGCCGGTGTGCTCGCCGCGACGCCGTCGCGCAAGGCCGAGCAGCGCAGCTACACGGCTGTGTTCGCGCGCGACGCGGCGATTTGCGCGCTCGGGATGGCGCTTTCGGGCGACCGCGATCTCGAGCGCGGCGCAGCCGCCGGCATCGAGACGCTCGGCGAGCATCAGGCTCCGAACGGGCAAATCGCGAAGTTCGTCGATCCCGCGACGGGCGAAGCCGATTTCTGGTACGTCGGCTGCATCGACTCGACGCTGTGGTGGCTCGTCGCGATCGATCGTCTCGACCGGCTCGGCACGCATCCCGGCCTCGGAAGCTGCCTGCGGCCGCGCGTCGAGCGGGCGCTCGGCTGGCTGCTCGCGCAGGAACATCAACGTTTTCGTTTGCTGCAGCAGAATGAGGCGAGCGATTGGGCCGACATCATGCCGCGCTCGGGGTTCGTGCTGTACACGAACGCGCTGTGGTATCTCGTGAAGCGCCTCTACGGGCTCGAGCACGCTGTCGAGACGCGCGACAGCTTCAATCGCCTGTTCCATCCGTTCTCCGCGCGTCCCGACCGATATCGTCGCGGAAGGCTGCTCGCGGAGTTTCCGCTGCACGGAGCGCGCGACCGCGACCTTTACCTCAGCTTCGTGAACTTCACTACGTACGGAGACGAAGGCGACGTATTCGGCAACGCGCTCGCGATCCTGTGCGGCCTCGCGGACCGCGAGCGGGCGGCGGCGACGATCGACGCGCTGCGCGCGGCGAACGTCGCGGCGCCGTATCCGGCCCGCGCCGTCGTGCGTCCTATCGAGCGGACGAGCGCCGATTGGCGGCCGTACATGGCGCGTCACGGGCAGAATCTCGCCTGGCAGTATCACAACGGCGGCGTCTGGCCGATGATCGGCGGTTTCTGGATCGCCGCGCTCGCGCGCGTCGGGCATCACGACGCGGCCGGCGACGCCCTCGTCTCGCTCGCGCGCGCGTGCGCGCTCGGCGACTGGTCGTACGCCGAATGGCTCCATGGCCGCACGTTCGAGCCGCGCGGCATGGCGGGGCAGTCGTGGAACGCGGCCGCGTATCTGCTCGCCGAGCATATCGTTCGCGGCGGCGTTGATCCGCTCGAGGCCGAGCCGGCGCAGACCGCGAGCTCGGCCGCCGCGGCATCCGCGAGCGCGTGAGCCGACGCCTCGGCGCGCCAGCGCGGATCGCCGTGGCATGAAGCTTGCTTGATCCTCGCCGACGTTTTCGGGCAAGGAGCCATTCATGAATTGCAAACGGAATCTTGCAGCGTTCTGCTGCGCCGCAGGCCTCGCGGGCGCGGCCGCCGCGGACGAGAATTCCGGGCTGTACCTCGGCGGCGGCTTCGGCGACTTCTCGTCGGAATTCGCCAGCATCGAGGACGTCGACATCGATTTCGACGAGGACAGCGACGCGAAGCGGTTCTTCGCCGGCTGGCGGTTCAACCGTGTCCTCGCAGTGCAGCTCGATTATCTCGACTTCGGCGACTCGACGTCCGCGTCCGAGGTTCTCGCGGTCGAGTCGGACGCGAAGGGCATCGCGCCGTCGATCGTTGCGACGCTGCCGCTCGGCCCGATTGAGCTCTTTGGCAGGGCGGGGTGGCTGTTCTACGACCTCGAGGTCAGAGCGAACGGGGACGAGCTGTTCGACGACAGCGAGAACGACTTCGTCTACGGCGGCGGACTCGGCATTACGGTGCTCGGGCGGCTCGCGCTGCGCGCGGAGTACGAGGTCATCGAGATTAGCGAGTTCGACGATGCGGAGGCCGTCTGGGTCACGGCCGCGTGGCGGTTCTGACGCCGGCTTTCGTTCGCCCGGCGCGGCGAGGGCGCCGTACCTTCCTTGACGGCGGGCGGATTTGCGCCTATTAAGTCGCGGCGCGTCTCCGCGCCGCGGCCCACGACGAACTTCCTCGAATCGGCCTCGCGGCAGCGGATTCTGCCGTTCTGCACCAGCGCGAGGTACGAAACGCATGTGGGAAATGGGGGCGCCCGCGGAGCCCGCCGCGGCGGTCATGCTCGTCGTGTTGTCTTTCGTCTGTTTCATCGCCGGCGCGGTCTTTCGCCGCTGGCCCGAGAAGGTCGGCGATCTCGTCGGCCAGGTCGACGGCTCGGTGTGGTGGATGACGAGGGAGATGCATCTCGCCGTGATCACGACGAGCGCGTGGGCGCTGACGTTCCTGTCCGTGCTGGCGTTGGTGGCAGCCGCAGCCATTCTGTGAAACGCTCCGAGGATGCGGCCTCGGAGCGTGCATCCTCGTTCTCTCGAGCGTCGGGGCGGGCTCGCGCCCCGGCGTGAGGGCCTTACGAAGACCGCGCAGCACGGCCCCGCGTGCTGGCGTTCACGCTGCATGCGAGCCGGCGGATGAGCGCCGGGCCAGGAACCGCTTTGCGCAGCCTGCTGCTTGCGATCGCGATGGCCGCTTTCGCGTGGCTCGTGCACGTCTACGGCCGCGTGCTCCCGGATCCGGCCATGGCCGCGGCGTGGCTCGTGATCGCGCTGGCGATCGGCTGGGGCACGCTGCGCCGCGCCCGTCTTCGCCGCGCAGCGTTCATCGGCGCCTATGTCCGTGCGGACAGCGGTCTGTCGCGCTGGCTGCGCGGCCGGCTGCTGCTGCCGCTGCGTGCGGCCGTGCTCAGCGCGCTGCTCGCGCTCGTGCTCGTCGTCTCGCTCGTGCGGCTCGACGGCCGTGCGGCGTGGCTCGTCCTCGCCGCGGGTGCGCCGGCGCTCGTGCTCGCGTATCGCGTCGCCGCGCGGGCGCTGTCCGCGCATATCGCGAGCGGCTATCTGCCCGTCGCCGCGTGGCGGGTCGCGGCCTTCGGGGTCGGCGCGCTGATGATTGCGGCCCTCGTCGCGCTGGCCTTCCATGCGCCGTATCCCGGTCTCGGGGGCGTCGGGCTCGAGCGCGCCGTGTGGCATTTCGTCGACGCCGAGCGGGCACGCGGCGCGACGGTTCAGATGCTGCTGCAGCTCGCCGGAGCCGCGGACGGATTACGGCTCTGGATCGCCCAGCAGCTGATGCCGTCCCCGGGCGCGTCGCTGGCCGAGGCGCTCGGCTGGCTCGCCGTGCTTGCAGAAGAAGCCGTATTCGTGTGGTCTTATCTGTCGTACCTCTGCCCCGCAGTGCTCGGAGGCATGACCCATGACGGCGACTGCAGCGTCGGCGACTAGCCCGTATCGGGGGCGCAAAGGCGAGGCATTCGCCGCGCTCGGCGCGGCGGCGGCGCTCGTATGGCTCGTGACGCACGTCGAGCCGCTCAGCTGGTCCGGGCCGCCCGAGGCCGAGATCGTTCTCGGCGGCGCACACTACCGGCTCGAGCCCGAGCAGGCTCGCGAGCTCGAAGCCTTCTCGCTCGAGCACTTCGCCGCGGGCGCGGACGACGCGCGGACGCTCGTCGCAGCGGAGATCGACAAGCGGCTCGACGCCGTGCTCGCACGGGCACGCGCAAGGATTCCGGCGTTCCTCGACGAGTACTATTCGCTGCGCGGCGAGTACGCACGCGCGCTCGTGACGGTCGGTGCGCTCATCGGCCTCACCGATCCGAACGACCTCGTCGAGCACGCGGCGGCGGCGCTGTTGCCGGAGCACGAATGGGCCGACGAGCTCGGCGGCCTCGACGCGGCCGTCGCGGAGCGGCTCGAGGCGCATCGGCAGCGACTGCGGGCCCGATGGCTCGCCGAGGTCTCGGCGCGGCTCGAGCCGCGGCGCGTGCCGGCTCCGCTCCCCGAGGCCCGAGACGCTCGGCCCGCGCTCGCGATCGACGAGTGGCTCGCGGAGCTTGCGGCGCGCGAGCGTTCGGCGTTCGCCGCGCGTCAGACGGCCGGCGCCGCGGCGTCGATCGGCGCCGGTGCGCTCGCGACCGCGATCGCACGCGCGGCCGCGAGCCGCGCCGGCAGGACGGCTGCAGCGCGCGGCGCCGTGCGCGGCGCGGCGCGAATCGGCGCCGCCGCGGGACGAGTCGGTCCGGCCGCGGCCGGCGGTGCCGCGGTCTGCGCGCCCGGTGGGCCGGCCGCGGCCCTCTGCGCCGTGCTCGCGGGCGCTGGGGCCTGGCTCGCGAGCGACTTCGCGCTGATTCGTCTCGACGAGGCGCTGCACCGCGACGATCTCGAGCGCGCGCTCGACGCCGCGCTCGGCGAGCTTCGCGTCCGAGCGGCGGCGGAGCTCCTCGCGGCGTACGATGAGTCGCTCGCGCGCGAGCGCGCACGTGTCGAGAGCGAGATTCGGCGCACGTTCGTGCCGGCGGCCGCCGGGCGTGAGCGCGTGCCGCCGGCGTCGGAGGGGGACGAATCATGAGACGAGCGAAGTATCTCGGTTGTGCGTTGCTCGCCGCGGCCTGCGGCGACGACGCGGTGCTCGCGCAGCACGATGCATTCGTCGTCACGGAGGCCGCGGTCTTCGACGAGCCGTGGGCGATGGCGTTCCTGCCGGACGGACGGCTGCTCGTCACCGAGAAGCAGGGGCGGCTCAAGCTGTGGGCGCCGGACGGCTCGATCGGCGAGATCGAAGGCGTGCCGGAGGTCGCTTACGGCGGTCAGGGCGGGTTCGGCGATATCGTCGTGCACCCGGCTCATGCCGAGAACGGCCTCGTCTACTTCAGCTATGCGGAGCCTGGCGAGCGCGGCACGAGCGGCGCGGCCGTCGCACGGGCGCGGCTCGTGCTCGACGAGCGCGGCGGCGGCCGGCTCGAGCATCTCGAGGTGATCTGGCGCCAAGTGCCGAAAGTGTCCGGCAACGGGCATTACGGCCACCGGATCGCGTTCGGCGACGGTCATCTGTGGATCAGCTCGGGCGAGCGCCAGAAGTTCGACCCGGCGCAGGATCTCGGATCGAATCTCGGCAAGATCGTGCGCCTCCGCGACGACGGCTCGGTGCCGAGCGACAATCCGTTCGCGGAGCAGGGCGGCGTCGCGGCCGAGATCTGGTCGCTCGGGCATCGCAACCCGCTCGGGCTCGCGTTCGACGCGCAAGGCCGCCTGTGGAACGTCGAGATGGGGCCGCGAGGCGGGGACGAGCTGAACCTCGTGACGCGGGGCGCGAATTACGGTTATCCGATCGTCTCGGAGGGCAACCATTACAGCGGTCTTTCGATTCCGAGCCACGTCACGCGTCCCGATTTCGCGGCGCCGGCCGTTTCGTGGACGCCGGTCATCTCGCCGTCGAGCCTCGTCTTCTACGACGGCGACGAGTTTCCGGAGTGGCGCGGCAGCGCGTTCATCGGCGGGCTATCGTCGCAGTCGCTCGTGCGCGTCGTGTTCGACGGCGAGCGGGCGCGCGAGGCGGAGCGTTTCGCGATGGGACAGCGCATCCGCGCGGTCCGGCAGGGGCCCGACGGCGCGATCTGGGTGCTCGAGGACGGTCGTCGCGGCACCGCCGGCCGCTTGCTGAAGCTGACGGCGGGTCCGTCGCCGCCGCCCGGCTCTTAGGCGAGCCGGCTCCGCGGCACCGCGCGCGGGACGGAGCCCGCCGCTCGGGCCGAAGACGGCGGCCGAGGCCGTCGGATCACGCGCCCGGGGAGGATTCGCGCGGCTCGATCCAGATCGCCCGGCCGACCGCGCAGACGCCGCCGCGCGCGTCGAAGATCGCCGTGCCGGCCTCGTGCTTGCGCCCGCTCCCGCCGATCACCCAGCCGACGACGATATGGGGTTCCCCGACCGCGACCGGCCGATCGATCCGCACCGTCAGCTCGCCGAGCAACATCGGCCGCATATCCGGCGCGGCCGCGGCGAAGCCGGGGCAATCGAGCGCCGACCAGACGAAGCGCGCGTCGACCGTGCCGTCCCCGCGATCGAGCGACGCATGAGGGGTCCACGGCGCGGCCGCGACCCCGGGCGCGCCGGTCGGACCCGCGAAGATGCAGAGCGCATCGCCCGCGCTCCGCCGCGGCCCGCAGACGAAGCATTCGGGCGCCGGATGCCGTGCGAAGCCGCCGTAGCGCTCGGACGCGGCGGCGGCCTCGTCGAGCGTCGGCGCCGGCGGCGGCGCAAGCTCCCCGAGCCCGCCGTCGCGCGCTTGCGCGACGAGCGTACTGTCGTGCAGCACGTCGAAGCCCGCTTCCCGCCGCTCGACGGTCAGCGGCGTCTCGAGCGGAGTCGGCTTCAGCAGCCGGACCGTGACCGGGCCCGGCGCAAACGATGCGATGACGCCGCACGCATAGCCGCCGTTCGCAATCCCCGTGGGTCCGCAGTAGCGGCGCTCGATGTCGAACGTTCCCAGCATCTCTCGCTCTCCGAGAAGCCGCGGCGGCGCTGCCGCGGGCGACTCGCCCGCGGCATTCGGACATCAGCGGCCGGGCACGTCCGGGACGAGCCCCGCTTGCTCGATGCCGTGGATCACCGCGGCCTCGTCCTCGTGACCCGCCGCGCCGCTCGCGCCGGCCGCGCCGAGGATCGTGCCTTCCTCGTTGCGGATCAGCACGCCGCCCGGCTGTGGAAGGAATTTGCCGTCGGCCGTCGCGGCGAGCGTGATGAAGAAGTTCGGGTTCTCTTTCGCGCGCTCGGCGAGCACGCTGCTCGACGCGCCCATCGCGACCGACGCGTACGCCTTACCGGTCGCGACGTCGAAGCGAAACATGTTCGCGCCGTCCTCGCGCTGTGCGGCCTTCAGGTGGCCGCTCTCGTCGAGCACGACGATGGTCAGCGGCGCGAAGCCGCGCTCTCGCGCGTGCTCGATCGCCTTCGTGACGATCGTGTTCGCCTGCTCGAGCGTGAGCCGCGATGCTGGGTCCGCGAGCAGCGTGCCGGGCAGCGCCGCGGCGACGAGCGCCGAGGCCGCGAGCAGGCGCCGAACGCGCGGAAACAGTGCGACGTGGGGGCTGGGCATCGAATCTCCTTTCGGTGCGAAATCGGTCGGCCACGCCGGCCGAGTCGCCGATTCTACCCGAGTGACTGCCGCGCCGGCGCGAGCCGGAAGCGCTCTCTCGTGTCAGTCGTGCCCCTTCTTCGCGCGCGCGAAGGCCTCCGCCATCGCGGTGTTGAAAGCGCCGCCGCGGCCGCCGCCGTCGCGCGTCCCCGCGCCGCGTCCGGACGACGCCCGGCCGCGCCCGTTCTTCGCTGCGCGCGCATCGTTTCGCTCGGGCCGGCCGCCGTCGCCGCCGCGGCGCCGCTCGCGGGGCGCCGCGGGATCGTCGTTCAGACGCAGCGTCAGGCTGATGCGCCGGCGCGCGACGTCGACGTCGAGGACCTTCACCTTGACGATATCGCCGGCCTTCACGACTTCGCGCGGGTCTTTCACGAACTTGTCCGACATCGCCGAGATATGCACGAGACCGTCCTGATGCACGCCGATGTCGACGAACGCGCCGAACGCCGCGACGTTGCTGACGACGCCCTCGACGACCATGCCGGGCTTCAGGTCCTCGAGCGTCTCGACGCCGTCGGCGAAGCGTGCGGTCTTGAATTCCGGGCGGGGATCGCGGCCCGGCTTCTCGAGCTCCTTCAGAATGTCGCGCACGGTCGGTAAGCCGAATTTCTCGTCGGTGAACGCCTCGGGCTCGAGCGCGCGCAGGAACGCGGCGTCGCCGATCAGCGATTTCACGTCGCGCTTCGTGCGCTCGACGATCCGCGCGACGACGGGATATGCCTCGGGGTGGACCGCGGACGCATCGAGCGGCTCGTCGCCGTCGGCGATCCGCAAGAAGCCCGCGGCTTGCTCGAACGCCTTCGCGCCGAGCCGCGGCACTTTCAGCAGGTCCGCACGGCGGCGAAACGGGCCGTGCTCGTTGCGATAGCCGACGATGTTCTCGGCGACGCTGCTCGAGAGGCCCGCGACGCGGGCGAGCAGCGGGGCCGACGCGGTATTCACGTGCACGCCGACCGCGTTCACGCAGTCCTCGACGCGCGCGTCGAGCGCGCGGCCCAATCGCGTCTGGTCGACGTCGTGCTGATACTGGCCGACGCCGATCGATCTCGGCTCGATCTTCACGAGCTCCGCGAGCGGATCCTGCAGGCGCCGCGCGATCGATACCGCGCCGCGCAGCGAGACGTCGAGCTCCGGGAATTCACGCGCGGCGAGCTCGGACGCCGAGTACACGGACGCGCCGGCTTCGTTGACGACGAGCTTCGCGAGCTTGAGCTCCGGATGACGCTGGATCAGCTCGCCGGCGAGGCGGTCGGTCTCGCGGCTCGCGGTGCCGTTGCCGATCGCGATCAGCTCGACCGCATGCTGCCGGCAGAGCTCGGCGAGCGTCTTCAACGATTGATCCCACTGCCGCTTCGGCTCGTGCGGATAGATCGTGCCGGCCGCGACGAGCTTGCCCGTCGGGTCGACGACCGCGACCTTGACGCCGGTGCGCAGCCCCGGATCGAGGCCCATCACCGCGCGCGGCCCGGCGGGCGCGGCGAGCAACAGATCCTTCAGGTTCTCGCCGAAGACCTTGATCGCTTCGTCCTCGGCGCGCTCGCGCGCGCGGTTGAAGAGATCGAGCGTCAGGTGCACATGGATCTTGCCGCGCCACGCGAGACGGCATGCGGCCTCGAGCCATGCGCCGGTCGGCCCGCCGCGAAGTGCAAGGCCCGCATGCTTCGCGACGCTCGCCTGCGCGCGCGCGTGACCGGTCTCCGCGTCGGGCCCGGGCTCGAGGTCGAGCTCGAGGATCTGCTCACGGCGCGCACGAAAGAGCGCGAGCAGCCGGTGCGACGGGATGGCCGCGATCGGCTCCGCATGATCGAAGTAGTCGGCGTACTTCGCGCCCTCGGTCTCCTTGCCTTCGATGACGCGCGCGCGGATCAGGCCCTTTTCCCATAGCCATTCGCGGAGCTGCCCGATCAGCTCGGCGTCCTCGCCCCAGCGCTCGATCAGGATCGCGCGCGCGCCTTCGAGCGCGGCCTTCGCGTCGGCGACGCCTTTGTCGGCATTCACGAAAGGCTCGGCGAGCGCCTCCGGCGTCTCGTCCGGCTCGGCGAGCAGCGCGTCCGCGAGCGGCTCGAGCCCGGCTTCGCGTGCGATCTGCGCTTTCGTTCGGCGCTTCGGCCGATAGGGGAGATAAAGATCCTCGAGACGCGATTTAGTGTCCGCGGCTTCGATCTCCGCCTTCAGCTCCGGCGTGAGCTTGCCTTGCTCGTCGATGCTCGCGAGGATCGTCTTGCGCCGATCCTCGAGCTCGCGCAGATACGCGAGGCGCTGCTCGAGCGTGCGCAGCTGCGCGTCGTCGAGGCCGCCGGTTGCCTCCTTACGGTAGCGGGCGATGAACGGCACGGTCGCGCCGTCGTCGAGCAGCGCGACGGCGGAGACGACCTGGGAAGCGTCGGCGCCGATCTCGGCGGCGATCGTTTGCGCAATCTTCTGCGCGAGCGCGATAGAAGCGTTTGGCATCGGTCCTTCGATAGCTTGCGCGGCGCGCGCCGCGAGGGGCGATTTTGACAACGCACGCCGAGCGATGAAAACCCGTTGACAGCGCGTCGGTGCTGTGCGTGGGCCGCGCCGCTCGATGTCGGCGCGATGGCGCGAAGCAGGCTGCGCAGACGCCGTCGGTGCCTTAAAGTGTTGTCATGAACGCGCTCGCAGAGACTCTCGAGCAGCTCAAGACGCGCTACGTCGAGCTGCATACCCGCAAGGAAGATCTATTCTGGGTCACGAAGATGGGCCTCGCGGACGATATGCCCGCGGCGCGCAAGTCGATGGCCGATGCCGAGATCGCATGGAACGCATTTCTGCAGGATCCGGCGCGGCTCGCCGAGTTGCGGAAGCTCGAAGCCGAAGGCGCGGGCGCATCCGACGACGAGCGGCGCATTCTCCGCGGCTGGATCGACATGCTCGCGGCGCACGTCATCGAGGCCCCGGAGGCGCGCAGGCTCTCGGCCGAGCTCGTCGAGCTCGAAGCCGAGCTCGCGGAGAAACGCGCCCGTATGAAGCTCGGGTACGTCGACCCGAAGACCGGCGAGCTCGTGCCGGCTTCGAGCGTGCGGCTCGCGCTGATGATGCGCACCGATCCGGACGAAGCGCGCCGCAAGGCCGCGTACGAAGGCCTTCGAAGCATCGAGACGTTCGTGCTAGACGCGGGGTTCCTCACGATCGTCGAGACGCGCAACCGGCTCGGACGCTTGCTCGGCTACGAGGACTACTACGCGTGGCGCGTCGCGGTCGTCGAGCGGATGACGAAAGCCGCGCTGTTCGGCCGGCTCGACGCGCTCGCCGAGCGCACCGCGGAGAAGACTCGCGCGGAGCTCGCGTCATTCGCGAGGAAGCACGGCGACGGAGCGCTCGAGCCGTGGAACTTCGGGTACCTTCGAGGCGGTGATCTCGCGCGCGAGATCGATCCGTATTTCGGCTTCGCGGATGCTCTCGACCGATGGGGCCGCTCGTTTCATGCGCTCGGCGTACGGTATCGCGGCGCGACGCTGACGCTCGATCTCGTCGATCGCTCCGGCAAGTACGAGAACGGCTTCATGCACGGGCCCGGCATCGCGTTCTTCGATCGTGGAACGTGGCGGCCGGCGCGCGTGAACTTCACCGCGAACGCCGTCGTCGGGCAGGTTGGCAGCGGGCTGCGCGCGGCCGAGACGCTGTTCCACGAGGGCGGCCACGCGGCGCATTTCGCGAATATCCTGTCGGATGCTCCGTGCTTCGCGCACGAGTTCGCGCCGACGAGCATCGCGTACGCGGAGACGCAGTCGATGTTCATGGATTCGCTGCTCGGCGACGCGGATTGGCGCGTGCGCTATGCGCGCGATGCGAAGGGGCGTCCGATGCCGCTCGAGCTGATCGAGGAATCGATCAGGGAGCGCCAGCCGTTCCGCGGCTGGGACGTGCGCGCGATGCTGACGATTCCGCTCGCGGAGCGAGCGCTGTACGAGCTGCCGGAGCGCGAGCTGCGCCCCGACCGTGTGCTCGAGACGTTTCGTCGCGTCGAGCGGGAGCTTCAAGGGCTCTCGGCCGGGATTCGGCCGGTGCTCGCCGTGCCGCATCTGCTCGCAGCCGAGTCGAGCGCGTATTACCACGCGTATATCCTCGCCGATATGGCCGTGCAGCAGACTCGGCGCTATTTCCTCGATCGCGACGGCTACCTGACGGACAACCCGCGGATCGGCCCGGATCTCGCGCGGCACTACTGGGCGCCCGGCAATGCGGTGCCGTTCGAAGAGACGCTGGTCTCGCTGACCGGGAAGCCCCTGTCGCCGGACGCGCTCGTCGACGCGTGCAATCGCTCGGTGGACGACGCGCTAGTCGACGCGCGTGCCGAGGCCGCATCGCTCGCGAAGCGGCCTATGCCGGGCGGCGCGGTCGAGCTCGACGCGACGATCCGCGTCGTGCACGGCCGCGAGATGGTCGCGACGACCGAGGACGGCGGCTTCGAGCGCGCGGCCGCGGACTTCGCCGCCTTCATCCGGCGGCTCGAGACCGGGGCCGGCGCGACGGCCGCTTGAGCCGTCGCGTCCGCTACCGGCCTCGAGCAATCGGCTCAGGCTCCGGCCTGCTCCTTCTCGAGCTCCGCGAGCGCCTCCTTCGCGACGCGGAACGAGTCGACGGCGGCGGGAATGCCGGAGTAGATGCCGATGTGCAGCAGGACCTCGCGGATCTCCTCCTTCGTGCATCCGTTGCGGATCGCGCCCTTCACGTGGATCTTGAGCTCGTGATGCCGGTTCAGCGTGCCGAGCAGCGCGATGTTCAGCAGCGAGCGGATCTTCCGCGGCAGCGCGTCGCGGCTCCAGACCGCGCCCCAGCAGTACTCCGTGACGAGACGCTGGAGCGGCATCGTGAAGTCGTCGGCGCTGCCGATCGACTTCTCGACGTATGCGTCGCCGAGCACGGCCTTGCGGACCGCGAGACCGCGTTCGAAGAGTTCGTCGTTCATCGAATGTTCCTCCCGTGAAGGCGATGGCGAATGATCCGGTCACCGATCGGCAATCGGCCGGCGGAGAAGAGACGAGACCGGCCCGTGCGGATGCGGGCGCGCGAGCGCATCAAGCCCGGCCTTTGATCTCGACGCCGGCCCACTCCTCGACGACGCGCGCGATCGACGTGAAATCGGAATCCGCGCCGAAACGGGCCTGCGTCACGCCGAGCATCTGAAGCACCGCGCTGCCCGCGATCATCGGCACGCCGAGATTCTCGGCGGCCTGAATGCAGAGCTTGAGGTCCTTGTAGCAGAGGCCGGTCGCGAAGCCGAAATCGAACGTGCGCGGCAGCACCGAGCGCGGGAACTTGTCCTGCGTCGCGCTGTTGCGCCCGGTTCCGGCGTTGATCACGTCGACCATCTGCGCGGCATCGAGCCCGGCCTTCACGCCGAGCGCGATCGCCTCGGAGGAGAGCACGAGCGCCGCGGCGGAGAGCAGATTGTTCGCGAGCTTCATGACCTGACCCTGACCGGGCTCGGTGCCGACGTGGAATACGCTGCCGAAACGCTCGAGCGCGGGCCGGGTGCGCTCGTAGATCTCGCGCGGACCCGAGACCATGACCGCGAGCGTGCCTTTCTGCGCGCCGCCGACGCCGCCGCTGACCGGCGCGTCGAGATACGCGATGCCGCGCTCGGCGAGCCCCGCGGCGACGGTCGTCGCCATCTCCGGCCCGATCGTCGAGCAATCGAAGATGTGCCTCACGCGCGAGCCCTCGGCGATGCCGCCTTCGCCGAGGGCGACGGCGTGGACGATGTCCGGCGTCGGCAGGCTCAAGAACAACGTCTCGGCGCAATTCGCGGCCTCCGCCGCGGAAGTCGCCCGTTGCGCGCCGTGCGCGGCGAGCTCGTCGACCGCGCGGGGCGACGCGTCGTAGACCGTCAGCGAGAAACCGCCGTCGAGAAGGCGCCGAGCCATGTTCGCGCCCATCCGGCCGACGCCGATGAACCCATAATCCGTAATGTTCACGCGAGTCCCCGTATTCTCGTTGTCGTTGTCGCTGCGCGGCGTGCCGTTTCAGCTCCCGGGCCTGCCGGCGCGGAAGTTCAGCTCGATCTTCACGCCGCTCGGATCGTCGAGGAAAAGCTGCCGCAGCCCGATATCGTCGACCCGGTTCTGCTTCGGCTCGATGCCGAGGCTTCTCAAGTGCTCGAGCATGCCGTCGAAATCGTCGGCGTTGAACGCGACGTGATCGATCATCCCCGTGCCGGGATTGCCGTCCGTGACGGGAATGCCGATGCTTTCGCTGTAGCGCTTGTAGCTTTCCCGCTCGGCGACGTGGATACACGGCACGTCGCCGACGTAGAGCCAGTAGCCGTCGAACTCGAGCTCGGGCCGGAAGCCGACCGTCATGCCGAGCGCGTCGCAGTAGAACCGCCGGGTTGCCTCGATATCGTCGCTGATCACGAGGTAGTGCTCGAGCTTCGTCAGGGCCATCGTCCTTCCGCGTCGTAAGATTTCCGGTCCGAGAGTCTACAATAGCCCGCGTTCGTCGACCGAGGAGGACGGCATGAGCGGTATCGACACGCAGCGGTTTCGGCGCATCGCGACCGAGGAGGCCTGGGCGCCCGCGGATATGATTCGGCGGTACCGCAGCGCGATCTCGGAGAACGCGATCGACGACCCGGGCTTCAACAGCCTGATGGGCTATTTCCTGTTCAACGATGCCCCGGTCACGAAGGCCGTCGTCGAGCGGCTCGAGGACGCCGGCGAGCGCCGGATCGCGGATATGGACGCGACTGGTATCGCGAAGCAGATCATCGCGCTGACTGCGCCGGGCGTGCAGATCTTCGACGCCGATACGGCGACGCGGCTTTCGGTCGAGTACAACGACGAGCTCGCCGAGGCGTGCCGGCGCTATCCGGAGCGGCTCTATCCCCTCGCGGCGGTCGCGCCGCAGGACCCGAAGCACGCGGCCGCGGAGCTCGAGCGCGCAGTCACCCGGCTCGGGATGAAGGGCGCGATCATCAACTCGCACACACGGGGCGAGTATCTCGACGACGAGCGTTTCTGGGATATCTTCGCCGCCGCCGAGGCGCTCGGCGTGCCGGTGTACATCCATCCGCAGACACCGCCGAAATCGATGATCGCGCCGTTTCTCGATCGCGGGCTCGACGGCGCGGTTTACGGCTTCGGCGTCGAGACCGGCCTGCACATGCTGCGGCTGATCTTCAGCGGGCTGCTCGACCGCTTTCCGAAGCTCGATCTCGTCGTCGGCCATCTCGGCGAAGGTATTCCGTTCTGGTTGTATCGCGTCGATTTCTTCCACGGCCGGATCGTCAAGACGAAGCGCTACGAGAAGGTGAAGCCGCTCGAGCTCACGCCGAGCGAGTACATGCGGCGGAACTTCCACGTGACGACGAGCGGCATGGCCTGGGAGCCCGCGATCCTGTACGTGCGGCAGGTGCTCGGCGCCGAGCGCGTCATGTACGCGATGGATTACCCGTACCAGTTCGTGCCGGAGGAGGTCGAGGCGATGGACGCGCTGTCGATCCCGGACGACGAGAAGATCGCCTTCTACGAGACGAACGCGAAGCGCGTATTCAGGCTCGATTAGTCGCGCCGGCCGTATCGAGCTTGTTCTTCGGGCCGCGTCTTCGCTATCGTCGCGGAAGCGCACCGCGGACGGCTGCAGCCGGCCGGCGGCGCGGACCCAGAGCCGGCCGAGGGGGGAGGCGATATGTCGACGACCGCCGCGCGCGAGACGATCAGCGCGCCGAACAAGCGCATGCTCGTGTCGTGCTTTCTCGGCACGACGATCGAGTGGTACGACTTCCTGCTCTACGGCTTTCTCGCACCGCTCGTATTCGATCGCCTGTTCTTTCCGAGCCTCGATCCGCTGATCGGCACGATCGCCGTGTTCGGTGTGTTCGCGGTCGGGTTCGCCGCGCGTCCGCTCGGCGGGCTCTTCTTCGGGCATTTCGGCGATCGCCTCGGCAGGAAGCCGATCATGGTCACGACGCTGACGCTGATGGGCGCGGCGACCGTCGCGATCGGCTTGACGCCGACGTACGCGACGATCGGCATCGCGGCGCCGATCGTGCTCGTCACGCTGCGCTTCGTGCAAGGCTTCGCGCTCGGCGGCGAGTCGGCCGCGGGGCCGCTGCTCGCGATGGAGAGCGCGCCGGGGCACCGTCGGGGGCTCTTCGCCGCGTTCGTGCAGAGCGGCGCGGCTGCGGGCACCGTGCTCGGCGCGCTCGCCGCGTTCGCGGTCGGCATGCTGCCCGACGAGCAGCTCGTCTCGTGGGGCTGGCGCGTGCCGTTCCTCGCGAGCGCGGTGATCTTCGTCGTCGGGCTCTATGTGCGGCTCAAGGTCGCCGAATCGCCGATCTTCCAGGCCGCGCTTGAGCAGCGGCCGCCGGAGCGCGTGCCGTTGGTCGCGGTGCTGAAGCGGCGCAAGATGCCGGCGCTGCAGGTCCTGTTCTGCGCGATGGCGGAGTCGTCGACGTTCTACTTCACGGCCGTGTTCGGGCTTTCGTATGGCCTACAGACCCTCGGCATCGAAAATAGTCTCTTGCTCGGCGGCGTCGTGATCGGCAACGCGCTCGGCATCGTGACGAATCCGATGTTCGGGGCGATCTCCGACCGGTTCGGACGGCGGCCGCTGATCGGCGGCGCGTATCTCTTGTCCGCGCTCTACGTCGCGTTCGCGTTCTTCCCGATGCTCGCGACGGGCGCGTCCGCAATCATCGTGCTCGCGATGGCGATCCCCGGCGCCGTGCTTCAGCCGATGTCGCTCGCGGTCACGGGCAGCTTCTACGCGGAGCTGTTCGACGATCCGCGCCTGCGCCTGTCGGGCGTCTCGCTCGGGCGTCAGCTCGGCACGATTCTCGGCGGCGGGCTGATGCCGATGATCTCGGCGTCGCTGCTCGCATTCTCCGGCGGCGAGCTCGGCTGGGTGATCGGCTATTTCGTGCTCGTCTGCGGCGTCGCGCTCGCCGCGGTCCTGTCCGCGCGGGAGACGTCAGCGCGATTCGCCGCGGATGGGTCCGCGGCCGCCGCGGCGGGGGCGGCGAAAGCGCCTACAGCTCCATGAGGTCGCGGCCGACGACGACCTCGCCCGAGTACGTCTTACGCACGCCTTCGATATAGGCCTCGTCGGGCAGGTCGCTCAGCGCGCCCGGCACGAGATGCGAGAGGACGAGCAGGCCGACGTCGGCCTCGGCCGCCATGCGCCCCGCTTCCTCGGTGCTCGTATGCGTGCCGGCGATGTGATGCCAGATGCCTTCCGGGTTGTCGGCATACGAGCCGGCCGCGACCATCGCGTCGAACGCACGGCGCATCGCGTCGACCTCCATCGCCTCGCAAACGAGCACGTCCGCGCCGCGCGCGAGCCGAACGAGCGCCGGCGAGTAGGCCGTATCGCCCGAGAACACGAATGACCGATACGGCGTATCGAAGCGGTACGCGATCGAGCGGTGCGGCATCGCGTCGCGCGAGGCTTCCGGATAGTGCGTGTTCTCGACCGCCGAGACGCGGACACGCTCGTCCGTGACGAGCACGGCCGGCTCGGGCGACGCGGCGACGTCGATGCCGCGGAACAGATCCTCGGGCTTGACGCTACGCGCCTCGTCGACGAGCCGTATCGCGGCGTTCGCGGTGCCGAACGCGACCGCGGCGTCGACGAGCGCCCGGGTGCCGTACGGGCCGTAGACCGTCGTCGGATCGACGCGGCCGCCCGTCCACTGATGGCCGAGCAGCGCCGCGAGATCGGCGGTGTGATCGTCGTGCAGGTGTGTGACGAAGACGTTCGCGAGCTTCAAATAATCGAGGCCGGCCTCGATCAGCGCGCCGAGCGTGCCGTAGCCGCAATCGACGAGATAGGTGACGCCATCGACGACGAGCGCGTTGCCCGACTCGCTGCGCTGCGGCAGATAGTTTGGGCCGCCTTGCGTGCCGAGCAGGATTAGCCGATCCCGGCCGCGGGCCGTCCGGCCGTCCGTCTCGGCCGTGCGGGCCTGCGCGAGCGCGGCGCGGAGCGGCGCACCGAGCGCTCCGAAGGCCAGCGCGGCGCCGGAGGCGCGGAGCAGCGTCGACGCGAAACGGCGACGTCTCATGAATATGGCCGGGCCTCGCTCTCGTCGGAGAGTCTCGAGGCTAGCGGACCGGTGCTGCGCCGGCAACGTCCTCGACGAACGTGTCCGCAAGCGGCGTCGGCTTGCGTCGTCCCGCGCTCGACGCCAATCTTTGCGTTGGCCGTATCGCGTCCGCGGCCGGCGGGCGCATGCAGCGCGCTGTCCGCCGAGGGGAGCGACGATGCAGCCGGTGGGATGCGCCGCGGGGGCGAAAGGGGGGCCTCGAGTTGGTCTTAGGCAAGCTCGTCGAGTTTCGCAGCCGAATTCACCTTCGTCCGTTCGAGATGCGGGACGCGCCCGAGGTCTTTCGCGCGATCGACGAGTCTCGCGTCGAGGTCAGCCGATGGATGGACTGGTGTCGGCCGACGTACGGGCTGCGTGAGACCGAGGAGTGGATTCGGGCGTCGCTCGACGGCAGCGACGAGGGCACGTGCTATCAGTTCGGCATCTTCGCCGGACGGCGCTTCGTCGGCTCGTGCGGCTTGAGCCGGGTCGATCCCGCCGCGTGCGTCGCGAATCTCGGCTATTGGGTCAGGACGAGCGCCGCGGGGCAGGGCGTCGCGCCGGAGGCGGCGCGGCGCGTCATCGAATGGGCCTTCGTCCATACCAATATCGAGCGCATCGAGATTCTCGCCGCGGTCGGTAATCGCAGGAGCCAGCGCGTCGCGGAGAAGATCGGCGCGGTCAAGGAGGGCGTGCTGCGGCGCCGGCTCGCGGTCTTCGGCCGATACCACGATGCCGTGATCTACTCCGTCGTGCGCGGCGATACGCTCGCGCCGCTCGAAGGCTGAGCTTCGCGATCGCCGAACCGAAACCGCTTGACGTGCGTCGTATCGCCGAACGGCGACTTGTCGTCGTTGCCGGCGTTCGCCCAGAGCTCGAGCTCGATCGGCCCCGTGCGCTCGTGAGGTGCCTGCCAGATCACTCGCCATTCCGCGAGGCCGGGCTCGGTCGGCGCGGATCCTGCCTCGGTCGAGCGCGCCTGGGCGCCGTTCGACTCGACCCGCTCGTCGTCGGCATCGAACGCGCCGGCCGGGCGGTCGCCGTGCCTCGCCGTGAGCAAGAAGCCGACGCGCGCCGCGTGCTCGTCGACGAGCCGCAGCGTCAGCGGATAGCGCGCACCGGGCGCGATCGCGTCCGGCAGCCCGACGATCGCGAGCGCGTCGGATGCCTCGATTGCCGGCGCGTCGAAATGACATTGCGTGCAGCCGGTCTCGCCGGCCGCGTCCCAGGGCGGGCCTTCCGGGAACGTCAGTGCCGGCCCGGCCGGCCAGGCCGCGGCGGCGGCCGCGGCGCTCGCCGCGATTCGCGCGACTCGACGCACGCTCGGGCGGGTCCCGCGCTTACTCCGCGGCGACGAGCGCGCGCCCGAGGGTCTCCTCGTCGGTGCCGAACCAGACGGTGCCGGAGCCTGCGTGGTAGTGCATATGCCGCACCGCGCCGGCGCCCGACGGAACCTCCGTGATCGACACGATCCGCTCTTCGCGCGTATCGAAGCCGATGAAGCGATTCGGCCGAGCGCCGGTCTCGACGACCCAGACCCGGCCGCGGCCGTCGAGCGCCATGCCGTAAGGCTGCGACCGATCGCCGCCGGGCAGCGCCCATTCGTCGAATGCGTCCGCCGAAGGATCGTACATGCCGAGATAGCCGCGTCCGGTATCCGCATACCAGATCCGGCCGTCGGCGGTGATCTCGAGGCGCCTCGGCCGCGCGGCCGCGTGCGGGATCTCGTGCTCGGTCAACGTCAGCGATTCGGGATCGACCGAAGCGATCTTGTTCGTGCCGAGCAGCACGATCCACGGCGTGCCGTCCGGCGCAATCTTGATGCCGTACGGACGCGCGCGCGGCGTCGGCACCGGGATCAGGTCGACCGAGCGATCGGCGATCGCGAGCCGGCCGACGAAATTGCCGCCTTGGACGGTAAACCAAATGTGCTCCTCGGCCGCGTCGAACACGAGCGTATGCGGGTCGCGCGCCGCCGGATCCGGCATCTCGATCTTCTCGATCTCGTCCGTGCTCGGGTCGTAGCGGCCGATATAGCCGCGGAGATTGCCGGCATACCAGACGATCCCGTCCGAGCCGACGATCAGATTATGCGGCCCCGCCTCGTCCGGCAGGTCGCGTCTGAAGAACTCGCCGGTCGACGGCTGAAAGCGGGCGATATAGTGACCGCGCTGCCCGACGAACCAGATTTCGTCGTCGCCGGCCGCGAACGGATCGCGCGTCCGTCCGCCGAACGGCACGTCCCATTCGTCGATCGTGATCGGGCTCAACGTCTCGGCCGCGGCCGGCTCCGAGGCGAGCCACGCGCCGGCCGAGACGGCGCCGGACGCGATCAGCAGCGTCGTTCCGAGCTTCGGGAGCATCTTCCGCACCTCCGGTTCGAGATTTCGACGAGACCGACGAGATCGACGGTACACGAAACGGTGCGCGATGTCCTGCCGCCGGGCACTCGAGCTGATCGCGGCGGGCGGCGCTATGCGCCGAGCAAGTGCCGGCGCAGCACCGCGTTGCGATCGGCGCTGAACTGCTGCGAGATGCGGCCCTGCGGCGCGAACACGTCGCATGCGTGAAACGCGCCGGGGTAGACGTGCAGCTCGCACGCGACGCCGGCGTCGATCAGCCGTCTCGCGTAGTCGACGTTCTCGTCGAGGAAGGGATCGAGCGTGCCGACCGCGATATACGCCGGCGGGAGCCCGCCGAGATCCTCGGCTCGGGCCGGCGCGGCGAGCGGCGAGACGCCGTCGCCGCCGGGGCGCTGCCCGAGATAAGCCGTCCACGCGTCGATCGCGTTCTGCCGGCTCCAGAAATAAGTCTCGGGCCGGCCGTCGCCGGCCGGTCCCGCGGTACGATCGTCGAGCGACGGGTAGATCAGCAGCTGGAGCGCGATACGCGGACCGCGGCGCTCGCGCGCGAGCAGCGCGAGCGCGGCCGCGAGATTGCCGCCCGCGCTCGCTCCGCCGACCGCGATGCGCGCCGCATCGATGCCGAGCGCTCGGCTTTCTCCCGCGAGCCATGTGAGCGCGGCGTAACCGTCGTCGAGCGCGGCCGGAAAGCGGTGCTCCGGCGCGAGACGATAGTCGACGGATACGATCGCGCAGCCGATCTCCTTCGCCAGCGCCGCGAGCGCGAGATCGTCCATCTCGAGATCGCCGAGCACCCAGCCGCCGGCGTGCATCCAGAGAAGCGCCGGCAGCGGCTCGCCCGCCGACGATGGGCGATACACGCGGACCGGCACGTCCGGACCGCGGTCTCGTCCGGGGGCGCTGCGGTCCTCGATCTCGACGCCGGCGATCGGCGGCACTTCCGCTTTGATCGCCGCGATCATGCCGTTCACCATGCGGCGCGTCGCCGGAAGATCGTTCAGATCGAATCCGCCGCCGATCGCCTCGAGGAACGCTTCGAGCGGCTCGCGGAGCTCGGGATCGAGCATCTCTTTCGGCTGCGTCGTCATCGGTCTCTCCCCCAGGACGTGCGACTCGAGCCGATCATGACCCGCCTTGCGGACGGCTGGCAAGCGCGTGCTCGCGCAGAACCTCGAGGAACCGCTCGCCGTAGCGTTCGAGCTTCGCGCGCCCGACCCCGGTGACCCCGAGCAGCGCGTCGGGCGAGGCGGGGCGCTCCGCGGCCATCGCCCGCAGCGTGACGTCGTGGAAGATCACGTACGGCGGCACGCCTTGCTCGGCCGCGATGCGCCGACGGCATTCGCGCAGCGCTTCGAAAAGCCGCTCGTCCTCGGGCGCGACCGTATCGGCCGCGCGGCCCTTCTTGCGGGCCGACGGCGCCTTGCGATCCTCGCGCAGCTCGAGCTTCGTCTCGCCGCGGAGCAGCGGGCGGCTCTGCTCGGTGAGCGCGAGCCCGCCGTAGCGGTCGGGATCGGCGCGCAGATAGCCGAGCACGACGAGCTGACGCACGACCGAGCGCCACGCGTTCGCCGAAAGCTCGGTGCCGATGCCAAACACGGACAGGCGCTCGTGGCGATACTGGAGCACCTTGTCGGTCGAGTTGCCGAGCAGCACGTCGACGACGTGCGCGGCCCCGAAACGCTGGCCCGTCCGATAGACGGCGGACAGCAGCTTACGAGCCGCCTCGGTGCCGTCCCACGTTGCGGGCGGCGCGATGCAGTTGTCGCAATTGCCGCACGCCTCGGGCGCCGTCTCGCCGAAATACTCGAGCAGCGGCCGGCGGCGGCACGACGTGACCTCGCACCAGCCGAGCAGCGCGTCGAGCTTCTGCCGCTCGCGGCGTTTGTGCTCCTCGTCGGCGTCCGAGCCGTCGACGATCTGTCTGAGCTGCACGACGTCCTGAACGCCGTAGACCATCCACGCGTCCGCGGGCTCGCCGTCGCGGCCCGCGCGGCCCGTCTCCTGATAATACGACTCGATGCTCTTCGGCAGATCGAGATGCGCGACGAAGCGCACGTCCGGCTTGTCGATGCCCATGCCGAATGCGATCGTCGCGACGATGACGACGGCGTCGTCGTTCAGGAAGCGGCGCTGGTGCGCGGCGCGTGTCTCGGCGTCGAGGCCGGCGTGATACGGCAGCGCATCGAACCCTTGCGCGCGCAGCGATTCGGCGACGCTCTCGACCTTCTTACGAGACAGGCAATAGACGATGCCCGCGTCGCCCGTGTGTCCCGCGAGAAAGCCGAGGAGCTGGCGGCGCGCGTCGGTCTTCGCCTGCACCGTGTAGCGGATATTCGGCCGATCGAAACCGCCGATGCAAAGCACCGGATCGTCGAGCTCGAGACGCTCGACGATCTCGCGCCGCGTCGGCGGCGTCGCCGTCGCGGTCAACGCGATGCGAGGTACGCCCGGAAAGCGCTCGCGAAGCTGGTTCAGCGCGAGATAGTCCTGACGGAAATCGTGGCCCCACTGCGAGACGCAGTGCGCCTCGTCGATCGCGACGATCGAGACCGGCACGCCGTCGAAGAGCGCGAGCGTCTGCGGCTGCAGCAGGCGCTCGGGCGCGATGTATAGAAGGTCGAGCGCTCCGGCGCGGAGCGCATCGACGACTTCTTGCTGCTCCCGCCGGCCGAGCGTCGAGTTCAGGAACGCCGCGCGCACGCCGAGCTCGCCGAGCGCGCGGACTTGATCCTCCATCAGGGCGATCAGCGGCGAGACGACGATCCCGACGCCGGGACGGACGAGCGCCGGAAGCTGATAGCACAGCGATTTCCCGCCGCCGGTCGGCATCAGCACGAGCGCGTCGCGGCCTTCGAGCACGGCCGCGATCGCCTGCTCTTGACGGCCGCGAAACGCGTCGTAGCCGAAGACCTCGCGGAGCAGGCGCCGCGCGTCGCCGAGCGACGGGGATATCGGGGAATGAACGGCGGACATGACGGCGTGATGATGCCACAACGCGCTTTCGGGCTCGCTTCGCATGGCGGAACGCAATGCGCGAGAGTCATCGCGCCGCGACAACGCGAGAATCTGCCGCGTACGGGGCGATCGAATCGAAGCCGCATCGCGGCGCCCGTTCCCCGCTCCGCCGCGCGCCGTCGAGCGTCGACGGCGATCGCGACGATCAGAACTCGATGCCGAGGCTGATCTGGAACCGCTCGATGCGATCCCTGAGGAACGGATTCGGATGCTCGTCGTCGGCGCCGAGCGGAAACGCATAGCTCAGCTTCAACGCGCCGAACGGCGTCAGCACGTCGGCCGCGACGCCGACGGAGCGCTTCAGCGCGGACGCATCGAATCCGTAGTCGAGCGGGCGTCCCTCGGCGTCCGTGAACGCGACATCCTCGGTCGAGAAGACGTTGCCGGCATCGGCGAAGAGGCCCACGCGGAGACGATCGCCGAAACGGCCCGGCCACGGCGTCATCAGCTCGACGCGCGCGGTCACGAGAAGATTGCCGCCGTACGGATTGCCGAGACTGTCGCGCGGGCCGAGCGCGTTCTCGCGGAAGCCGCGCACGGTCAGCGGGCCGCCGGCGAACCAGTGCAGATAGGGCGGCATCGTCGCCATGTCGCCGTAAGCCCGGCCGTACGCGAGCCGCCCCGCGGCGCGCAGCGTGAAGCGCTTGCCGATCGGCCGATACGCCGAAGCGCGATACTCCGCGATCGCGTACTCGGCATCGCTCCCGGGGACCGTCGCCGCGAGCGTCACGAGCTGCTCGACGCCGCTCGACGGAAAGACCGGCCGATCCCGCGTGTCGTAGCGGTATGTCAGCAAGAACGCGAGCTCGTCGAGCGCGGCCGACGGCGCGCCCGAGAGGTCCGGCGCGGGCGGGCCGTGAGCGGCGGTCCAGTCGAGCAACTGACGGCTCGCGAGCGGTCCGGGCGCGAGCTCGGCGCGTCGCAGCGCCGCGCCGAGCCGAAGGCTTCCGCAGCATGCGGTCGGGCGCAGCGCATCGAGCACCTCCGCCGCTGCGGTGAGCCGCTCGCGGATCTCGGCCGCGGGTAGCAGCCCGTCGGCGCCGAGCAGGCGCTGCCCGGCCGCGCGCGTGGCCGGCGACACGCGGGACGACCGGCCGAGCGGGAAGCCGTGCTCGATCACGAGACTCATGAGCTCGGCATCGACGAACGATGCATCGCGCGTGAGCCGCTCGACGCGCCGTGCCGAAAGCTCGATCGTGCGGGCGACCTCGCTTCGGCCGACGTGCGGCGTCACGTGCGCGATCTCGACGCTGCGGCGCAGCGAGCTGCCGCTCGCGGCGATCGACAGCCGCTGCCCGCTGCCGAGCAGGCTATCGTCGGCGAAGTAGGCCCTGAGGCTGCCGCGCTGCGATTCCGACCAGCCGCCGCCTCCGCCGTAGCGGCGCGTCTCGCGCCGCTCGTCGATCTCGAGCACGACGTCGACGACGTCGTGCGTGCCTTCGACCGGGCGAAGCCGGGCACGGACGTCGTCGACGAACGGCAGACCGCGCAACCGCCGCAGCGACGCTTCGAGCGCGGGCGTGCTGAGGATCGTGCCCTCGAGCTGCACGAGCTCGTCGCGCACCGCACGGTCTGCGGTTTCGGTGAGCCCTTCGATCTCTATCCGGCCGACATAGATTCTTCCCGAGCCTTCCTGCGCGTTCGCCGCGGTGCCGAGCGCGAGCACGGCGACCAAGAGCGCAACGGCCTTACCAGCCTCCGCCGATACGGAAGCCGAAGACCGCGTCCTCGTCGGGACGTTGGAACGGATGGGCATAGAAGAACTCGAGCGGGAACGCGCCGAGCAGCACCGTGCGTGCCGCGAGGCCCGCGCTCACGACGGGTACGCGCTCGATGGTATCACGGCGAAAACGGAAATCGACGGACTGACCCGAGCTCCAGGCGGCGCCGGCATCGACGAAGAACGCAAGCTCGGTTGGCGCGACCGGCGCCTCGAACAGTCCGAGATCCTGCGTGCCGAGCAGCGCGAGGCGCAGCTCGAGGTTCGCGACGGCGATCCGTGTGCCGATCAGCCGGTCGAGCTCGGGGCAGCCGTTCGAGCCGTCGACGACGGTGCACTCCGAGAGATCGATCGAGTCGATGTCGTAGCCGCGCACGAGGTGGCTGCTGCCGATATCGAGGA
>CAYMAF010000005.1:0-41337 GCA_964388365.1 uncultured Gammaproteobacteria bacterium | reverse complement strand
ACACGTTCTATCTGATCGAGCGCTTCGGCGTCTCGGTGCGGACGGCGCAGATCTTTCTGTTCGTCTTCCTCGCCGCCGTCGCGGTCGGCACGGTCGCAGGCGGAGCGATCGGGGACCGCTTCGGGCGCAAGCCGGTGATTTGGGTGTCGATCCTCGGCGTGCTGCCGTTCACGCTCGCACTGCCGCACGTGAGCCTCGCTTGGACGGCGATCCTCAGCGTGCCGATCGGCTTGATCCTCGCTTCCGCGTTTCCCGCGATCGTCGTATACGGCCAGGAGCTGATTCCGTTCCGCGTCGGGACGGTCGCGGGGCTGTTCTTCGGGCTCGCGTTCGGCCTCGGCGGTATCGGCGCCGCGGCGATCGGGCGTCTCGCCGACGCGACGAGCATCGAGCTCGTCTTCGTGCTGTGCTCGTTCCTGCCGGCGATCGGCCTTCTCGCCGGCTTCTTGCCGCGCATCGAGACGGCGCGGGAATCGGGCGCCGAGGCCGGCGCGGAGATCGCGTCGGGCGCCGCGGCCGCGCGGTAGCCGCGCTCAGCGCGGCGCGACGGCGCTCGCGGGACGGTCCAGCGGCTCGAGCGCCGAGTCGAGCCGCACCGTGACGCCCCCGATTCGCCCTTCGCGATCCCGATAGCGCATATCTCGGATCCGGACGAGATAGCCGTCGCCGAGCGCCTCGACCTCGAAGTATGGGAAGCGCGACCATGCAAGGTAGCGCCGCGCCTCGAGCGTCGCGCTCGCCGCTTCGGCGACCGGGCCGCCGCCCTTCGGAATCGGATCGGGATCCGGAACGAACCGCGGGCTCGCGAGCCAGTGCCATCGTCCGACGCGGTAGGCTTCGGGCGTTTCGACGACGACGTCCGCAGCGAAAGGATTGGCCGGCTGCGGGCCGATCATGATCGCGCGGATCGAATCGACGCCCGATTCCGCGAGCGTTTCGCGGACCTCGGCTTTCGCGGGCAGATTCGCGAGCGCGGATGCGCCGCTATACGCGGCGAGCAAGACGAGCGCGGCGCGAGCCGCGCGTTCGATCGCGAGCGGCCGGGACTCGCCGGTGATGCCCGCGACGCGCAGCGCGGCGACGGCGACGAGCCCGGCGACGAAGATCGCACGCGCGGGCATCGGCACCTCGGCCGTCGTGAGCATCAGCAGCGTGCCGAGCAGCGCGAAAGCCGTCCACGCGACGATCCATGCGCCGCTTCTCGAATGCGCGAGGAACAGCACGCCGCCGAGCACGAGCCAAACCCACGGATCGATGATGAAGAGCGCGTCGCCGTAGAACCAGCGTCCGTCGAACGGCATCAGCCAGCGCAAGCCGTAGTTGTTCAGCCAGTCGAGGAACGGGTGCGTGACCACCGCGAGCGCGGATAGCGCGAGCAGCGGCCCGGCCCGCGCGGGCTGGAGCCCGCGCGCGCGCCGCACCGTGCGATCGTAGGCGAGGAGCCCACCCGCGACGACGAACGGCAGAACGACGAGCGCGAGCACGCCGTGCGTCCAGCCGCGCCGATGCGCGAGCGCGGCATATTCGCCCGCGAAGTTCATCACGACGTCGACGTCCGGGACGTTGGCGCCGATGAGCAGCGCGGCGGTCGCGAGCGGCGTCACTCGCCGCAGCCCTGCCGAAGCGAGCGCAGCGCCGGTCAGCGTGTGCGCGATCGGATCCAAGCCGGCCTCCGCCTCATCTCGGCCGCGTCGCGGCGTTCGCGCCGAGCCGGGCGAAGCGCCGCCGCGCGCGGCGCGCGGCTTCGCAAGACGTCCGCATGGATCTAGGCCGCCTCGTGCTTCTCGAGATCGGCTGTCCCCGAAGGGTTCGTGTAACGGTCGTTGAGCTTCTGGATCGCCGCATCGGCTTCGGACAGGATGCGCTCGACACGCTTTCGAGTGCCGGCGGTCCAGCCGACCGGCCGCTCGACGAAGAACGGCCGCCACGCCCTTACGTTACGCCAGAACGCTTTGACGACGAGCGGCGCGTGCTCGCCGAGCTCGGCGTCGCGCTCGATGCGCTTCGCGACGACCCGAGCGCACCAGCGCCGCGACCAGCGGTGCACGAGCAGCACGATCACGGCCGCAACGACCGCGACGATCGTCCAGAAGGCCGCGGGATTCGCCGCGGCGAACGCGGTCCACGGCGGCGAGAACCGCAGCCCATCCCACCAGCCGACGAGCGTGCTCAGCGCGACCAGCGCGATGGCGACGACCCCGAGCGCGATCAGATCGGTGCGCAGCACGCGGCGCCGCCATTCGCGGTTCGCCTCGCGAATCCGCGGGACGAGGTGATCGCGGATCCGCGCCGCGGTCTGCTCGAGCATACCGGCGACGCGGTAGGACCGATCGACGTTGAGGCGCTCGATTCGCCCGATGATCTCCTGCATGTCCTCGTTACGTTTGCGCTCGAACCGCTCGCGCATCCGCTCGTCCTCGATCGGCGCGGCGCTTTCCGGGTCGTAGATCCGATAGAAGCGTCCGGTCGTCAGCCCCTTCTGCGCGAGCGCGCGCTGCCATGCGGCGAAGACCTCCTCGGGATTGTCCTCGCGGGCCGCGTTGTCGATCTGATTCAGGATATGGAGAAATTTGTTGAAGTCCGGCCGCTTCAACGTTCCGGCAACCAGGTAGTCGAGCGTATCGCGCATCGCGCCCGGCTCCGGGTGCCTCGCATCGAAGAAGACGAGCACGAGATCCGACAGGTCGATGATGTAGTTCGTGATCCGCAGCGTCTCGGTGCGCTGCGCGTCGGCATCGAAGCCCGGCGAGTCGATGATGATCCGGCCGCGAATCGCCTCGCTGTCGCAGGTCTTGAGCTGCAGATACGAATCGAGACGCGCGCCTTCGCCGCGCGTGACCTCGTCGATCTCGCGGCTGATGTTGTAGAACGGGAAGCGCGGATCGCTGTCGAGCGCGAGCGCGGGTAGAACCTGCGGCGCGCCTTCGCGTCCGTAGCAGATCACCGTGAACTTGTCGTCGACGGCCTGGTTACCCGTCGCCTGAAGCTTGCGGCCGAGGAACCGATTGATGAACGTCGACTTGCCCGACGAGAACGTGCCGAGCACGGAGATCAGCGGCCACCACGTGACCTGCATCGCGAACGATTCGTCGCGGTCGAGCAGCCCGAGGCGGTAAGCGACGACGTCGAGGTTGCGGAAGCCGCGCACGACGTCGAGCAGGTCCGGGTTCTCGCGCTCGAGATGCGCTGCGAGCCTGTCGAGGTGCTCCTTCAGCGCGACTGGCGTGGTTTCCGGCATTGAACCTCCCTGAGCGATGAATCGGGGGCGACGTCACGCCCGCAGCCAGTATACCGTTCGGCGCATCGGCGGGCTGTCGACTGGCACGACCCGGCGGCGCTCGTCGAGCGGCAGAGGCGCGGCGGTATCCGTACCGATGTCATGCGGGGCGCCGCCGAAGGCTCAAGGCGTCTCGATCAGCGCGGCGACCGCATCGACGAGCCGTTCGCGGTCGCCGGTGTCGAGGCTGCGCTCGGCGCGGAGCTTGCGGAATTCCGCGGCGAGCGAGCGCCGCAGCGCGGGGTCGATCGAGTCGGCGAAATGCCCGCTCCCGGCCGCGTCGACGACGAGGTCCTCGCGGCGCGCATGATTGCGCTCGGCGACCAGGCGCACGTGCAGCAGCGCGCGGCCGAGGAGGACCCACGGCAGGTTCGGATCGAGGATCGGCCCGACCTTGAGCTCGAAGCCGCCGAGCGGCTGACCGAGGACGCGGATCTTCGCGAGCCGGTCCGCGCCGGCGAGCGCGCCGACCGCGCCGAGCGCCGCGCCGATCCCCGCGCCGAGCAGCAGCGACGCGCCGCCGAGCGCGACATCGATCGCGCCGCCGGCGACGGCTCCCGACGCCGCGCCGGTCAGCGCGAGCTGCATCGGCGACAGCCCGAAGACGCTGAAGCTGCGCGTCGAGAACACGTCCTCGGCGAGGAACGATTCCTCGCTTTCGCGGGCCTCGAGGCCCGCGTGATGATAGATCTCCTGCACCGCGCGGCGCTCGTCGCGCTCGGCTTTGCGGACGATCTCGCGGAGGCGCTCGCGGCCGCGGCGCTCGGCCTCGGGGTCTCGCTCGCGGCCGGAGAGCGGCACCGTCACGGTCGCGCCGAGCGCGGTCTCGAGGAGCGTGACGATCTCGCTCGCGGCGCGGCGCTTGCGCCGCTCGCGCTCGGCGATCAACGCCTCGGCCGCACGGTTCAGCGACGGCGCCCACGACTCGTCGATCGCGCCGAACGCGCGCAGCAGGTCGACCCGCTTCGAGAAGTCCGCCCGCAGCGCATCGAATACCCGCACGAGCGAGAAATATTGCGACAGCGCGGCCCGCCACTCGTCGACGTGATCGCCCGCGCCGATCATGTTGATCAGCGCCATCCGGGGCCGGCCGGTCCAGCGCAGGATCTCCATCTCGGCCTCGTACTGACGGCCGTAAGGCCGGCTGCCGTCGACGACGTACAGGATGCCGGCGCCGTCCATGACCGGCGTCAGTAGCTCGTGCTCGTCATGGAAACGGGGATCGTCCGCGTGCTCTCGCAGGAAATCCCGAACGACCTCGGCGCGCCGGCCGGCGCCTCGATCGTGGGTCTCGAGCCACGCGAGGACCTCGCGCGCCCGTTGAAAGCCGGGCGTGTCGATCAGCTCGTAGAGGATCTCGCCGTCGAGCCGCATCGGATACGCGCGCGCCCGCGTCGTCGTACCGGGCTCGGGCGAGATCTCGACGGAGTCGTCCTCGGCGAGCGTCGCGACGATGCTGCTCTTGCCTTTGTTCGGGTGGCCGACGATCGCGAATCTCGGATGACTCATGCCGATGCCGTTTCGACGTAGACCTTCGGGTCCGCGAGCTTTCCGACCGCGCGCGCCCAGGTCTCCCGCTCGACGTCGCCGACCGGCTCGTCGGCCTCACCGACCGGCATCACGACGATCGATGCACGAGGCCCTGCGTGCTCGCGAAGCATCGCGAGGAAGTCGAGGAACTCGAGCAGCGGCGGCTCCCACGCGGGCGTGAACACGACGAGCGGACCGTCGCCGCGTGCGATCTCCTCGGCCGCGCGCCGGTCCGCGTCGAGGTCCGGGCTGCCGCCGGCCTCGACGAGCCGCGCGAGCTCGACCCCGAGCTGGTTTCGCGCGTACCGGCGCACCGTGTCCGCGGCGATGCCGCGGCTCCAGATGACGCCTCGCGCCACGCCGGTCAGCGGGGCCGGCGTCCGCGGCGCCGCGGGGCCTGATTCGGGTCGTCCGCGCTCGCGATCGGCCGCGGCGGTCTCGAGCGCCGGCGCGTCCATTCGGTCGAGCAGCGCGGTTACGCGCGGATCGTCGACGAGCAGCGCGCGCGTCGCGGCGCCGAGGCGCCACGACGCGATCGCGAGCAGCGCGATCCGCGGCACGAGCCCGTAGCAGGCGATCGCGAGCACCGTGAATGACCACCAGCCGGCGAGCTCGCGCGACGCACCGGCGGGAAGCTCCGCGGCGCGCTCGAGGCGAAAGAACCGCGACTGCTCGATCAATGCGAGATCGGGCACCGCGGCGGGAAACAGGCTCTTCCACGGCCATGCGACGATCTCGACGAGCCGGCCGACGAGCGCGGTGTCCGCGCCGAGCGTCGTGCTCCAGCCGAACGCGAGGTCGGTGAACGTGATCAGCGCGAAGGCCGTGACGAGGGCCGCGACGTTGAACGCGGCCGCGGCAACCTGCGACCAAAAGAGAAGCTGCCATTTCGCGTAGCGCCGCGAGACGGGACGGCTGCCGCGCATCAGGTACGGCAGATCGCGGAAATCACGCGCGAGGCGGCGGAAGATCGATGCGGCGAGTGCGCCGGAATTCAGGGACGCGAGCGCGTCCTGCACGTGCTTAAGGCCCGGTACGCGCGGCGGCATCATCAACAGCGTCAGCGCGACGAGCACGATTTGCGGGACGACCAGCAGCGCGAGCACGCGAACGACGTTGACTGGCTGCGTGCCGTCGTAGCGGAACGCCGCGAGCGCGACGCCGGTGCCGGCGAGCGCGCCCAAGACCAGCATCGCGAACGTCGCGAGCCGTCTCGCGGCCGCGAGGCGCCGGCCCGCGTCCGGGCGGATCGGCGCGTCGACGCAGCGCCACCACGCGCGCACGCGCTCGGTCGGGTCCCGCGCGTCGATAGCGAGCGCGATCCGCCGATCGCGCTGCCGGCGCTCGGCGAGCGGCGTCGCCCGATCGGCCTCGAGCCATATCGGCACGTCGACGGCGTCCTCGAAGAGCGTGGTGTCGATATCTCGCGTTGGCGTCATCGGCATCCCGGGTGCGGCGGCGAGCCGCGGCGGCGACTATACCACCGCCGGCGCCCGCCGCCCTCGGGAAGCGCCGCGTGGTCGGGGATAATGGCCGGATCGTCCGCTATTTCGAGTGACCGGCTATGCTGATCGACGTCGTCATCGTCCTCGGGCTCATCGCGCTCAACGGTCTTTTCGCGATGTCGGAGCTCGCGGTCGTCTCCTCTCGCAGAAGCCGGCTCGAGAGCCTTGCGGGGCGGCGTGTGCGCGGCGCGCGTGCGGCGCTGCACCTCATCGAGGATCCGACCGCTTTCTTGTCGACCGTGCAGATCGGGATCACGCTCGTCGGCATCCTCGCCGGTGCGTTCGGCGGCGTCGCGCTCGGCGGCGAGGTCGCCGAATGGCTCGGCCGCTGGGAGCCGATCAGGGGGTACGCGGAGCCGATCGCGCTCGGCACGATCGTCGCCGCGACGACCTATACGACGCTGATCATCGGCGAGCTCGTCCCGAAACGGATCGCGCTGCGCCGCCCGGAGCGGATCGCGATGCTCGTCGCTCCGGGCATGCACGTGCTCGCGCGGATCGCAGCGCCGATCGTCTGGGTGTTGAAACGCTCGACGGAAGGCGTGATGCGGCTGTTGCCGCTGCGGCCAGTGCCCGAGACGACCGTGACCGAGGAAGAGGTCCGGATGCTGATCGCCGAGGGCACGCGCGCCGGCGTCTTCCTCGCGACGGAGCGCGAGATGCTCGAGGGCGTGCTGCGGCTCGCGGACCGCCGAGTGCGCGCGATCATGACGCCGCGCCAGGACGTCGCATGGCTCGAGGTCAGCGCCGCGCCTGCGGAGATCGCGGAGCAGCTCGCCGAGCATCGAGCGTCGCGCTATCCCGTGTGCCGGGAGACGATCGACCAGCCCGTCGGCATCGTGCACATGAAGGATCTCGTCCCGGCGCTTCTAAAGGGCGAGACGATCCGTCTCTCGGAGCATATGAGGCCGCCGCTCGTCGTGCCCGAGGGCGTCGAGGTGCTGAAGCTTCTCGATCTCTTTCGCGCCGAAGGTATTCATATGGCGATCGTCGTCGACGAGTACGGAACGACCGAGGGCATCGTCACGATCGGAGATATCGTCGAGGCGATCACCGGCGATCTCCCGGAGCTCGGCGAGGAGCCGGAGCTCGGGCTCGTCAAGCGCGACGACGGCTCGTGGCTCGTCGACGGCAGCTTTCCGATCGACGAGTTCGAGGACAAGCTGAAGATCCACGGGCTCCGCGACGACGGCGATTTCGCGACCGTCGCGGGCTACGTGCTGCACCGGCTCGAGCGCGTGCCGAGCGTCGGCGATCATTTCGTGACGCCGAACGGACGATTCGAGATCGTCGACATGGACGGCAACCGCATCGACAAGGTCTTGTTCGTGCCGCTCGAGCCGGCCGAGGCGAGCTCGCAGCCGTAGCGATGCGCGGCCGCGGTCATTCCTCGACTTCCGGGATCCAGATTCCGCGGTCGCAGCGCAGAACCGTGCCGCCGCTGCGCACGAGCTCGCCGTCCGGATACGCGTTGCCGTTGTAGTAGCAGAGCGCGCCGCCTGCAACGGTCTCGCGCAGCGCCTCGGTATCCTCGTCGGTTTCCCACGCGATCGGCGAGTTCTTCAGCTCGGGATCTTGCGCGCCGAGATCGGCCGGTCTGCGAGGCATGCTCCCTCCATTGTGCGGTCGAGGATCGGCGCACGCGGCTGCAAGAAGCATGCCCCGCCGCCGGAGCGATCCGCGAAATGCGATCCGCGGAAATAGTGGCATGCGCCTTGCAGCAGCGGCGAACGATCTATGCTTCGTGGGGGGGCGGGAGGCTGCGCTGGATAGGCGCACGAGCTCTGCGATTCGCGGAGGAGGCGGAGGGGCGAGCGGGCGGATCAGTCATCCGCGTGCCGCGCCGCGCCGCCTTCTCGAGGCTCTCGTCGCCGATGCGCCGGCAGGCTTGGCGGCGCTCGATGCGGCCGGACGCGTTGTCCTCGCGAACGACATGTTCTGCCGGCTGCTTGGGCAGGCTCGCGACGACGTGCTCGACGCGCGGCTCGACGACGCGCTCGAGCCCGGCGGCGAAGCGGTGCGCGATGCGCTCGAGCGGCTCGACGAGCTGCCCCGTCAGACGTTCAGCGCGCGCTCGGCGGCTGCGCGTCGCTGGCTGCGAGTCGATATCACGCGCATCGATGCCGCGCCCATTTACGCCGCGGTATCGGCCGTCGACGCCGACGACGTGAGGCGCCTCGAGCGGGAGCTCGCGAGGATGCGGAGCCGCTACGAGCGGCTCGAGGCGCTGCATCGGGTCGAAGCCGAAGCGCACCGAGACAGCGAACGGCGGCTCCAGTTCGCGCTCGATGCGGCGCGAATGGGCACGTGGTCGTGGGATCCGATTCGCGACGTGGCCTACCACGACGCCCGAGCAAAGGAGATTCTGGCCGGCGCGGCCGGAGAGGGCACGTTCGCGTCGGCACTCGAGCGCCAGCTCGCGCCCGAAGCGGCGGAGCGCTACCGAAAAGGGTTGGCCCACATCATCGACCCTGCGTCCAAGGTCCACCAGTTCCAGGTCGAGCTTCCGTGGCGGCGACCGGACGGCACGTGGACTTGGGTCGAGATGACCGGCGAAGCGCACTTCGAAGGCCAAGGCGCGCAACGGCGTGTGACGCTCGTGACCGGCACCGTCGTCGACATCACGGCCCGCAAGCTCAATGAGTCGGCGCTCGAGGAGGCGAGCCGGCAGAAGGATCGCTTCCTCGCGACGCTCGCGCACGAGCTGCGGAACCCGCTCGCACCGCTCTACTACGCGGTCGATCTGCTTGGCAGCGAATCCCGCGACGAGGTCGACTGGGCACGCGGCGTGATCGAGCGTCAGGTGGCGCATCTGACGCGGCTGATCGACGATCTGCTCGATATCTCGAGGATCGGGCGCGGGCAGCTCGAGGTGCGCCGCGAGCCCGTCGTCGTCCAGGATGTCGTGCAGGCGGCCGTCGAGGCGAGCCGTTCCGCGCTCGACGAGCACGAGCAGGATCTCGTCGTTCGGCTGCCGCCGGATCGGATCGTCGTACGCGGCGACTTCGTGCGATTGACGCAGGTCGTGACGAACCTGCTGACGAATGCCGCGAAATTCTCGCCGCATCCCGGGACGGTCGAGCTGGCCGTCGAGACCGAGCCGGAGTCTCGCGTGCGCCTGCGCGTGAAGGATTCGGGCATCGGGATCTCGCCGGAGGATCTGCCGCACGTATTCGAGATGTTCTACCGCGGCGGCCGCTCGATCGATCGGCCGCACGGCGGGCTCGGCGTCGGGCTGTATCTCGTGCGCTCGCTCGTCGAGCTGCACGGCGGCTCGGTCGCCGTCGAGAGCGAGGGCCGCGGTCGAGGCACGGAGTTCACGGTGCGGTTGCCGGTCGACGAGTCGGAGGCCGCGCCGGCGCGGGCCGGCGGAGGACGCGAGGAGGTTGCCGCCCCGATCGGCCGGCGCGTGCTGATCGTCGACGACAACCGCGACAGCGCCGATGCGCTCGCGAAGCTCCTCCGGTTGGGAGGCAACGAGGTCACGACCGCGTACGAAGGCTGTGCCGCGCTCGCCGAAGCCGAGCGGCTAAAGCCCGACGTCGTGCTGCTCGATCTCGGCATGCCGACGATCGACGGCTACGAGGTGTGCCGGCGAATCCGCGAGCGGCAGTGGGGCAGGGACGTTCTGCTGGTCGCGCTCACGGGCTGGGGGCGTGCCGAGGATCGCGAACGCACGCGCGAGGCCGGCTTCGACGAGCATCTCGTGAAGCCGGTCGGCCTCAGCGACATCGAGTCGATGCTCCGTTCGCGCTCCGGGACGGCTTGAGCCGCGTGGCACGAAGCTTGCTCCGGCTCGGCCGAAGCTTCGGGGAGTGACCGATGAGCGAGACGGAGAGGACCACCGGCGACTCGTGCTGGGTCGCGACCGCGCCCGAGCGCCCGCCCGCCGCGCCGCTCGACCGCGATGCGCGCTGCGACGTTGCGGTCGTCGGCGGCGGCATCGTCGGCATGACGACTGCGCTGCTGCTGCAGCGTGCGGGCCGCACGGTCACGCTTCTCGACGCGGCGCGCGTCGGCCGCGGCGTGACCGGCGGCAGCACCGCGAAGGTCACGTCGCAGCACGGCCTGATCTATCACGAGCTCGAGCAGCGTCACGGACGCGACGGAGCCGTGCTTTACGCGCGCTCGAACGAGGCGGCCCGCGGCTGGATCGCGCGGCAGATCGACGAGCTTCGCATCGATTGCGATTTCGAGCGCTGCCCGGCCTACGTCTATGCGGAGAGCGGGCAGCACGTCGCGTCGGTCGAGCGCGAGGCCGAGGCCGCGGAGCGTGCCGGGCTCCCGGCCGCGTTCGTGCGCGGCGACGGCCGCTTCCCGTTCGAGATCGCCGCCGCGGTCCGGTTCGACGACCAGGCGCAATTCAACCCGGTCCGCTACGTCGACGGCCTCTCCGCGGACTTCGTCGCGCACGGCGGCACGATCCACGAGTCGACGCGCGTGGTCGGCATCGACCGCGGACGGCGCTGCACGTTGATCACGCGCCGCGGCGAGCTTCGCGCCGACGACGTCGTGGTCGCGACGAATATCCCGTTTCTCGATCGCGGCGGCTATTTCGGCCGGGCCTTCCCGTATCGGCACATGGCGATCGCGTCGCCGGTGCCGGCCGCGCGCGTGCCGGCGGGGATGTTCATCAGCGCGGACTCGCCGACGCGCTCGTTCCGCACGTCGCCGTGGACGTCGACCGAGCGCCTGCTCGTCCTGATCGGCGAAGCGTTCGCGACCGGCACGGCGGACACGGTGCAGCGTCTCGCGGAGCTCGAGGCGTTCGCCGGCGAGCGCTTCGGCACGTCCGAGCCGACGTTCCGGTGGGGGAACCAGGATTATTACGCCGCGGACCGCGTTCCGTATGTCGGCCCGCTGCTGCCCGGCATCACGCGAATTCGGGTCGCGACCGGCTTCAACGCCTGGGGCATCACGGCCGGGACGGCGGCGGCGATGATTCTGGCCGATGGGATCGTCGGACGCGACAACGATTGGGCGCCGTTCTACGACTCCCGCCGCATCGGTTTGCGCGGAGGGGCGCGCTCGCTCGTGCGCAAGAACCTCGCCGTCGCGACGGGCTGGCTTGCGGAGAAGATCGAGCAAGCGCCGCCGCGCGAGCCGGGCACGCTGCGCCGCGGCGAGGGCGCGATCGTCAACGTCGCCGGCAAGGCGGCCGCGGCGTACCGGGATGCGGGCGGCGAGGTGCGGGTATTCGACGCACGGTGCACGCATATGGGGTGCCGGCTGCGCTGGAATGCCGCTGAGCGCAGCTTTGACTGTCACTGCCACGGCTCGCGCTTCGACGTGCGCGGCGAGATCCTGAACGGCCCGGCCGTCCGGCCGCTCCGGCGGCTCGAGCGACGCTGAGTCTGTGCGTCCTGTGCTTCGGGCGCTTCGTTTCGCCGCGATGCTCGCGGCCGCGCTCACGGGATGCGCGCATGCGCCGAACCCGATCGCGCCCGAGGCCGCGCTCGCCGCGGCGATCGCTGCGATCGATCTGCCGCCGGATGCGGCGGTGCTCGTCGGCACCGGCGATATCGCGTCGTGCGAACGGCCCGACGCACCCGCGGCGACCGCGGCGCTCATGCGTGCCGTGATCGAGCGGGCGCCGGAGGCCATCGTGTTCACGACCGGCGATCACGCGTATCCGAGCGGCACGCCGGAGGAGTTCGAGGCCTGCTACGAGCCGGCGTGGGGCGAGTTCAACGCGCGGACGGTGCCGACGCCGGGAAATCATGACTACGAGACGGAGCACGCCGCCGGCTATTTCGGCTATTTCGAGATCTTTCGCGAGCGGCCGGATGCGCGCCGACGCGGATACTACGACGTCGAGCTCGGCACTTGGCGCATCGTCGTGCTGAACAGCCTGCTCCCGCTCGAGCCGGACACGGCTCAGGTCGAGTGGCTCGAACGGCGGCTCGAGGCCGCGCCGTCCCGCTGCCTGCTCGCGATCTGGCACCATCCGCTGCGCAGCTCGGGGTTTCACGGCTGGATGCCGTGGGATAGAGGACGCGATACCGGCGTGTTCTGGCGGCCGCTCGCGCGTCATGGCGCCGACGTGATCCTGAACGGTCACGACCACCTCTACGAGCGGTTCGAGCGCCTCGATGCCAACGGCCGCCCGGATCCCGGTGGCGCACGGCAGTTCACGGTCGGCACCGGCGGCGCCGATCTCCATCCGATCCTCTGGCAGCGCCGCCGCAGCGAATTCGCGACGAACACCACCTACGGCGTGCTCGTGTTGATGCTCCGGCCGGACAGCTACGAATGGGCGTTCGTGGGCACCGACGGCATCGTCCACGATCGCAGCGTCAAGCCCGTCGCGTGCTGAGCGTTCGCACCGGCGTGCCGGAAGCAGCCTCGGTATCATCGAGCCGGGCGGACCGCGCCGGGTCCGGCGCTCGGTCGGGCGGCGGGATGTCCGGGCCCTCCGGCGCTTCGCCGGGCAATTCTTCCGGAGGCTCCGACGGCTGCGGCTCGTCGCCGTCGGGCCACTCCGGCGGTGCGGCCGGCGGCGGCGGCTCGGCGGGCGGCTGCCATTCGCACCGAACCGGATCCGAGGCCTGGCGGCTCGTCTCGGCGTCGGACGGTACGGGGCATCGGTTCACCGGAATGAGTCTAGCCGGTGCGGCCGAAGGCCGGCCATAGGTACCGTGCGGGTCGTGGTACGGGATTTGGATCGTCGTCGGATGTCGCCCATGCGCGCCGACGGAGCCGCACGATGAACGCGAATGCCTACGTAGCCACGGCCGGCGCGATTCTCGCGTCCGGCGCGCTGCTCTTCGCGAGCTCGCGAGAGGAACCGACGGCGGCGTCCGCTCCCGACGCGCCGATTCGGCTGCTGGTGCTCGGCGACAGTCTGTCCGATATCGGCAATGCCGCGGCCGTCGCCGACCTCGTGCTAGGCGAGCCCGGCCATCCGGTGCCGACGATCGGCTTCTGCAATCCCGTCGAACGCTTGCTGCTCGATCGCGACTGCGAAGATCTCCTCTACCTTCGGAGCCGGGTCACGAACGGGCCGGTCGCCGTCGAGCATCTCGCCGCGCATCTCGGCGACGACGCGTTCGCCCCGTCGCTGCATCTGCTGCCGGATCGGTCGGCGGCCGGCACGAACTATGCGGTCGCCGGTGCGACGGCGCGCGGCGATGGGATGCAGGACTTCGCGTACCAGCTCGAATGGCTGCTGCTCGACCGAGACGGCCGGCTGCCCGCGCATGCGTGGGTTGTCGTGATGATCGGCGGGAACGATGCGGTCGACGCGCTGCAGCGCGCAGCGCTGCCGGACGTCTCCGACCCCGAGGACGCGCTGCCCGCTGCAAGCGGGACGGACGGCTCCGATCGCGATGCGCCAAATAGCGATCCCGACTCGGTGATCGCCGAGGCGGCCGAAGCGATCGCCGACGGGGTCTCGCGGCTGCTCGACCACGGCGCGTCCTGCGTCGTCGTCGCGAACGTGCCCGATCTCGCGCTGCTGCCGGCGGTTCGCACCGCGGCGGCCGAGCACGGCATCGACGAGGCCATTGCGAAGAAGAGTGCGTCGAAGGTCGCGGCGAGCTTCAACGCGGAGCTCGAGGCTCGGCTCGCCGAGGTCGAGGCCGCGCATGCAGCCGGCGGCGCAATCGTCCGCTTCGATTTCGCTGCGGTGCTCGATACGGCGAGATCGGCCGCGGTCTCGGCCGGCGTCAACGTCCGCGATGCATGCTTCGACTCGGAGAGCTATACGGATCTGAACGGCGAGCGGCGCTTCCACCCGGACTGCGCGCCGCCCGCGGAGGGCTCACCGCCGGTTTTCGACGCCTTCTTCTTCTGGGACGAAATCCACCCGACGGGGGCCGCGCACGCGGCGATCGGCAACGCGCTGATCGAGCAAGCGATGAGCTGCGCGTCGCTTCGACCCGGCTGACCGCGGCGCTTCGGAGCTGCGGCCGGCCGTCATTCGGGCGCGCCGGCCTCCCTGAGCTTGCGCAGGATCCGATCCTCGACCCACTGCCGGCTCCACCAGTCGAGCGGCGTCACCGCGCGGCCGCCGAGCAGCATCGTGAAGTGAAGGTGGTCGCCTCCGGCGAGACCGGTCGCGCCGGTTCGGCCGAGCCGCTGATCGATCTCGACCATGTCGCCGACCGAGACCTCGATCGACGAAAGGTGCGCGTAAAGCGATTGCAGCCCCATACCGTGATCGACGATCACGCAGTTGCCGTAGATCCCGAGCCAGCCCGCGAGCACGACGCGGCCGCGGTTCGCGGCGAAGACGGGCGCCGCGGCGGTCGACGCGAGGTCGTAGCCGAGATGCACCTGATGATCGACCGCTTCGCCTCCGTATACATAGGTGCGCTGATCGGCAAAGCCGGCCTCGACCGCGGTGTTGATCAGCTGCTTGAACGGGCCTCGCCACAGGATCTCGGGAGAGGTCTGCTCCGCGAGCGCCGCAATCGTCTCGTTGTTCATCCGGCGCAAGTCGCGATTGATCCGCAGATAGGCCGCGAGGAGATCCGACGGATCCTCGACATCGAGCTCGGTCGAGTTCGCGAGGATCGCCGGCACGACGCGGGCGAGAAAGCGGTCGTCGAGGTTGATTCGGCTCTGCCTGAACTGCTTCGGCGTGACTCGGTAGTCGAACACGGCCGTCGCCTCGTTGCCGTACGCGTCCCGCGCGAAGATCGAGATCGGCGTGTCGACCGGCTGATCCCACTGCAGCGAGAAGAACGCGACCCGCAGCGCGGAATCGGATGTCTCGATACCGGCGCCGGCGGCCGGAAAGCCGCGATACTCGAGATCGCCGACGCGGACGCCGGATTCGGCATCGGCCGGCGCCGCCCGATAGACGACGAGCTCCGAGCCGCCGTGATTGATGTAGTGGAATCTCGAAAGCACGGCGATCTGCGGCGGCGTGAGCCGGACGTCGAACTCGTGCGACGCGCTCGATTCGGCCTCGCGGTAGCCGAACAGCACCGGGCGGGCGGCGGTGACGACGACTTTCGCGGCGCCGGCACGCAACTCCGGCACGTCGCGCTTGCCGAGCGGGCGCTCGAGCACGACGCGGTCCTCGCCGGCGCGCGTCAACGCTTCGGCGCCGTCTCGATCGAGCGAGAACAGCGGCACGACCGCGTCGTTCTGCTCGATGTGGACCTCGAGCCGAACGAGCGCGCCGCCGGGCGTATCCACGGCGACGGCGAAACGCCCAATCTGCCCGACGATGTCCGGCTCGACGATCTCGATGACCGGGCCTTCGGCCCGTCCCGCAGTGATCCACGCCCCGGCCGCGGCGAGCACGGCGAGCGCAATGACTATCGCAACGATTCGCATGCGCGTGATTGTAAGCGCCGTGCGGCGGATTTCCATCCATTTCGGCGCGGTGCGGACCACGAGATCGCGCGTGTCGCACGGAGCCGACAAAGATCTATGATTTATTGCTTAGATTGACTATATTCCTGGTCTACGAAATTCTCGTGCCTGCGTGCGCTTGTGTCCTCGATAGAAGGACTCGGAGGCCGGACGATGATCTCGAAGCAGCCGACCCTCTCGCTCGATTGGGCGCCGGACGCGATCATCGTCACCGCTCCGGACCGCAGCATCGTCCATCTGAATCCGCGGGCCGAGCAATTGTTCGGCTACCGATGCGGCGAGGCCGCCGAACGGCCTCTCGAGATGCTGATCGCGGACGGTTTGCCGCGAACGGTATCGACCGCAGCGCTCCAGCGGACGAGCCGGCAGGTCCTATGCGCGCACCGGGACGGCACCCGGTTCGCTGCGGCGGCCCGATGGAGGCCGGCCCCGGCGGCCGCAGGCCGCTATCTGATCTTCTCGATCCGGGAGGCGACGGCCGAGGATCGTTACCCGTCGACCGACTTCGTCGGCGAGCCGGCGCGCCGCGGGCCCGACCCGCTTACAATCTTCAGAAATCACATTAAGCAAGCACTGCAAGACATCGACTTTCTATGTAAGAGCGAAGGTGCGCGGGATCGGCCGGCGACGATCGGCGAGATCGGCGGCGCGATCGGCAGGCTGCTGGACCGCCTCGACTGTATCGAGCGAAGGTCGCGGCTCGGCGTAGGACGGACGCGCGGGTAGGCGACGGGCTGAGATAGCTTCCCGAGCGACGCCGGTCCGTCTCTCAGCGTTCGCCGCCGGCGATCAGCTCCTGGATGGCCGCGAGGGATACCGGCTTCACGAGGTGCGCGTTGAAGCCCGCTTCTCGCGTGCGCTTTCGATCGGAAGCTTGGCCCCAGCCGGTGACCGCATAGATCGCGACGTCTTTGCCCCACGGGCTCTTGCGGATTCGTCGGCACGTCTCGTAGCCGTCGAGCTTCGGCATGCCGATATCGAGGAGGATCAGGTCTGGCCGAAACCGCTCGGCAATCGCGATCGCGTGCAGTCCGTCCACGGCCGTGCGCACTTCGTGCCCGACGGCACCCAGCACCTCGGCCATCGCCGTCGCCGCGTCGGTGTTGTCGTCGGCGACGAGGATGCGTCGCGCGCGCTTGTCGTGATTGTGGGCGGCCGCAACGTCCGTCGCTCGATGTGCGCCGAGCAGGGGGAGCGTGACGACGAGCTCGCTGCCTTTCCCGGGGCCGTCGCTATGCGCCTCGATTGCGCCGCCGTGCAGCTCGACGAGCCGCTTCGCGAAGGCAAGACCGAGCCCGAGCCCGTGCCGCGGCTCGCCCGGTCGCTGATCGCCTTGCATGAACATCTCGAAAATCCTCGGCGCGAACGACGGCTCGAGGCCGATGCCGTTGTCGGCGACCCGAAGCCGTGCCTCGCTGCCGCTCCTGCGGACCTCGACCTCGATGCGTCCGCCGGGCTCGGTGTACTGCGCCGCGTTCGTTAGCAGGTTCGAGATCGCTTGCGTGAGCCGGACGTGATCGCCGTTGACTCGCACGGGCGACGACGGCATTCGCACGTCGAGCTCGTGCCTCGAAGCGTCGATCAGCGGGCGCACGCTTTCGATCGCGTTTGCGACCGCGGCGCGGACATCGACGGGGCCGCGTTTGAGCTCGAGCGTGCCTCGGCTCAGCCGGCTGGCGTCGAGGAGATCGTCGACGAGTCTCACGAGCTGAGCGAGCTGACGGTCGATGATGTCGCGTGCCTGCCCGAGCGTCATCGGATTGCTGTCGACATAGGCGAGAAGCTCGGATGCGCTGCGAATCGGTGCGAGGGGATTGCGCAGCTCGTGCGCGAGCATCGCGAGGAATTCGTTACGCCGTCCCTCGTCGGGCTCGCCTGCGGAGTCGTTATGCGCGGCCGCGGCAAGTCCCGACGACACGAGCCCTGCAGCCGCGATCAGAAACGAGCGGAGCTCGTCGTCGAGCGCGGCGCGCTTAGCGAGCCCGAGGACGAGGCAGGCGTTGCGGCCGTCGATCCGGCGGAGCCGCAATACGACGACGCCCTCGGCGCCGCCCTTCGCCGACGCGAACGAAGACGGCAGCCGGGGCGGCTGACTAAGCGGTTCCCGATGCTCGAAGCCTTCCAGCAGCCACGCGCCCGACGGCGCGTCTCGCGCGATCGTCTCGTCGAGCCGATGCGGCAGCTTGCCGGCCGCCCCCGCGAGCGCGGCGTGCTCTCCGTCGGGATCGATCAGATAGATCAGCGCGAACGGGATGTCGCGGACGCTCGCAGCGAGCGCGGCGGTGGCCCACTCGCATGCCGCTTGGATCGAGTCGGCCTTGCCGAGATCTTTGAGGCCGCGAAGCGCCGCGAGGCGCTGCCGAGCGATGACCGACGCCGTATCGTCATCGCCGATGCCGAGCACACCGGCCGCGCAGCCCCACTCGTCGCGGATCGGCGTCAGCATGAACGTGCAGTAGAGATCGTGCTCACGCCCGTTGCGGCTCACGACGACGCGGCGGCCGCGAACCGTGACCGGCTGGTTGCCGGCGAGGACGTCGCAGACTTCCTCTCCGATCGCATCCCAGATCTCGCGGCGAACTTCGTTCGCCGGCCGGCCGAGCTTGCGCCGCTGGCCGAAGAGCCGCGCGCAAGCATCGTTATGCAGGTGGATCAGCTCCTCGCCCCACCAGATGAATGCGGGCGCCGGACTCGCGAGCATCAGGCGCAGCGCGACCTTCAGATTCTCCGGCCAGTTCTCGACCGGGCCGAGGGCGGTCGTCGACCAGTCCTTCGATTGCATGAGCCGACCCGTCGCGCCGGCACGGTCGAACAAACCGTTGCCGGCGGCTCCGGGCTCGACCGCGGTGATGCGAGCCGAGCGACACAGCGCCGCGGCTCGACCGGTGGTCTTGGGCATTGCGGGTCCGGAATCGAGCCTGCTGCGGAATCTGCAAGTTGCATGCCAATAGGAAGCGGAGCGGCGTATGCTCCGGGAGACGTCCTGCGCCCGACCAGTCTGCCGGTTGTGGCGGCGCGGCGACGCCTCGCGCCGGCTACCGTTGCCGACCCGAGACCGCGATCGCCAGCGGCCCCGCCGTCGTTTCGAGGTGGAAAGGTTCCCTGCGACAGTCGCTCCGCGCGACGACCGGAGCGGCGGGCGCGCGCGGCGGATCCGACGCAACGCGGCCGGATCGCCAGGCTCGCAACGCGCCGAGCCGACTCGGATAGTATCTTCGTCGATCACCGAAAGCGGGGCATGCTTCTTGCTTATCGTCCCATTCGATTCCATAGGAGGAGTCATTGGCTATGGCACAGCGCGCCGAAGCGATGAGCGGTTGGCACTCCGATAGCGAGGATGCGAGCGCGCAGCTCTTGAAGCGCATGGACGCCTACTGGCGTGCGGCAAACTACCTTTCGGTCGGGCAGATCTATCTGATGGCGAACCCGCTGCTGCGGGAGCCGCTTCGCCCGGAGCACGTGAAGCCGCGTCTGCTCGGGCATTGGGGCACGACGCCGGGACTGAACTTCATCTACGTGCATCTCAACCGAATGATTCGGGAGCGCGACGTCGACATGATCTTCGTTACGGGCCCGGGCCACGGCGGTCCGGCGCTCGTCGCGAATACGTGGCTCGAAGGCACGTACAGCGAGCTCTATCCGGAGGTCTCGCTGGACGAGCGGGGCATGCAGCGGCTGTTCAAGCAGTTCTCGTTCCCCGGCGGCATCCCGAGTCATACGGCACCCGAGACTCCGGGTTCAATCAACGAGGGCGGCGAGCTCGGTTACTCGCTCGCGCATGCATACGGCGCGGCGTTCGACAATCCCGAGCTCACGGTCGCGTGCGTGATCGGCGACGGCGAGGCCGAGACCGGTGCGCTCGCGACGAGCTGGCATTCGAACAAGTTTCTGAACCCGGTCACCGACGGCGCGGTGTTGCCGATCCTTCATCTGAACGGCTGGAAGATCGCGAATCCGACCTTGCTCGCGCGAATGCCGCAATCGGAGCTCGAGCAGCTCTTGCGCGGCTACGGCTACGAGCCGAGCTTCGTCGAAGGGGACGATCCGGAAATCCTCCATGCCCGCATGGCGTTCGTGCTCGATACCGTGTTCGATCGTATCGCGGAGATTCGAACGAACGCCCGCGAGCGCAACGTCGCGGATCGACCGGTCTGGCCGATGATCGTGCTGCGCACGCCGAAGGGCTGGACTGGGCCGGAAGAGATCGACGGCAAACGCATCGAGGGCTCGTGGCGCTCGCATCAGGTTCCGCTCGCGGGGCTCCACGAGAATCCGGAGCAGCTTCGCCGGCTCGAGCAATGGATGCGCAGCTATCGGCCGGAGGAGCTGTTCGACGAGAATGGCTGCCCCCGTCCCGAGCTTCGTGAGCTCGCGCCAGTCGGACCGCGCCGCATGGGTGCGAACCCGCACGCGAACGGCGGGCAGCTGATGAAGGATCTACGGCTGCCGGACTATCGCGACTATGCGGTCGACGTCCCGCGGCCGGGCGAGACGAAATGCGAGGCGACGAGGGTCCTCGGGCGTTATCTGCGCGACGTCATGAAGCTGAACCTCGAAAGCCGGAATTTCCTCGTCTTCGGCCCGGACGAGACCGCGTCGAATCGGTTGGATGCGTTGTACGAGGTGACCGCGAAACGGCATGTCGGTCCGCTCGAGCCCGGCGACGAGAATCTGTCCCCGGATGGACGCGTATTCGAGGTGCTTTCGGAGCACTTGTGCCAGGGCTGGCTCGAGGGTTACCTGCTGACCGGAAGACACGGTTTCTTCTCTTGCTACGAGGCCTTCATCCATATCGTCGACTCGATGTTCAATCAGCACGCGAAGTGGCTGAAGGTCTGCAACGAGATTCGCTGGCGAAAACCGATCCCGTCGCTGAACTACCTGTTGACGTCGCACGTCTGGCGGCAAGATCACAACGGCTTCAGCCATCAGGATCCGGGTTTCATCGATCACGTCGTCAACAAGAAGGCCGAGGTCGTACGCGTGTACTTGCCGCCGGACGCGAACTCGCTGCTCTGCGTCGCAGACCAATGCCTGCGCTCGCGCAACTTCGTCAACGTGATCGTCGCCGGGAAGCAGCGTCAGCCTCAGTATCTCGACATGGAGGCGGCCATCAAGCACTGCGCCGCGGGCGTCGGTATTTGGCCGTGGGCGAGCAACGACCATGACGGGGAGCCCGACGTCGTCATGGCCTGCTGCGGCGACGTGCCGACGATGGAGACGCTCGCCGCGGTCTCGATCCTGCGGCGCCTCTTTCCGGACCTTCGCGTCCGCGTCGTGAACGTCGTCGATCTGATGACACTGCAGCCGGATACGGAGCACCCTCACGGCCTGTCCGATCGCGACTTCGACTCGATTTTCACGAAGGACAAGCCGATTATCTTCGCGTATCACGGTTATCCTTGGCTCATTCACCGGCTGACTTATCGGCGCACGAATCACGACAACCTGCACGTGCGCGGCTATAAGGAAGAGGGTACGACGACGACGCCGTTCGATATGTGCGTGCTCAACGATATCGATCGCTTCGATCTGGTGATGGACGTGATCGATCGCGTTCCGAAGCTCGGGCCGAGCGCTGCTTACGCGAAGCAGACGATGCGCGACAAGCTCATCGAGCATCGTCATTACATCCACCGCCACGGTCAGGATATGCCGGAAGTCCGCGAATGGGCGTGGCAGAACGAGCACGAGGACTGAGCGGCGCTCGTTCGGCCGGCGGTGCCGGGGGCCGGACCAAGGAATGAGCAGGCATCTGATCCTCGTCTTCAACGCCGGAAGCTCGTCGCTGAAGTACGAGGTGTTCGACGGCGGCACCGAACCGTTGACGTCGGTGATCGCGGGCGCGGTGCGCGATGTCGGCCGCCGCCGGTCCGTGCTCGAGATCGGCGGCGCGAAGGAGCCGCTCGACGGCGTCCCCGATGCGCGAGCGGCAGCGACGCTCGTGCTCGAGAGGCTGTTCGGCGACGAAGCGCGTCTGCAGAAGGGACAGGTGGCCGCGACAGGGCACCGCGTCGTGCACGGCGGCGAGCGCTACTCGGCGCCGATTCGGCTGACGCAGTCCGCGTTCGACGAGCTGAAATCGATCAGCGGGCTCGCGCCGCTGCACAATCCGCCGGCGCTCGCGGTGATGGAGACGGTCGGCGATGCGTTTCCGGACGTGCCGATGGTCGCGGTCTTCGATACGGCATTCTTCCACGATCTGCCGGATGTCGCGCAGCGCTATGCGATCCCGCGGGAGTGGACCGAAAGCCACGGTATCCGACGCTACGGCTTCCACGGCATCGCGCACGAGTATCTCGCCGGAGCGCTCGCAGCCGCCGGGTGCGGGTCTCGCGCGATCACGCTGCACTTGGGTCAAGGTTGCTCGGCCGCGGCGCTCGACGAAGGCCGCCCCGTCGACACGAGCATGGGATTCACACCGCTCGAGGGCCTCGTCATGGGCACGCGCGCCGGCGATCTAGACGCGGCCGCGATCGTGTATCTCACGCGGCTCGGGTACTCGCCGCGGGAGCTGGAAGATGCGCTGAACCGCTGCTCGGGCCTTCTCGGCCTGTCGGGCCGGTCGGACGATGTGCGCGAGCTGCTCGAGCTCGAAGAGAACGGCGATCCCGACGCCGCGCTCGCGCTCGCGGTCTTCTGCACTCGGATCCGCAAGTACATCGGCGCCTATGCCGCAGTGCTCGGCGGTCTCGACGCGATTGCGATCGGCGGAGGGATTGGCGAGAACTCGCCGCCGATCAGAGAGCGATTGCTCGAGCGACTCGAATGGCTCGGCATCAAGCTCGATACCCAGGCGAACTCGGCGTGCCGGGGCGAGTGCTCGCGCATCTCGGCGGCGGGCTCTGCCGTCGACGTGCGTGTCGTCCGGGTCAACGAGGAACCCGCGATCGCTCGGGCCGTGCTCGCGGCGCTGTGAAGCGCGGGCGGCTTCGACGCTCGGTACGGAACTTGCACCGGCCGACCTTTGCATTGCGGAGGAGGCGAACCCCCGATGCCGGAGCCGAGACGCGACATCGATCTTTCGCGGTTCGAGTCGATGCTGAAGGATCGCCGCAACGCGATGCTCGACGATATTCGCCGCGAGCTCGAGAAGCACGAGGATCAGCAGTTCGACGATCTGATTCAGCAGAGCGCGGATCCGGATGAGCGGTCCGTTGCCGACCTGCTCGTCGATCTCAATCTCACCGAGGTGAACCGCGACGTCGCCGAGCTGCGTGCGATCGAATACGCGCTCGCGCGGGTGCGGGCGGGCAGCTACGGAATCTGTCGAGGTTGCGGCGAGCCGATTCCGGAGGAACGGCTCGAGGCCATTCCCGAGACGCCGCTCTGCATCGATTGCCAGTCGCGCGCGGAGGACGCGAAAGACACGCACACGCCTTCGCTGTAGCCGCGCATCGATCTCGCGTAACTTCAGCACCCCGTTGCAGGAAGCGGATTCGATCAATCTCGCGCGACGCGTACTAGCGCGGTCATGCGTTCAGCATCGTGACCTCGCGCGCTGAGACTCACCTGAGTACAAGTATTGCTCGCGGCATGATGCTTGCATTCTTGCCCTTCGCGAAAAAGCCCGGACGCCGTATCGGGCTGCACACGGAGGAGCGAACGTTGACGACATCGAGCCGTCGAGAATGGTCGGCGCGGGCCGGGGTGCGTCCAGCGTGAGCGCCGCGGCAAGCATCGCTGTCGTGCGTGCGCTGCATGGGCTCGGCGACATGCTTTGCGCGATTCCCGCGTTGCGTGCGTTACGACGCGCTCGGCCGTCGGCGCGGATCGCGCTGATCGGGTTGCCCGCGTGCGGCTGGATGCTCGATCGCTTCGGCGGCTGCGTCGATGCGCTGCTGCCGTTCCCCGGGTTTCCCGGGATTCCCGAGCAGCGATTCTGCGCGAAGGCGCTCGAGCGATTCATTGGATCGGTTCGCGCTGCGAGGTTCGATCTCGCGATTCAGATGCATGGCAGCGGCCGGATCAGCAATGCGTTCACCGCGCTGCTCGGGGCTCGTACGATGAGCGGGTACTACGATCCCGCGCGGCCGCATCGGTATGGCCCTCGATTCCTACCGTATCCGCGGCACGGTTCCGAGGTGCACCGCTGCCTCGCGCTGACGACGGCGCTCGACTTCCCGTCGATGGACGACGCGCTCGAGTTCCCGGTGACGGACGAGGACCGTGCGGCGTTACGTAGGCACCGCGCGCTCACGAAACTAGAGGACGAAAGCGTCGTTTGCATTCATCCCGGCGCGCGCGACCAGGCGCGGCGCTGGCCGACCGAGCGCTTCGCGGCGATCGCCGATCGGCTCGCAGCCGACGGTCATCGCGTCGTGCTAACCGGAACCTCTGCCGAGCGCGGCGTTGCCGAGGCCGTCGCGGAAGCGATGACGCATCCGTCGATCAACGTCGCCGGCGAGACCTCCCTCGGCATGCTCGCGGCGTTGCTCGAGCGGGCATCGTTGCTCGTCGCGAACGATACCGGCGTGTCGCATCTCGCGGCCGCACTGCGCGTTCCGAGCGTCATCGTCTTTCTGTCTTCGGACCCTGAGCGTTGGGCGCCGCTCGACCTCATGCGGCATCGGCCGGTTATCGCGCGGCGCGTCGCGAGCGCGGCCACGGGACGCATCGCGCAGATGCGTATCGCCCGAGCCGACCTGCCGGAAGCCGCGGAGGTGCTCGATGAGGCGTCGTGGCTGTTGAACGGAGTCTATGGCGGCTAGAGCGCGACACGATGAGAGACCTTGCTCCGATGCGCGAGCCGTCGTCGCGGCCTATGCCGGCACGACTCGCACTGCGAGCACGCTCGCTCCGGCTCTCGACGCGCTGCTCGTCTCGCGGCCCGGAGCCGCCGTGTGGTTGCTTTGGCCGGCGAACGTTCCGTGCCCCGGCGGGCTCGATCGGCGCGCGGTCGGCCGGATCGATTATCCCGTGCCGGACGAATGCGGCGTCCCGTCGGAGCGAGAAAGGGCCGCGACGCTGCGCCGCGCCGCCCAGGACGCCGTGAGCAGCATTGCCGCGCTCGAAGCGTGTGCGGCGCTCGTCTTCACCGAGCCCGGACGAGAGCCTTACTTGCCCGCGTATCTCTGCTATCTCGCAGGCGTACCGCATCGGGCCGCGTTCAGCGCCGAGTTCGGCGGACGCGTGCTGTCGGCGGTCTTCCCGCCGCCGGACGACGAAGGGGCGGCTCGTCATCTCGAGTTGCTGCGCGTCTCGCATTCGCTGCTCGAAGCCGCAACCGCACGGAGTGCGAAATGCGCCCTCTGAACGTTCTCACTTGGCACGTGCACGGCAACTATCTCTATTACCTCTCTCGCGTGCCTCATACGCTCTACCTGCCGGTCAAGCCGGGGGGGCCCGAAGGCTACGGCGGGAGGGCAGCAGGGCTGCCATGGGGCGCGAACGTCGTCGACGTGCCGGCCGATCGGGTCGTCGACCTCGACCTCGACGCGGTCGTCTTCCAGTCGCGCAAGAACTACGTCGAAGATCAGTACGAGATTCTCTCTACCCAGCAGCGGGGACTGCCTCGAATCTTCGTCGAGCACGACCCGCCCCGCGAAAGCCCGACCGATACGCGGCATCCCGTCGACGATCCGGATGTGCTGCTCGTGCACGTGACCGCGTTCAACGCGCTGATGTGGGAGTCCGGCAGGACCCCGGTTCGCGTCATCGAGCACGGCGTCGAAGTGCCGGCCGACGCCCGATATACCGGCGAGCTCGAGCGGGGCGTCGTCGTCGTGAACGGTCTACCCACGCGCGGCCGGCGGCTCGGCCTGGATGTGTTCGAGCGCGTGCGCGAGCACGTGCCGCTCGATCTCGTCGGTATCGGATCAGAGGCGATCGGCGGAATCGGCGAGGTTGCGCATGCGGACCTGCCGATGCTGCTCTCGCGATATCGATTCTTCTTCAACCCGATCCGCTACACGAGTCTCGGCCTCGCCGTGTGCGAAGCGATGACCGTTGGCTTGCCGATCGTCGCGCTCGCGACGACGGAAATGGCGACCGTCGTCGAGAACGGCGTCTCGGGTTTCGCGGATACGCGTATCGATCGGCTCGTCGAGCACATGCAAAGGCTCCTCGCGGATCCGGACGAGGCCGCGCGGCTCGGTGCATGCGCACGACGGAAGGCTCGCCGCCGCTTCTCGATCGAGCGCTTCGTGCACGACTGGAACGATGCGCTCGAGCAAGTCGTTGCAACGAAGCGGCTCCGTTCTCACGACGGCGCAGCAGCAAGGAGGCGGACGGCCCATGCATAGGATTGCGATGATCAGCGACCACGCGTCGCCGCTCGCCGCGCTCGGCAGCGCCGATGCCGGCGGACAGAACGTGTACGTCGCGCATTTGAGCCGGTGCTTGGCCGATCGCGGCATTGAGGTCGACGTGTTCACGCGCCGTGATGCCGCGGACCAGCCCGAGGTCGTCGCCTGGTATCCGAACTCGCGCGTGATCCACGTTCCGGCCGGTCCGCCAACGCAGGTACCGAAGGAGGAGCTGCTGCCGTTCATGAACGAGTTCACGCGCTACGTTCGCCGCGCCTGCAAGCGGCGGCGCTACGATCTGTTGCACGCGAACTTCTGGATGTCCGGCCTGACCGCGGCCGACGTCAAACGGTCGCTCGATATCCCGTTCGTGATCACGTTTCACGCGCTCGGGAAGATCAGGCGCGCGCATCAGGGCGCCTCGGATCGCTTTCCGGATACGCGCTTCCGGCACGAGGAACGCATCGCCCGCGCGGCGGACCGGGTGATCGCCGAGTGTCCGCAAGATCACGCGGACCTTCTGACACACTATGAGGCGGACCCCGAGCGCATCAGCATCGTGCCGTGCGGCTTCGATCCCGGCGAGCTTTGGCCGGTGCCTAGAGACGTCGCGCGAGCACGTCTCGGCCTGCCGAAGGACGCGTTCGTCGTGCTGCAGCTCGGACGCATCGTCCCGCGCAAGGGGATCGCTACGGCGATCGAGGGTTTCGCGCGATTCGTGCACGCCGAATCGGTCGATGCGCGGCTGCTGATCGTCGGCGGGGACGACTACGTGCCGAGCCCGGAGCGCATGCCGGAGATCGCGCGCCTCCGGCGCATCGCGGCGGACGCCTGCATCCTGGATAAGGTTGCGTTTACGGGGCGTCGCGACAGGCAGGTGCTGAGGTACTACTACAGCGCCGCCGATGTGTTCGTGACTTTGCCGTGGTACGAGCCGTTTGGCATCACGCCGCTCGAGGCGATGGCCTGCGGCGTGCCCGTCGTCGGCAGCCGGGTCGGCGGCGTGAAGTACACCGTCGTCGACGGCAAGACGGGATGTCTGATTCCGCCGTCCGATGCGGAAGCGCTCGCACGATGTCTCGCGATGCTCCATCGCGAGCGTCCGATGCGCGACGCGATGGGCCGCGAGGGGCGCGCTCGCGTCGTGCGCCATTTCACCTGGCGGCATGTTGCGCGTGCGATCGAGGGCGTCTACGGAGCGGTGCTTTCGCGCGCGCTCGACGCACCCCAGGTTCGCTACGCGGGCGGCCGGTTCGGCAGCGGACCGGTGACGACGGCCGCGAGCCCGGCGTCGCGAGGGCTCCCCCCCGCCGCCCGCCAACGTCGGCCGATCGGCTCCGCGGTGACGGCGATCACCGACCACACGAGGAGGACGCCGAAATGAGACTCAGCGAGACCGCCGCGCGCGACGAGCACTCCGGCGTCCGAACGGACGGGATGCAGGGCAGGGTGGTTCTCGTGACCGGTGGCGGGCGAGGGCTCGGCGCCGCGGTCTGCCGGGATCTCGCCGAGGCCGGAGCGTCGGTGATCGTCACGGACGTCGATGCGGAGTCGGCGGCCGCGCACGCCGAGACGCTTCGCGGCGACGGACTCGCGGCGAGCGCGCGCAGGCTCGACGTGCTGAAAGTCGAAGAGGCCGAAGGTGCTATCGCCGCGGCCGTGAGCGAGCACGGCCGCCTGGACGCACTCATCAACAATGCCGGCGTCGACGTGACGAAGCCCGTGACCGAGATGACGGTGGACGAATGGGACCGCGTCCTTGCGGTCAACCTACGGGGCCCTTTCGTTCTGTCTAGGCTCGCGTTCGAGACGATGCGCCGGCAAGGGCGCGGCGGGAACATCGTCAATATCGTGTCGACCGCGGCGAAGCGCGCGTGGGCGAATGCGTCGGCGTATCACGCGAGCAAATGGGGGCTGCTCGGACTGAGCCACGCGCTCCATGTCGAAGGCCGCGCCGATCACATCAAGGTCACGGCGCTGATCGCCGGCGGCATGCGGACGCCTTTCCTGCTCGAGCGCTTTCCGGACATCGACCTCGATTTGCTGCAAGACCCGGCACGCGTCGCCGCGGCGGTCCGGTTCGTGCTGATGCAGCCGCCCGGAACCGTGATTCCGGAGCTCATGGTCGTGCCGGAACGGGAATCGTCATGGCCGTGACGGCGAGTCGGTGCGGCCGGCGACGAGCGGTCTTTCTCGACAAGGACGGCACGCTCGTGGAAGACGTCCCCTTCAACGTCGATCCCGCTCGCATTAGGTTAGCTCGCCGCGCCGAGGAGGCCGTTCGACGGTTCGCCGATGCCGGCTTCGTGGTCGCGATCGTCTCGAATCAGCCGGGCGTCGCGCGCGGACTGTTCGACGAACGTGCGCTCTCTGCGGTCGCGAGCGATCTTTCGACGCGGCTTGCCGCGCTCGGAGTGCCGCTATCCGGCTTCTACTACTGTCCGCACGATCCGCTCGGCACCGTCGAGCGCTATCGGCGCGTCTGTGACTGCCGAAAGCCGGCGCCGGGCCTTCTCGCGCGGGCGGCGCGGGAGCTCGATCTCGATCTCGGCGCGTCGTGGCTCGTCGGCGACATTCTCGACGATATCGAGGCCGGGAGACGCGCGGGATGCCGTACCGTGCTCGTCGACAACGGGAACGAGACCGAGTGGCACGTCGATACGGGCCGGCTCCCGCATCACATCGTCGACGATCTCGAGCAAGCGGCTCGCATCATCGTCGAGCTCGACGCCGTGCACTTCGAACGTGCGGCCGCGCTCGCGGACGGGACGCGCTGATATGACGTTTGCAGCAGTCGGCGGCGATCGATCGAAGGCATGGCGCGCGGTAAGACGCGTGCTCGCCGTGCGGCTCGACGCGATGGGCGATCTGCTGATGACGACGCCGGCCCTTCACGCGGCGCGGCGCTCGCACCCCGAGCGGCGCATCACACTGTTGACGTCGCCGGCCGGCGCCGAGGCGGCCCGGCTCGTGCCCGACATCGACGACGTCATCATCTACGACGCGCCGTGGGTCAAGTCGACCGCGCCGCGTGCGAGCGCTCGGCCGGATCGGCACATGATTCGCCGACTCGCCGCACGCCGTTTCGATGCCGCCGTGATTTTCACGGTCTACAGCCAGAACCCGCTGCCGGCCGCGACGATCTGCTATCTCGCCGATATCCCTCTGCGGCTCGCGCATTGCCGCGAGAATCCGTATCAGCTGCTGACCGACTGGGTTCGCGACCCGGAGCCGTGCGAGCGTCTTCGGCACGAGGCGGAGCGGCAGCTCGAGCTCGTCGCGCACGTCGGCTGGCACGCGACGGACGACCGGCTGCGGCTCACGGTCCCGCAGGCCGCGGCTGCGAAGGTGCGCTGCGTGCTGCGCGATCTCGGGTTCGCTCGGGCAACGCGATGGGCGGTCGTTCATCCTGGAGCGAGCGCGCCGTCGCGGCGATATTCGCCGGAACGCTTCGCGCACGTCGTTCGCGGGCTCGCCGCCGAGCACGGCGTGCGGATCGTGTTGACCGGCTCGGCCGCCGAGCGGGATCTCGCGGAGCGGCTCGCTCGGGAAGCACCGAGCGCCGCCTTCGCGCTCGCCGGCCGGCTGTCGCTCGCCGAGCTCGCCGCGCTGATCGATGCCGCGCCGCTGCTGATCTCGAACAATACGGGGCCCGTGCATATCGCCGCGGCGGTCGGCACGCCGGTCGTCGACCTTTATGCATTGACGAATCCTCAGCATACGCCATGGCGCGTCCAGAGCCGCGTGCTCTATCGCGACGTGCCGTGTCGCAACTGCTATCGCAGCGTTTGTCCCGAGGGCCATCACGAATGCTTGGAAGGCGTCGCGCCGCAGCGCGTGATCGCCGCGGCATGTGAGCTGCTCGCGGAGACGTGCGGGCGCGACGTAGGCGTCAGCGGAGGGAGCGCCGTCATCGGCTCGGTGTGCAAACCGCGCAGCATCGATCCGTGCGCTCGAGGCCCTGCCGCCGATGACGGCATGAAGGCCGCAGGCGAGGGGCGGGCATGAAGCTCGACGTGCTGATTCCGACGTACTCGCGGCCCGCCGCGCTCGCCGTGACGCTCGCCGGCCTCTGCGCGCAGCGCTTCCGCCCGTTTCGCGTGATCGTGTCCGATCAGACGGAAGGCGGCGCGTCGATTCGCTCTGGCGAGGCGCGCGCCGTCTCCCGGGTCCTCGAGCGGCACGGCTGCGAGGTGCGCTTGCTCGAGCACTTGCCGCGTCGCGGCATCGCCGAGCAGCGGCAGTTCCTGCTCGAGTGCTCGAGCGCGCCTTACGTCCTCTATCTCGACGACGACGTGCTGCTCGAGCCTTACGTCCTCGGCTTGATGCTCGATGTGATCGAGCGCGAGAGATGCGCGTTCGTCGGCTCGTCGGTGATCGGACTCAGCTTCGTGAACGACGTGCGCCCGAGTCAGCAGCACGTCGAGCTCTGGGACGGGCCGGTCCGGCCGGAGGTCGTCGTCCCCGGAAGCCGCGAATGGGCGCGCTCGAAGCTGCACAGCGCGGCGAATCTCTATCACGTCCAACGCCGCCTCGGCGCGACGCCGGACGCGCCGCTGCGCTACAAGATCGCATGGGCTTCGGCGTGCGTGCTGTACGACGCGGCGAAGCTGCGCGAGATCGGCGGGTTCTCGTTCTGGCGGCGTTTGCCGGCCGAGCACTGCGGCGAGGACGTCGTGCCGCAGCTCGAGCTGATGAGCCGCTACGGCGGCTGCGGGATCATGCCGTCCGGGGCCTACCATCTCGAGCTGCCGACGACGATCACCCGCCGCGAGGTCGGCGCGGAGCGCGTGCTCGGCTGGGGACGAACGGAGGCTCGCGAAGCATGAGCCTCGGTCATCTGGAGCCGTGGCGACGAGTGCGCCGTCTGCTCGTAGTTCGCGCGGACAATATCGGCGACGTCGTCATGACCGGGCCGGCGCTGCGGGCCGTCAAGCGAGCGCTGCCGGCGGCGAGGCTCGAGCTGCTCGCAAGCCCCGCGGGCGCGTCGGCTGCGCCGCTCTTGCCGTGGATCGACGACGTGCTGTGCCGTCGCGTGCTGTGGCAGGATCTCGGGCGCCTGCCGTTCGATCCGGCGCGCGAGCGCCGGCTGCTCGACGACCTTCGTGCGCGGCGATTCGATGCCGCGTTGATCCTCACGAGCTTCTCGCAAAGCCCGCATCCGCCAGCGCTCGCCGCGTGGCTCGCCGGCATCCCGCTGCGCGCCGGCGCGTCCCGGGAGCGCGGCCCGCTGCTGACGCACGCCGCGCCCCACGGTGCGTTCGAGCGGCATCAGGCGGAACGCAACCTCGCGCTCGTCGCCGCGCTCGGCTTTCCCGTCGAAGACGACGCGCTCGAGATTCGCGTGCCGGCCGATGCTGCGGCGAGCGCGGACGTGCTGCTCGCCGGGCACGGGATCGGTCCGTGTACGCCGTACCTGCTCTGGAATCCGTGGGCGAGCGCGGAAGCGCGAACCTATCCGCCGGACCGCGGCGCGTCGGCCGTTCGTAAGGCCGCTCGAGTCGGCGCAGTGAACGTCGTGATCACCGGGCACGCCCGTGACGCCGAGGAAGCGGACCGGCTAGCGGAGCGGGTCGGCCCCGGCACGGTCAACCTCGTCGGCAGGACGTCGATTCCGGAGCTCGCGGCGCTCGTCGCACGTGCGTGCATCGCGGTGACGAGCCACACGTCGGTCATGCATCTCGCCGATGCGCTACGCGTGCCGGTCGTCGTGCCGTTCTCGGGCACCGACCTCGCATCGCAGTGGAGGCCGCGGCATACCCGTTGCGTGCTGCTGCGGCGCGACGTGCCGTGCGCACCGTGCTACGAGATCTCGTGTCCGCGCGCGCTCGAATGCCTCGATATCGGCACCGACGAAATCGCGAATGCAGCGTCGATGCTGCTCGGCCAATCGCAGCGTATGGAGGCGAAACGTGCTTGAGCGTCCGCAAAGCGGCGCCCGCCCTGCGCCCCGCACGCTCGGCAAACCGACGCTCGAGGAGGCGATCGCGGCTTTCTGGCGCCATCATTCGCGGCGCCGCTCGCCGCTTCGCAGCAGTGTTGCGCGCCTCGCGGAGCTTGCACTCGCGCCGGAGCCCGAGGTCGCCGCCGAGAGCACGCGTGTGGTGTTCGAGCGAATCATCGAGCCGCTCTGCGACGGGTTCACTCGCCGCGGCGCGGAGACCTATCGCCGAATGTTTGCGCAGATCATCATGGCAGCGCGCAAGCGCCCGGAGTGCCGCGCGCTCGACGACGCGTTGGCCGAGGCGGGTGTCGTCTCCGAGCGCGATCTTCTGCGAGTGCCGAACCCTCGCCCGTTGACCGACGCCGAGCGCGGCCGAGTGCGCAAAGTCGTCGTGCTTTCGCGCATGACGCTCGGCGCGGACATCGCGATCGCGATGCCGATTCTCAAGCGTGCCGAAGCGTTGTTTCCGAACGCTCGAATCGCTTTCGTTGGCAGCGATGCGGCCAAAGTGCTGACGCGCAGCTTCGAGCGGGTCGACCCAGTCGAGGTGCCGTACGGCCGGAGCGATCTGCTCGCGGCCCGGCTCAACGCATGGCAAGCGTTGATGACAGCGGTACGCGCCGAATGCGCCGATCTCGCACGGCACGAGTATCTGCTGATCGATCCGGATTCTCGGTTGACCCAGCTCGGGCTGCTGCGCCCGGTGCCCGACGAGCGCTGTTTCCACTTTCCGAGCCGCAGCTACGGCGCGCACGTTACCGATTCGCTGCGCACGCTGACCGCGCGGTGGATGAGCGAAACGTTCGGAGCGGTGTCGGCGGCGGACATTCGATTACGGATCGCCGCCGCCGACGCGAGGTGGATCGGCGCGCTTCGCGCGGCATGCCCGCAGCGTATGCTCGCGAGCGTAAGCTTCGGCGTCGGCGGCAACGAGCGCAAGCGCGCCGGCCTCCCGTTCGAAGCGGATCTCGTCGAGTGCCTCGTTGCGCAAGGGTGCGCGGTATTGCTCGCGCGCGGCGTCGGGGAGCACGAGACCGACGAATGCCGCAAGCTCTGCGAGCTGCTCGCGGAGCGCGGTCTGCGGATCGCGCATCTGCCGCCAGGCCGAGCGCCTGCGCCCGATGTCGCGGCCGACGTGCTGACGTGGCAGGCCGGCGTCGATGCATTCGTCGCGTCGATCGGCGGCGCAGACCTTTATGTCGGGTACGACTCGGCCGGACAACACATCGCGGCGGCGCTCGAGGTGCCCGTGCTGTCGATCTTCATCGAGGCCGCCGGCCGCCGTCATGCGCTGCGCTGGTCGCCGGAGGGCCGCGGAATCGTTCGCGTCGTGCGCTCGCCGTGGCCGCCCGATCGGCGCGAGCTCCTCGAGCGCGCACGCATCGAGTTGACGGAGCTCGCATGGGAGATCGATGCCGGACGGCGCACGCTGCGACTCCGCGGCCCGTCGGCGCGATGACGGCAGCCGCGCACGGCAGGGTGAGACTGGGGGTTTTGAGCGTGGCATGGAACTTGCTCCGTTCCTCGTGCGATCGATACGGAGGTCGAAGCGATGAGCGAGTCGAAGCAGACGACCGACCACGACGAGATTCGTCGTTGGGTCGAGGAGCGGGGCGGCCGGCCCGCGCATATCAAAGGCACCGGCGGCAAGGACGACGCGGGCCTCTTACGCATCGAGTTTCCCGGATACGACGACGAGGACGACTCGGACGTCGAGCCAATCGAGTGGGACGAGTTCTTCCGCAAGTTCGACGAGAGCAACCTGTCGTTCCTCTATCAGGAGCGGAAGTCGGACGGGCAGCTCAGCACGTTCAACAAGTTCACGCGGCGCGGCTGATTTCAGCGTCGCCCAAATCGGCCTGCGGCCCGGAGGGACGCACGATGGATATCGACCGAGGGCCGAAGCACGAGCAAGAGCCCGCGCCGGCCGAGCCTGCCGACCGCTCCGAGGCCGGAGAAGGCGAGGAGCGGCGTCGCCGCGGCAACCGTCACCACGCGCTTAGGCGCCGCGGACGGAAGCGGGGGCGTGACGAGCGGCGGCCGGCGCCGGCCGCGCCTTCGTCGGCGCAGATGCGCGACGCACGAGCGAGCGGGCGCACACCCGGCATCAGCACGGCCGTCGAGCCCGCGGCCGTGCCGCTCGGCACCGACGACGAGGCGGCCGGCACGCCGCCGAGCGCGGCGGCGCATCGCCGCGAGATCGAACGGGCCGAACGCGGCGAGGGCTTGCAGGGCTTGAGCGCGGAACAAGCGATGAGCGGCAGACCGGGGGCTACGCAATCACAGGGCGCCTACGGCGCGCTCGTCGCGCTCGGCGCCGCCGTCGTGATCCTCGTGCTGCTCGCGATCCTGTTCTTCTGAGCGCGGAGGCCCCGATGAAGGCGCTGGTTTGGCACGGCAGGCGCGACGTGCGCTGCGACGATGTACCCGATCCGACGCTGCGCGAGCCGACGGATGCGATCGTTCGCATCACGACGACGGCGATCTGCGGATCCGATCTGCATCTGTACGAGGTGCTCGAGCCGTTCATGGAGCCGGGCGACGTCCTTGGACACGAGCCGATGGGCATCGTCGAGGAAGTCGGCCCCGAAGTCTCGCACGTGAGCCCGGGCGATCGAGTCGTCGTGCCGTTCAATATCGCGTGCGGCCGCTGCTTCATGTGCGATCGCGGACTCTACTCGCAGTGCGAGACGACCCAGGTGCGCGAGCACGGCTGCGGCGCAGCGCTGCTCGGCTACTCGAAGCTCTACGGCCAGGTACCTGGCGGGCAAGCCGAGTACCTGCGCGTGCCGCAGGCCCAGTTCGGCCCGATCAAGGTGCCGAAGGGGCCGCCGGACGAGCGGTTCATCTACCTCGCAGACGTTCTGCCAACGGCGTGGCAGGCGGTCGAGTACGCATCGATTCCGGAAGGCGGCAGCGTCACGGTGTACGGTCTCGGGCCGATCGGGCAAATGTCGGCGCGCATCGCGCGCCATCGGGGCGCGCGCGTGATCGGCGTCGATATCGTCCCGGAGCGGCTCGAGATGGCGGGCCGCCACGGCATCGAGACCGTGGATGCGAACGAGCACGACGATGTGCCGGCGATGATCCGGGAGCTGACCGACGGCCGAGGCACGGACTCGGTGATCGACGCCGTCGGCATGGAGGCGCACGGCGCGCCGGCGGTGAAAGCGATGCAGACGCTGACGGGGATGCTGCCGGATTCCGTCGCGCAGACGCTGTTCCAGAAGGCGGGCGTCGATCGGCTGACCGTGCTGCTCCAAGCGATCGACACCGTGCGCCGCGGAGGCACGCTCTCGATCACCGGCGTCTACGGCGGCGCGATGGATCCGTTGCCGATGCTCAAGCTGTTCGACAAGCAGATACAGATTCGGATGGGACAGGCCAACGTGAAGCGCTGGATCGACGACCTCATGCCGCTCGTCAGCGGAGAGTCCGATCCGCTCGGCGTCGGGGATCTCGCGACTCACCATCTGCCGATCGAGCAAGGCCCCCACGGCTACGAGATCTTTCAAATGAAGCAGGACGGGGCGATCAAGGTCCTGCTGCACCCCTGATCGACGCTGCGATAGGCGGTCGTCGCGAATCGGCGACGGCGTGAAACCGTTGTGGTTCCTGGCTTCAGCGGCGCGCGCTTCGCCGAGCTTCTCATCTGTGTCGTCACCTATTAGGGTACGCGCGGTGCGGCGCTCGCCGCGCGTGCGAGAGGCGATACGGAGGACATCCTATGGGAGCCGTTGCGAAAATCATCGCGGCGATCGCGCTCTGGACTGCGCTGCCGCTCGGCGCGATCGCCGCGAACCCGATGCTGGCCGAGGTCGAGATCAAGGCCGCGAGCCGCGCCGAGCGCGACGCCGGCGTCTGGGTCGACGGTCAGTACATCGGCCACGTGCGTCAACTGCGCGGCAAGTCGCGGTTGACGTTGCTGCCCGGAACGCATGAGCTCGTCTTCAAGCTCGTCGGCTACGAGGACGTGCGGCGCACGATCACGCTCGAGCCTGGCGAGCGTTACGAGTTCCGGCTCGCGATGAGCACCGCGGATGCGGTCTCGTTCCCGAGCGCGGACGAGACGGCGCGGATCGTGCTCTCGGTCACGCCGAAGGACGCGGCCGTTTTCGTCGACGACCGCTATGCCGGTCACGTCGATCGCTTTGGCAAGGGAATTCGGCTCAAGGCCGGCACGTATCGGATCAAGATCACGCTGCCGGGCTATCAGCCGTTCGAAACCGAGATGACACTGCGCGCCGGTCAGCGCTACGAGATCAGGACGGCCCTCGCGAAGGGGTCGATCACGGAGCAGGACGGGGAGCTTCTCGTCGTCCGGTAAGCGATCCGCAACTGCCGCAGCGTGGTCCGTGCGGCTCAAACGGCGACGGAAGGGCGCTTCGGCATGTGGATCAGCGGCCACGGCGAGGTCTCGGCGGCGATCGATGTGCGGATCTCGATCAGGTGCGGACCGCCGTCGGCGAGCGCACGCTCGAGCGCGGGCTTGAGCGCCGCGGGGCTAGAGATGCGCACGGCCGGGACATCGAAGCTTTCGGCGAGCGCGACGAAATCAGGGTTCTCGAGCTCCGCGCCGAGTGGACGCCCGTCGTAGAGTGTCTGCTGATCCCGGAGCACGTTGCCGAACGCGTCGTTGTTGAACAGCAGCGTGACGACGCCGAGCCGATAACGCACCGCGGTCGCGAGCTCCTGCACGCCGAACATGAAGCCGCCATCGCCGGTTACGGAGACGACCGCGCGATCGGGATTTGCGACCTTCACGCCGAGCGCGGTCGGGAAGCCGAAGCCCAGCGTGCCTTGATAGCCCTCGGTCACGTAGGTACGCGGTGCGAGCACCGGCCACGCGCCGGTATAGGTCGCGAAACCCACCTGCGAGACCTCCGGCACCAGGAAACCGTCTCGCGGCAGGACCTCTCGGATCGCGGCGAGATAGGCCGCGTGCGGCTCGAGTCGCGCGATCAGCTTTTGCGCCGTCGCCTTAGCGGCCGCGATCTCGTCTCGTCGGCCCCGATTCGGGCGGACGCGATCGGCGATGCGATCGAACAGCAGACGGCACGCGTCGGCCGAATCCGCGACGACTCCGACATCGGGCCGGAGCCGCGTCATCTCCGCCGGATCGATATCGATGCGGATCAGCTTCGGCCCCTTTGGCTGCGGGTCGTAGCGCATCATGTCGCGCCAGCGCATGTATGGCATCTCGAGCCGGCTGCCGATGCCGACGAGCACGTCGACGTCGTCCCAAAGCTCGCGTGCGGCCACCGCTCCGACGCCGAGCGGATGATCCTCCGCGACGACGCCGCGGCCGCTGCGGAACGCCGTCACCGGCGCATTCAGCAGCTCGGCGAGGGCGAGCACCTCGTCGGACGCATGCTGGGCGCCGGCGCCGCACATCAGCATCGGCCGGCGCGCCGACGCGAGCAGCGCGGCCGCGGCGTCGAGCGCGTCTGGATCGGGCTCCGGCGGCGACAGCGGGGACGCCGGCGGCAGCAGACGCACGTCTTCGATTGCCGCCATCGAGTCCCAGCACATCTCGACCGTGACCGGTCCGGGCCGACCGCCGAGCGCCGTGCGGAACGCCTCGTTCACGACGCGAGGCGCGTCGGCGGGGCGAGCGATGTGGACCGCGCTCTTCACGATCCCCGCGAGCGTTGCGCGCTGATCGCGCAGCTCGTGCAGGTGGCCCCGGCCGCGGCCGAGATACTCCGACGGTACCTGTCCCGTGACGCAAACGACCGGCGATCCGTTACCCATCGCCGTGCAGAGCGCCGCCGAGGCGTTCAGCACGCCGGGCCCCGGCACGACGAGACATACCGCGGGCCTCCCGGTCGATTTCGCGGCGCCCATCGCCATATACGCCGCGGCCTGCTCGTGGCGCGGCACATAGAGCTCGAGCCTACGGCGCCCAACGGCGTCGAAGAGCGGATAGATCTGCGCGCCAGGCACGCCGAACAGCGTGCGCACGCCGTTCGCCTCGATCGTCGCGACGATCGCCTCGCCGCCGGTCAGCGGGATCTGGGGTCTACCGCTCATCGGGCGTCGGTTTGCGAATTCGAGTTCGGCATGGCGGAGAGGGCGGGCCGGTGCACGAACGAGAAAGGCCCCTGACTCGAGCCTCGAATCAGGGGCCTTCGATTCGGCCGCCGCCCGGTGAGGATCACCGGTAACGGATCCGTAGCGTCAGTCCGTCTGGGGCGGAACGATCGGCAGAAGCACGAGATCCGGCGCCACCTGATTACGCGCCATGCGCATCGTCTGGCGGAGCTGGTTGCGATGCTCGGTGCCGAGCACCACCCACTGGCCCGACCGTGCGTCCCATGCGCCGAGCTCTTCGCCGTCCGGCGTCATGTAGTAGTACGCGACCCGGCCGAGGCGCAGGAAATCGACCTCGGGGTAGAGCTGGCCGTTGACCTCGAGCGGGCCGACATCCGCGGTGTACTCGCGTCCGTACTCCGTCTCGACGGTCCAGGCTTCCATGATGCGTCTGAACTTCTCGGCGTCCGTGACGTCGCTGCGCTCGACGAGAGCCTTGAGCTGGCTCACTCGCTCGGTGCGCTCTTCGAGGTTGAACGGAACGTCGAGCTGCACGAACTGCTCGAGCGCGTCGACCATGCGGATCAGCAGCGCCGGGATCTGCCGCTCGAGCTCCGGCACCTGCTCCATCGCGACGCGGAGCTGCTCGACTTGCTGCTGCTGATCTTGAATCTGACGCTCGAGAAGAGCGTTATAGACTTCCAGGCCGGCAATGTCCCGCAGCACGGCATCGTATTGCTCGACCGTCGGTTGCGCCTGGTCCCCCTCTTGCCCCTGCTCCTGAGCGACGCTGAACGCGCCGGGTATGCAGGTCAGCATGGCCGCAACGAGGCCTGTTTTGATCTGTCGCATGCTTTCCTCCAGGATGGGGCGCCCAAGCTATCTCGGGAACCGCATCACGTCAAGCGCAAAACGCCTTGCGCCGGCTACGACGTTGCCTCGTCGGACGAGCGGCCGACACCGAGATGCTCGCGCGGATTCGTCGAGACGAGCTCGGCGAATCGGCGGTACAGCGCTTCGATCTCGGGCGTATCGGCCGGCGGCGCGACGACCTGCAGCGTGACGAGCTGATCGCCCGGCGGCGAGCCCGGTAATCCTCGGCCGCGTAACCGCAGCTTCTTGCCCGTCTGCGAGTTCCTCGGGACTTTCAGTTCGACCGGTCCGCCGAGCGTCGGCACAGTGATCGTCGCACCGAGCGCAGCTTCCCACGGCATCAGCGGCAAGTCGAGGTGGATGTCCTTGCCGCTCGGACGAAAGAACGGGTGCGGCGCGAGACGGACGACGGCGTACAGATCGCCGCGGCCGCCGGGTCCCTCGGCGCCTTGACCCGGTAGCCGGATTCGTCGTCCATCGGTTACACCTGGCGGGATCCGGGCGTTGATCGTGCGGGTCCGCTCAACGATGCGTCCCGATGTGTCGAACTCCGGCAGCGTCACCGTGAGCGTCTTCGTGACGCCGCTATAGGCCTCGTCGAGCGACAGCGTGATCGTCGTCTGGAAGTCGTCTCCGCGGGTCGAGAACGCGTACGACCGCGTCCGGCCTGGGCCGAATCCGGCACGGCCGAACAGCGCCTCGAAGAAATCGCTGAAATCGCCCGTGCCCGCTCCCGTGCGCGTGCCACCGCCGAAATGGAAGTGTTCCTCCCAGTCGGGTGGGGGCCTGAACTGCTGGCCGGCCCGCCAGTCTTGCCCGAGCGAGTCGTACGCCGCGCGCTTCTCGGGATCGCCGAGCACCTCGTAGGCTTCGCCGAGCTCCTTGAAGCGCTCCTCGGCATCCGGCTCCTTGCTGACGTCCGGGTGATATTTGCGGGCGAGCCGCCGGTACGCGCGCTTGATCTCGTCTTGAGACGCGCTCCGCTCGACGCCCATGATCTTGTAGTAGTCCTTGTATTCCATTCCGCGCTTCCCCGAGGCTCGGCGCGGCTCCCCGCGAACGGGGGACCGCGTTTCCGTCCCGAAACGTTGGGGGCTCGCCGCCTCGGAATCAAGCCGAATCGTGCCCGCTTTTCCCAAACCTTGGGATACAATGCCGGTGCAATGCTCGACGCGGACCGAACCACGCTGCGGCGATTCGCTGCAGCGGCATTGGCCGCGCCGCTCCTCCTAGGCGTGGCGTCGGCGGCTTTCGGTCATGGCATCGAAGGGAAGGACCAGGCCTTCCTGCTCCGAGCGGTCGGCGTTCACATCGGCCCGTACATGTATCTCGGCGCGAAGCACATGGTGACCGGCTACGACCATTTGCTCTTTCTCGCCGGCGTCATCTTCTTTCTGTATCGGCTCAGGGACGTCGCGCTCTACGTCACGTTGTTCGCGGTCGGGCACAGTACGACGCTGCTGCTCGGCGTCCTCGGCGGCCTGCACGTGAACGCGCATTTGATCGATGCGGTCATCGGGCTATCGGTCGTCTACAAGGCGTTCGAGAATCTCGGCGGCTTCCGCCGGCTCGGCGTCGAGCCGAGCACGAAGGCGGCCGTGACGGTGTTCGGGCTGTTTCACGGCTTCGGTCTCGCGACCCAGCTGCAAGGGCTTGGAATTGCCCGGGACGGGCTTGTCGCGAACATGATTTCGTTCAATATCGGCGTCGAGCTCGGTCAGCTTCTTGCGCTCAGCGTGATGCTGGCTGGTTTCACGCTGTGGCGGAGCTTCGGTGCCAGCTTCGCGCGGTACGCCTATGCCGCGAACGTCGCGCTGATGTCCGCGGGTATGATCTTGATCGGTTACCAGCTGACCGGCTATTTCGTTACGGGTTTGAGCGTCGAGACCTGAGAAGGGGGGACGAATGCGCATCAAAGTGTTCTTGGCAGCGGTTTGCGGCCTTTGGCTTGCCGGCGGTGCGGCGCTCGCTCAATCGGACGGAGCCGCGGCGACCGATCCGAAGGTGCTCGAGCGCCGGCGGGAGATCGACACGCGGGCGCAGCAGACGCTCGAGAAGCTGCTCGATACGCAGCAAGCGGTCAAGGCGCTTTACGACCGAGCGGCCGGATACGCGGTTTTCACGGCCACGAAGGCCGGCTTCATCGTGACGGGCGGCGGCGGCACGGGGGTTGCGGTCGACAAGGCTTCCGGGCGCCGGACGTACATGCGGATGGGCACGGGAGGCATCGGCCTCGGTATCGGCGCGCAGCGCTACGATCTCGTGATCCTGTTCGAGACGCCCGCGCATGTCGACCGTTTCATCCGCGGCGGCTGGGACGCGAGCACGACGGCGCAGGCGGCCGCCGGCTCGGATGGCGTGACCGTGACGTCGAGCTTCATCGACGGCGTCGCGTTCTACCAGCTCACGGACCGCGGATTGATGGCGCAGGCCGATATCTCCGGAACGCGGTTCTGGGCGGTCGACGAGCTGAATTGAGCGAGGGGCCGCTTTCGGCCCCGACCTGTGCTAAATTCCGCTTGCGGCCGGCGTTGCCGGCCGCTCCTTCCGGAAGGCTAGGTGGCAGAGTGGTGATGCAGCGGCCTGCAAAGCCGCGTACAC
>CAYMAF010000004.1:0-50420 GCA_964388365.1 uncultured Gammaproteobacteria bacterium | reverse complement strand
TGCCGGCGCCGACCGGGATGCGGTCGACCGAGCGGACCGGCGTGATCTCCGCGGCGGAGCCGGTCAGGAACACCTCGTCCGCGAGGTAGAGCAGCTCGCGCGGGATATCCTGCTCGACGACCTCGTAGCCGGCCGAAGCCGCGAGCTTCATTACCGTGTCGCGCGTGAGCCCTGCGAGGATCGACGCCGCGACCGGCGGCGTCAGGATGCGGCCGTCGTGCACGAGGAAGACGTTCTCGCCGGCGCCCTCGCTGACGTAGCCGGCGCTGTTCAGCGCGATGCCCTCGGCGAAGCCGAGCCGGCGCGCTTCGAGCGTGACGAGTGCGCTCGACAGATAGTTGCCGCCCGCTTTCGCGAGCGTCGGCACCGTGTTCGGCGCGACGCGCTGCCACGACGAGACGCAGACGTCGACGCCCTGCTCGAGGCCCCCCTCGCCGAGATACGAGCCCCATTCCCACGCGGCGATCGAGCAGCGCGCGGGCTCCTCGATATTGCCGGCGACGCCCATCTCGCCGTAGCCGCGGTAAGCGATCGGGCGGATATACGCGCCGTTCAGCAGGTCGTTCGCACGGATGACTTCCTTCGACGCTTCGACGAGCACGTCCTCGGTGTACGGGATCTTCATCCGGTACACCTTCGCCGAGTGGAACATGCGGCGAATGTGATCGGTCAGTCGAAAACCGACGGGCCCCCGCGGCGTCGCGTAGACCCGGACGCCCTCGAAGACCGAAGATCCGTAGTGGAGCGCGTGGCTCAGCACGTGCACCGTCGCCTCTTCCCACGGCACGAGCTTGCCGTCGTGCCAGATAAACTTGCTCGTCTTCAGGGGCATCCGTCGATCTCCTGGTGATCCCGCCGCGAGGCGGAGCGCCGGAAGCCGCCGCTCCCGGCGCTTCCTTGCGTTACTCCTTGAGCCAGCTCATGCGGCCGCGAAGCTCTCGTCCGACCTTCTCGATCGGGTGGTTCAGATCCTCCTCGAGCAGGCGCCGATAGTTTGCCATGCCGGTCTCGTTTTCCTTGACCCACTCGTTCGCGAATTGGCCGTTCTGCACCTCCTTGAGGACGGTGCGCATGTTCTCCTTGACGTGCGCGTCGACGATCCTCGGCCCGCGCGTCAGATCGCCGAATTTCGCGGTCTCGCTGATGAACTCGTGCATCTTCTTCAGGCCGCCCTCGTGCAGCAGATCGACGATCAGCTTGACCTCGTGCATGCACTCGAAATACGCGACCTCGGGCTGGTAGCCGGCCTCGACGAGCGTCTCGAAGCCGCGGACGATGAGCTCGGTCAGACCGCCGCAGAGCACCGCCTGCTCGCCGAACAGGTCGGTCTCCGTCTCCTCTGCGAACGTCGTCGTCAGAACGCCGCCGCGGGTGCCCCCGATGCCGTGCGCGTAGGCGAGGGCGCGCGCCTGCGCCCGCCCGGTCGCGTCCTGGCCGACCGCCATCAGGCACGGCACGCCGCGGCCTTCCTCGTACTGGCGGCGGACCAGATGGCCGGGGCCCTTCGGCGCGATCAGCACGACGTCGAGATCGGCGCGGGGCTCGATCTGCTTGTAATGAATGTTGAAGCCGTGCGCGAAGAGCAGCGTCGTGCCCTGCGCGAGACGGCCCTCGATGTCCTTATAGAGCTGGCCTTGCGCCATGTCGGGCACGAGGAACGCGACGAGCCCGGCGCCGTCGACCGCGTCGGCGGGCGCACGGACCGCAAAGCCGTCCCGCTCGGCCTTCGCCGACGTCGCGCCGCCGGGGCGCAGCCCGATCACGACGTCGAACCCGGAGTCCCGCAGGTTCAGCGCGTGCGCGCGTCCCTGGCTGCCGTATCCGAGCACCGCGATCCGCTCGCCGCGCAGCGCGTCCGGCTGAACATCCGTTTCCGTATAAAGTTGCATTGGCTTTTTCCTCTTTCCGATCAATCGGGTCGGCCACCAAACGAAAAAGACCCCGCAGCCTTTCGGGTGCGGGGTCTTCGTCGACGCTTGGTCGTCAAGCCGTGGGCCCGCACCGCTGCCTGCGGAGCAGTACGGCGACGAGCAGCGCGGGGCGACGTGTACTCATGGTCTGCAGGTGACGCGAGATTTCGCATGATTATCAAAAGCGCAAACCGTGTCAATGCCTTAGAACGCGAGCGTCGAGCCTTCCGCGGAAGGTCTCCGCACGCGGCGCTTGCTTTTCCTTGTGCGCCCAGGCTCATATTACTTTATGATTCTAGGGTTGTCGGCGCAGGGCCCGGTCGAGAGCCGTTGGGTGCCCCGCAGCGTTGTCCAATGAGCTGTATGAACCGGTCCAGCATCGCGGTAGCGACGCTCGATTATTTTGCGCTATTCTTCGCGCCACGGCATGCACGCGTGGCCGGGGGGGGATCCTTCGACTTCGAGAAGGGGCGAGTGAGCGAAGGATCCCGTAGAGTAGGGAAGCCACAAGAAGAACCGATCGACCTTTACACGGATCTCGGGACAGTCTGGGGAATCGATTCCAAAGGAACTCGGGTGCCGATCGCCGAGGCGCTACGAGCTTCCGCTATCCCATGAAGACGTTTGAGGGGGAGGCCAAGCTGAACATGGATTTGCCGTGGGAGACGGTCGCGTGATCCCTTGGCGACGAATTTTCTGCAGTCACCGGACGAGGTGGGCATGAAGGGGAAACCGCTTGGTGCGTGGGCCATCGCCGGCGCGCTCGCAACGGCGTTGATCACAGGCCCAGCCGCGGCTCAGGACGCTACCGTTAATCAGGTCCTCGCGGCCGAAGGGGAGCGGATCGAGGCGGCGCGGCGAGCACAGCGGCAGATCGACCAGATCGCCGAGCAGACGCGCCAACGCTACAACGAGTATCAAACGCTGACGAAGGAGATCGACGGCCTGCGTCTCTTTAACGACCTGATGCAGGCGAGGGTCGACGATCAAGAACGGCAGATCGCGGAGCTGCGGGCTTCGATCGATACCGTCACCGTCATCGAGCGCCAGGTCACGCCGCTGATGGTGAGGATGATCGACGGCCTCGAGCAGTTCATCGAGCTCGACGTGCCGTTCAGGCTCGAGGAGCGTCGAGCGCGCGTCCGAAGCCTTCGGGCGTTGCTGCAGCGTTCCGACGTCACGACCGCGGAGCAGTTTCGCAACGTGATGCAGGCGTGGCAGATCGAGAACGACTACGGCCGCTTTCCGGATACGTATACCGGAGAGCTCGAGATCGGCGGCGTTCTGAGAGAAGTCGATTTTCTGATGCTCGGACGCGTCGGTCTTTACTACGTTACGCCGGACAACGCGATCGCGGGCGCCTGGGATCAGCGCACCCGCGAATGGGTCGCGTTGAGCCGGGCAGATGCCGAGCAGATTCGCGCGGGGCTGAATGTCCTCAAGACCGGCAGCCCGCAACTTTTCATGATTCCCATTGCCCCACCCCAGGAGAATTAGGATGAAGATCCACCGCCTTATTGCAGCCGCTGCGCTCGGCTTCGCGATCGCCGCGGGACCGGCGCAGGCGCAGAATGAACCGGGAAGCCTTCGGGAGCTCGTCGATCTGATCAACCGAGGACAGGCGCGGGACGATCAGGAGCATCGGCGGCGCGTCGAGGAGTTTCAGCGCGCGCAGGCGCAGCAGAATCAGCTGCTGCAGCAAGCCCGGCAGCGTAAGGCCGCCGAGGAGAACCGCAGCGAGGAGCTCGAGACCCGTTTCGAGGAGAACGAGCTTCTAATCGCCGAGGTGCAACGGCAGCTCGACGAGCGGCTCGGCTCGCTCCGCGAGCTGTTCGGCGTGCTGCAGCAAGTCTCCGGCGACGCGCGTTCGCTGTTCCAGAACTCGCTGACCAACGTCGAGTTCCCCGACCGCGGCGAGTTCTTGACGGAGTTCGCAGCGAAGGCGGGATCGAGCAGCCGCCTGCCGTCGATCAGCGAGATCGAGCGGCTCTGGTTCGAGCTCGCACGCGAGGCGACCGAGCTCGGCAAAGTCAAGCGGCTTTCGAACTTCCGCGTCGTCACCGCGGACGGCCGCGAGGTCAACGAGGACGTCGTGCGGGTGGGCGCGTTCAACCTCGTCGCCGACGGCCGCTACCTGCGTATGACGGAGGGCGGATCGGTCGCCGAGCTGCAGCGTCAGCCGTCGGAAGGCCGTTTCGTCAATTCGACGTCCGCGCTCGTCAACGCCTCGCCGGACGGCGCGCTCGTTCGCTTCGGCATCGACGTCACTCGCGGACAGCTCTTGTCCCTGCTGATCGATACGCCGACGCTCGGCGAGTACGTTCAGCAGGGTCAAGTCGTCGGCTACGTGATCATCGCGCTCGGCATCATTGGTATCCTGATCGCGCTCGAGCGGCTGATCACGCTCGGCATCGCGGGCCGAAAGGTGAAGGCACAGCTGAAGAGCGATACGGTCCGCGAGGACAATGCGCTCGGCCGCGTATTGAAGGTGTACCAGGATAACCCGAGCGCGGACACCGAGACGCTCGAGCTCAAGCTCGGCGAGGCGATCCTCCGCGAGGTCCCGAAGCTGCAAAGGGGGATCCTCTTCATCAAGGTCATCTCGGTCGTCGCGCCGCTGCTCGGTCTGCTCGGCACCGTCACCGGCATGATTCAGACGTTCCAGGCGATCACGCTGTTCGGCACCGGCGATCCGACCGTGATGGCGGCCGGTATCTCCCAGGCGCTCGTGACCACGGTGCTCGGACTCGTCGTCGCGATCCCGACGGTGCTGCTGCACACGATCGTCAATGGGCGCGCTCGCGGTATCGTGCAGCTCCTTCAGGAGCAGAGCGCGGGTATCGTCGCGCGGCAGGCCGAGCAAACCCACAAGTGATCGATCATGGCGCGGCGGCCCTGAGCCGCCGCGCTGCCGAGAGGTGAGGCAATGCAGGTTTTGATCGACGCGTACGAGGCCATTCGCGACTTTCTCGAGCTCGGCGGTCCCGTGCTGCGCGTCATCGCAGTCGTGATCCTGATCATGTGGGTCTTGATCCTCGAGCGGCTGATCTACTACCGAACGGGGCTGAAGAAGGTCCTACAGGCGGCATTCGCGGAGTGGGAGGCGCGGCCGGAGCGGCGCTCGTGGCACGCGAAGCAGATCCGGTCGCAGATCATCTCCCGGTGTCGCATGGATGCCGACAGAGGGCTGCCGATGATCAATACGCTCGTCGCGCTGTGTCCGCTGCTCGGCTTGCTCGGCACGGTGACGGGCATGATCGCGGTCTTCCAGGTCATGGCCTTCCACGGGACGGGCAATGCTCGATCGATGGCCGCCGGCGTCTCGATGGCGACGATTCCGACGATGGCCGGCATGGTCGGCGCGCTGTCGGGCGTCTTCCTCGTCACGATTCTGGCCCGACAGGCTAAGCGCAATATCGCCATTCTCGAAGACGGAATGACGATGGATCACTGAGGCGAGGTTGAGCCGTCATGCGTAAACACATTGCAACCGTCAGCACGCCGGAGGACGAGAACGAGATCAACCTGACGCCGATGCTCGACGTCGTGTTCATCATGCTGATCTTCTTCATCGTCACCGCGAGCTTCATTCGTGAAACCGGTATCGACGCGAATCGGCCGGATCAGGATCAGCCCCAGGTCGTTCAAGAGCGCGGAGCGATCCTCGTGATCATCGACAACCAGGACCGAATTTGGATCGACGGCCAGCAGGTCGATATCCGCGCGGTGCGTCCAAACATCCAACGTATGTACGCGGAAAACCCCGACCGTCCGGTCGTCATTCAGACGGGACCGAACTCGACGACCCGGACGCTCGTCGGTGTGATGGATGCATCTCGATCGGCCGGCGTCTACAACATCTCGCTGGCCGAGGGCGTCGACTGACCGCCCCGCGGCGAGGAGGAATGCACGATGCAGGACAACGAAGCGTACATGGAGGAAGAGGAGAGCGAGATCAACCTGACGCCGATGCTCGACGTCGTGTTCATCATGCTCATCTTCTTCATCGTCACGGCGGTGTTCGTCAAAGAGCCGGGCGTCGATGTCACGAGGCCGGAGGCATCGACGGCGTTCACGCCGGATGCGGCGAGTATCTTCGTCGCGATCACGCCGAATAACGAGATCTGGATCGACGGCTCGCCCGTCGAGATCACCGCGGTGCGCGCCGAGATCGAGCGGCTCCGGTCCGAGAATCCGGAAGGCGGCCTGGTCGTGCAGGCGGACCGGGATGCGCGGAACCGGCTGCTGATCCAGGTGATGGATGCGGCCAAGGAAGCGGGCGTGAGCGACATTACGATCGCGGCGTCGCAGAATTGAGCTCGGAGAGCTACCTAGGCCGAGTACGAGTGCGGCCGGAGTCCGGTATCCGCGGACGTTGACAGGCCCCGGAGTGCCGGTTACACAATGAAGCAACACGCGCTAGCGCGAGGGGGTTGAACATGATTGCTCGGTACGGCGTGGCGACGGGCGTGGGGGTGGCCATCACGTTTGGTCTGCTCTTCGTGATGCAGCTGCTGATCGCGAGCGGCCGAGGCGAGTTCGCCGAGGCACGCCAAGCCCGCATGATCGATTTCGTGCGTGTCGAGCGCGAAGAGGTCATCGAGCGTAAGCAGCAAAAGCCCGAGAAGCCGCCCGAGCCGGAGCGTCAGCCCGAGATGCCCAGCACGACGACGAACACGAGCTTCGATACCGGGCTCGCGGTCTCGGTGACGGCGCCGCAGCTGGGCTCGAGTCTCGAGATCGGCGGTCTCGGCATCGGCGTCAGCGACGGCGAGTATCTGCCGATCGTCAAAGTGCAGCCCGTCTACCCGGCGCGTGCGGCGCAGCGCGGTCTCGAGGGTTACGTCATCGTCGAGTTCACCGTCACGCGGACGGGGACGACGAAGGATATCCGCGTCGTCGAATCGTCGAGCTCGCTGTTCGACAAGGCCGCGATGGATGCGGCCGCGAAGTTCAAGTACAAGCCGCGCGTGATCGACGGCGAGCCGGTCGAGGTGCCGGGCGTTCGGAATAAGATCACGTTCGTGCTCGAGCGCTGAGCGCATGCCGCGGGAGAGAGGGTTGAGAGTGGTTCGCAAGCTCTGGATATCATTGTTTTCCGCGCAGGTCGCGGCGGCGGGCGTCCTGCTGCTCGGACCGGCCGACGTCTTCGCGCAACGCGCCGCGGAGGGCGGCGAGTCGAGCCAGCAGGAGACCCGGCGGACGCCGGCGATGCGCGAAACCGTCTATCAGCGTCTCGCCGAAGCGCAGGAGTGCGTCGAGAACGAGGATTACGCTTGCGCCCGTCAGCGGCTCGATCAGATCGCCCGCATCCGCGATCTGAACAGCTACGAGACCGCGCAAATGTGGTACTTCCACGCGTTCATCCACTTCAACGCAGAGAACTACGCCGACGCGATCGGCGCGTACGAGAAGGTCCTCGAGCAGCCGGATTTGCCGATCAGCCTCGAGCAGGACACGAAGCTCGCGCTCGCGCAGCTCTACGTTCAGCAGGAGCAGTACGATAAAGGGCTCGCGATGCTGGAGGAGTGGTTCAAGGGTGCCGAGAATCCGGGAACGACGCCATACGTCCTGAAGGCGCAGATTCACTATCAGCTTCAGCAGTATCGGGAAGGCATTCCTGCGATCCAGCGCGCGATCGAGATCGCGCGTGAGCAGGGACGGAACATCGAGGAGAGCTGGTATCAGCTCCTGAACGTGTTCTACTTCGAGCTCGAGGACTATCCGAAGGTCATCGAGACGCTGACGATCCTCGCGAACAACTGGCCGAAGAAGGACTATCTGATCCAGCTCGCCGGTATCTACGGGCAGGAAGGGCAGGAAGACCGCATGCTCGCGCTGTTCGAGGCGGCTTACGAGGCGAACTGGTTGACCCGAGGTCAGGAGCTCGTCACGCTCGCGCAGCTGTATTTGCAGGCGGAGGTGCCGTACAAGGCGGCGGCGCTGCTGCAGAAGGGACTCGAGGACGGCACGATCGAAGGCACGCAGTCGAACTGGCGGTTGCTGTCGCAAGCGTGGCAGCTCGCGCAGAATCACGACCGGGCGATTCCTGCGTTGACGCGTGCCGCGCAGCTGTCTGACGACGGTGAGCTCAGCATAATGCTCGCGCAATCGTACTACCAGCTCGGCCAGTGGGAAGAGTGCGCGAACGCGGCCCGTGAAGGGTTGCGGGCCGGCGGCCTCGATCGCACGGATCAGGCCAACATGCTGCTCGGCAACTGCCTCGCCGAGCAGAAGGACTACGGCGCTGCGTTGACCGCGTTCCAGGCGGCCGCACGTGACGCTCGGGACGATCGTTCGCGGCAAGCCGCACGTCAGTGGATCGATTACGTTCAGACGGAGCAGGATCGCGAGCGCCAGCTTGCCGAGGCGCGCGCGCGGGCCCGCGGCTGACGGCAGCGTCGCGGCGGGAAGATCGACCGGAAGCGGCGGCCTCTCGGCCGCCGCTTTTGCTATGGGAGGAACGAGATGACGATCAAGGCTGGAGATCGGATGCCCGAGGGCACCTTTACGGTGATCGGTGAGAACGGCCCGGAGCATATGACGACGGAGCAGCTCTTCTCGGGCAAGAAGGTCGTGCTGTTCTCCGTGCCGGGCGCATTTACGCCGACGTGCTCGGCGAAGCACTTGCCCGGATTCGTCGAGAAGGCCGACGCGATCAAAGCCAAAGGGGTCGACACGATCGCGTGCATGGCGGTGAACGACGCGTTCGTGATGTCCGCATGGGGCAAGAGCGCATCGGCGGACGGTAAGGTCCTGATGCTCGCGGACGGCAACGGCGAGTATGCGCGCGCGCTCGGGCTCGAGATGGATGCAACCAAGTTCGGCATGGGTACGCGCAGCCAGCGCTTCTCGGTGATCGTCGAGGACGGCGTCGTGAAGCAGCTCAACGTCGAGCCGCCCGGCGCGTTCGGCGTCAGCTCCGCGGAGACGGTGCTTCAGCAGCTTTGATCCGTTGCGCTGATCCCTGATCGGTGTAGGAGCCCTCCGGCACGGCGCGCTCGCCGTCACTTCCCGCTGAGGCGGCGGCGCTCCAACGCATCGATCAGGGCCGGCACGGCATCGAAGAGATCCGCGACGAGCCCGAGGTCGGCAACGGCGAAGATCGGCGCGTCGGGATCGTCGTTGATCGCGACGATCGTCCCGGCATCCTTGATGCCGGTCAGATGCTGGATCGCGCCCGAGATCCCGATCGCGACGTACAGCTCCGGCGCGATGACTTTCCCCGTCTGACCGATCTGCAGCTCGTTCGGAACGAGGCCGGCGTCGACCGCGGCCCGCGAAGCCCCGACGGCCGCGCCGAGCACGTCCGCGAGCCGCGTCACGAGCTCGAATCCTTCGGCGCTCGCGCCGCCGCGGCCGCCGGCCACGACGCGGCGCGCGGTCAGAAGCTCCGGCCGCTCCGAAGCGCCGCCCTCGAGGCCGACGACGCGTGTATGAGTCGGGACCGATATGTCGGCGAGCGTGCGCACGTCGATCGGCGCGGGCACGGGAGCCGTGCCGGCCGCGCGATAAGAAGCGCCGCGCACGGTGGCGACGACGAGGCGGTCGGCGGCCGCCTCGAGCGTGACGGCGACATTGCCGGCGTAGATCGGCCGCTTGAAGCGATAGGGGGCTTCGACGGCCATAACGTCGCTGATCTGTCCGACGCCGACGAGCGCAGCGGTCCGCGGTAAGAGATCCTTACCGAAGGTCGTCGAAGGGCCGAGCAGGTGGCTGTAGCCGCGCGCGAGCGCGGCGAGGCGCGGCGCGAGCACGGCGCTCGCGAAGCCGCGCTGGTCGGGGTTCCGAGCCTCGATCACGCGGTCGACTCCGGCGATCCGCGCGGCTTGCGATGCAGGACCGTCCGCTCGCTCCTCGGCCGTGAACACGATGACGTCGATCGCGTCGGCGCCGATCTCGCGGGCGCACGCGACGCACTTCGCCGTGCTTTCGGCGATGCGCTCGCCGTCGTGCTCGGCGACGACGAGCACCTTCATTCGAGTACACCTCTCGCGATGAGCGCCTCGATCAGTTCGGCCGGGCTCGTGAGGATGCGGCCGCGCGGACGGGGTTCCGGCGCGTCGTAGCGGACCGTTCGAAACTGGGGCGCCGTATCGACGCCGAGACCGGCGATCGGCAGCACGTCGAGCGGCTTCTGCTTCGCCTTCAGAATCTCCGGCAGCTTCACGTAGCGCGGCTGGTTCAGCCGAAGGTCGGCCGTGACGACCGCGGGCAGATCGACCTCGAGCGTCTCGAGGCCCGCATCGACCTCGCGAGAGACGATCGCGCGATCCCCTTTGATGCGAATACGAGACGCGAACGTCGCTTGCGGGCGGTCCCACAGCGCGGCGAGCATTTGGCCGACCTGGTTGTCGTCGTCGTCGATCGCTTGCTTGCCGAGGAGGACGAGCCGCGGCGCCTCGCGCTCGACGACCGCAAGGACCGCACGCGCGACGGCCAAAGGCTCGAGAGGCTCGCCGGACGTCTCGACGAGCAGCGCGCGGTCCGCGCCCATCGCGAGCGCGGTGCGAAGCTGCGGCTGCCAGTCGAGTGGTCCGACGGCGCATGCGACGACCTCGTCCGCGTCGCCGCGCTCCCGAATCCGCAAGGCTTCCTCGAGCGCGATCTCGTCGAACGGGTTCAGGCTCGTTTTCACGCCGTCGGTCGCGACACCGGAGCCGTCGGCCCGCACTCGAATGGGGACGTTGTAGTCGACGACGCGTTTGACGCAGACGAGGAGCTTGCGTGCTTCACTGGGCATCCGGTTCCCGCGGTGATCGTTCCAGTCCGGTTGACCGGCGTTTGATTCTGAGCGAAACGGCGTCGCGGGTGAAGGAGCGGTTCCGGATGAACGAACGAAGAGCGCGTCCGTTCGGAGGCGCTCTTCATCGCTCGAGGCGGCTGCTAATCAGGCCTCGGCGGAGTGGCGGCGCGGAGGCACATGCCGAGCAGTCCCGCGCGCGAGGAGCACGAGGGCGCCTGGCTGCGACCCGCGAGCTTTCTGGGATCGGCGTTTCGCGGCAGAATAAGCCCTTTCACCCAGCGGATGAACGACCGTGCTGACCCGTACGCTGCAACCGAGCTCGCATCTCAAAGGCGTCCGTTACGAGATTCGCGGCAAACTCGCCCGTCGGGCCCTCGAGCTCGAGCGTCAGGGCTACGAGGTGATCTCCCTGAACATCGGCAACCCGGGCCTGTTCGGCTTCAGGACCCCGGAGACGATGCGCCTTGCGATGATCGAGAATCTCGGCGCGGCTGAGGGCTATTGCAATCAGAAGGGGATCTTCCCCGCTCGCGAAGCCGTCGTGATGCAGCAGCAGGAGCGGGGCGTCTTCGACACGACCGCCGATCACGTCTTCATCGGCAACGGCGTCAGCGAGCTGATCGATCTGACGCTGCGGGCACTGCTCGATCCCGGCGACGAGGTGCTGATTCCGAGCCCGGATTACCCGCTCTGGACCGCGGCGACGACGCTGAACGGCGGCCGCGCAGTCTACTATCCATGCCCCGAGGACCAGGACTTCAATCCGGACGTCGAGGCAATCGAAAAGCTGATCACGCCGCGGACCCGCGCGATCGTCGTCATCAACCCGAACAATCCGACCGGCGCGGTCTACAGCCGCGATCGGCTCGCGGACCTCGCGCGCGTCGCCGAGAAGCACGGCCTCGTGATGCTCGCCGACGAGATCTACGACCGGATGGTCTACGGCGACGCGGAGTTCGTGCCGATGGCGACGCTGTGCCGCAACACGCTGTGCGCGACGTTCAGCGGCCTGTCGAAGGTCTATCGTGCGTGCGGCTATCGGGTCGGCTGGGTCGCGTTCAGCGGAACGCTGGAGCTTGCCGAGCCGTTCCTCAAAGGAATGGATCTGCTCGCCGCGCTCCGCCTGTGCAGCAACGTGCCGGGGCAGTGGGCGGTGCAGACCGCGCTCGGCGGCTTTCAGAGCATCAAGCCGCTGTGCTCTCCAGGCGGTCGGCTCTATCAGTCCCGCCAGGCGGTCCTCGACGCCGTCGCACGCAGCCGCTACCTGCACGTCGTGCCGCCGCGCGGGTCGATGTATGCGTTCATCGGCGTCGATCGAAAGCTGATCCCGGACTTCGACGACGAAGCGTTCGCGATGGAACTGCTCGAGCAAAAGCACGTGCTCGTCGCGCCGGGCTCGAGCTTCAATACGCCGTATCGCGATCATTTCAGGGTCACGACCCTGCCGGACGAGGATCAGATCGCCGAGGTGTTCCGCCGCATCGACGACGTGCTCGCTCAGCTTGCGAAGCGGTCGCCGAAGCTCGTCTCCGTCTAAGGGTTGCCGGACGTCTTCGTAGAGCGTTCCTACGGCGCGACGATCGCGGTCGTCGGCGGCGGCCGGCCGGCCGCCGCGCAGTGGGAGCTCCTTCTCTGCCGAGAGGACCTCGAGCGGCGGCGCGTCGTCGCACCGCCCGAGGTCCTGTCGTATCGGGCGTTCGCGGAGCGTCTTTGGGCCGCTTGCCGTGATACCGACGACCCGGTGCTGCTCACGCCGCGTCAGAGCCGCGCGTTGTGGGAGCGCGTGATCGCCGAATCTCCGGAAGCGGCGCGGCTGCTCGGCACGGGGGGCACGGCCCGCGCCGCGGAGGATGCGTGGAGACGCGCGGCCGCGTATCGCATCGAGCTCGACGGGCTCCTCGCCGAGCACCGGTTTCCGGACTTTGTCGCGTTCGTGCGCTGGTGCCGCGAGTACCGCTCGCGGCTCGCGGACGCGCGTTGGATCGATGCGGCGGCGCTCGACGGTCTGCTCGCCGAGAAAGTTGCCCGCGGCGCTCGGCTCGAGCCGTTCGCGACGATCGGCCTCGCGGACTTCGAGCCGGCGCCGTCGGAGCGCGCCGTGCTCGATGCGCTGCGCTCGGCCGGAGTGCGCATCCGTTCGCACGAGCTTCGACCGACGTCGGGCCGCGCGGTTGCGGTGCGCTGCGCCGATCCGGCCGACGAGCTCGAGGCCGCGGCCGATTGGGCCGCGGATGCGCTGCGGGAACGGCCCGACGCGCGCTTCGCGATCGTGCTGCCGGATCTCGACGAGCGGCGCGCCGAAGCGGCGAGGGTGCTCGAGACGCGCCTTCGTGACGTCGCGGAGGTGCCGGCTCCTTATTTCGCCGTGCCCGCGGGACGCGCGGATACCGGCCCACTCGTCGGCGCCGCGCTGAATGCGCTCGAGCTGCTATCGCCGAACGCAGGCTTCGCGGAGCTCGGCCGTTGGCTGCGGAGCCCGTTCTGGCAGCGCACGCCGCAGGAGCAGGCGGATGCGGCCCGATTCGAGGCGCGCTGGCGGGAGGCGCCGGCTGCTCAGTTGCCGTTCCTCGCCGCGTATCGGCAGGCGGGTTTGCGCGAACGCTTGCACGCCGCCGTGCCCGACGCGGCTCGGCGCCTCGACACGGCACTCGACGTGCTCCGGCCGATCGACGCGCCGCGGCTGCCATCGGAATGGGCCGCGCTCTGGCCTCGCGCGCTCGAAGCGCTCGGCGGGCTCGGGCTGCGTCGGTCGGAGGCGGGCTCCGCGTCGGAGCTCGAACGGCTCGAGCGCGCGCTGCTCGAGCTCGCGGCGTTGACGCCGATCGTCGGCGAGATCGGCGTCGGACGCGCGCTCGCCGAGCTCGAGCGCGGTCTCGTGGAGCGCTCGCTCGGCCCGATGACGATCTCGGGCATTCACGTGCTCGCGGATCTCGACGACGTCGGTCCCGGTTATGCGGGCGTCTGGGTCGCAGGTGCCGTCGATACGCGTCTGCCCGCGCCCGTGCGCGTGAATCCGTTCCTGCCTCTGCGTGTGCAGATCGATCGCGGCATGCCGTGGAGCTCGCCCGCGGACGCGTTGAAGCGCTCGCGCGAGCTCGTCGCGCGCGTGAGCGCGCGCACGCCGCTCGTCGTCTTCAGCTGGCCAGCACGGGTGCGCGACGAGACGATCGCGCCGAGCCCGCTGCTGCGCGGGCTCGAGACGGCGGCGTGGAGCGACAAGAACCGCGCATCGCGGCGACGGAACCCGGCCGCAGTGCTCGAGATCGTCGAGGATCGGGCTCCGCCGCTCGAGGATCGTAAGCTCGCGGGCGGCTCAGCCGCGTTGACCGCGCAGGCGGTTTGCCCGATGCGCGCGTTCTGCGAGCACCGGCTCGGCGCGCGCGCGCTGCCGCCGGTCTCGCGCGGTCTTTCGAGCGGCATGCGCGGCAAGGCGTTGCACGGTGCGCTCGAGCGGTTCTACCGGCAATTCGACGGCCACGCGGCACTGGCCGCGGCCGGCAGCGAGAGACTCGGCGGCGCCGCGCGGCGCGCCGCCCGCGCCGCCGTCGCCGAGGCGCTCGGCCCGACCGCCGGCGCGCTGACGATGCTCGCCGAGCTCGAGACCGAGCGGATCGCGATGCTGATCGCACGCCTCGCCGCGCGCGAGCTCGCGCGGATGCCGTTTCGCGTCGACGCGCTCGAGCGCGAAGCGAAGGCCGAGATTTGCGGCAAGACGCTGCGTCTGCGCATCGATCGAATCGACCTGCTCGACGACGGCACGATCGCGATCATCGATTACAAGTCCGGGAGCCACGTGCGGCCGAGCGATTGGACCGGCGAGCGGCCGAGGGACGTGCAGCTGCCGCTGTATGCGATCGGGTTGCCCATGCCGCCGGGTGCGATCGTGCTCGCGGTGCTGCGCGCGGACCGCGTCGGCTATGCGGGCGTCTGGACGCCGTCGAACGCGTTCCCGGGCCGCGCCGCGCCGCTCGGACCGATCGACGAGCTCGTCGACCGTTGGCGCATCGCGCTCGAGCGGTTGGTCGACGAGTACACAGCCGGCGACGTGCGTCTGTTCACCGCGGATGCCGAGGCGGCCGCCGGGCCCTTCGCGCCGTTGACCCGCGTCTACGAGCAGCTTGCGATCGCAGAAGAGGCCGAGCACGGTCCCGAAGGAGCGTCCCGGTGAGCGATGAGCGAATTCGCGAGCGCGCGCTCGATCCGGCCGAGTCGTTCATCGTTCAGGCGCCGGCCGGATCGGGCAAGACGGAGCTCTTGATTCGGCGCTATCTGACGCTGCTCGCGCACGTCGACGAGCCGGAGCAGATCATCGCGATTACGTTCACGCGCAAGGCCGCCGCGGAGATGCGGCAGCGCGTCGCGCAAGCGCTCGACGAGGCGTCCGCGCCCGGCTCGCCGGCGCAGCCGCATCGCGAGGCGACGCTCGCGCTCGCGCGCCGCGTGCTCGCGCGCAGCGGGGCGCGCGGCTGGGCGCTGCCGGAGCAGTCCGATCGGCTGCGTATCGAGACGCTCGACGCGCTGAATGCTCGGCTCGCGCGTCAGCTGCCGGTGCTCTCGGGCGGCGTCGCCGGCGCGAGCGTCGTCGACGACGCGTCCGAGCTCTATCGCATCGCCGCCCGCCGCACCGTCGATGCGCTCGGCGACGCGTCGATCGCGCCGCCGCTGCGCCGGCTGATCGCGCGCTTCGAGCATTCCGCGGCGCGCGTCGAGTCGCTCGTCGCGCAGCTCCTTCCGAAGCGCGAGCAGTGGCTTCGATACTTCGCGTTCGACGACGAGTCGGCGCTGCGCGGCGCGCTCGAGAGCGCGCTCGAGCGGCTCGTCCGCGAGGAGCTCGAGCGCACGGCGCAGCGCTTCCCGCACGGAGCGCGCGCGGAGCTGGCCGCGCTGCTCGCGCACGCCGCGCCGAGCATCGGTCTCGCTGCGGCCGACGATACGCCTGCCGCGCTCGAGGTACGCGACAGCGATCCGCCGGTGATGCTGCTCGAGCGGGCGAACCGATGGCGCGCGGCGGCGGAGCTGCTGTTGACGAAGCAGGACGAGTGGCGCCGCCGCGCGGATCGCCGGCTCGGGTTCGGCCCGGAGCATGCCGACGAGCGTCGGCGCCTCGTCGAGCTGATCGAGTCGCTCGCGGACGACGACGCGCTGCGCGACGCGCTCGCGCGCGTTCGGCGTCTGCCGGAGCCCCGCTACTCGGACGAGCAGTGGCGCGCGATCGCGGACTTGCGCGTCGTGCTGCGGCACGCGGCCGCGGAGCTCCGAGTCGCGTTCGCCGAGGGCGAGGTCGTCGATTTCGTCGAGATCGCGCTCGCCGCGCGCCAGGCGCTCGGCGCCGAGGACGCGCCGTCCGATCTGCTGCTCGCGCTCGATCACCGGATCAGGCACATTCTCGTCGACGAGTTTCAGGACACCTCGCACGGTCAGCTCCGGCTGCTCGAGATCCTGACCGCGGGCTGGATGCCGGGTGACGGCCGAACGCTGTTTCTCGTCGGCGATCCGATGCAGTCGATCTATCGGTTCCGCGACGCGGATATGTCGCTGTTCCTGAAGGTACGGCGCGAAGGCATCGGGCAGATCCGCTGCGTGCCGTTGACGCTCGAGCGCAACTTCCGCAGCGCGCCGGCGATCATCGGCTGGGTCAACGAGACGCTGTCGACGGCCTTCCCCGCGGCCGACGATATCGGCCGCGGCGAGGTGCGGTTCACGCCGTGCCGCGCCGCGCGCGACCTCGACGGTCGGGTCGACGTTCACGTGCTGCGGGGCGGCGATGAAGTCGAGGTCGACGCCGCGCTCGACCTGATCGAGCGCGAGCGCGCAGCGGATCCCGAAGGCACGTTCGCGGTTCTCGTGCAGAGCCGCGCGCATCTCGGCGGGCTTCATCGACGCCTCCGCGAGCGAGGGCTCGCGGTCAATGCGGTCGAGATCGAGCCGCTGCGCGAGCAGCAGATCGTGCAGGACGTGCTCGGGCTCGCGCGGGCGCTGCTGCATCCGGCCGATTCGATCGCGTGGCTCGGCTTGCTGCGCGCGCCGTGGTGCGGCTTGCGCTGGACGGATCTCGCCGAGATCGCGGCGCTGTCGTCCGGACGGACGATCCGCGAAGCGATCGGCGACCCCGACGCTCTCGAACGGCTAAGCGCCGACGGCCGCGCACGGGTCGAGCGTTTCGCCGCGCGGCTCGAGCGAGTGCTCGATGCGCGCGCGGACTACGGGCTCGCGGAGTGGATCGAGCGGGCCTGGCATGCGCTCGGCGGCCCGGCATGCGCCGAATCGGACGACGATCTGCGCTCCGCGGAGCAAGTGTTCGCGACGCTCGGGCAGCTCGCGCGCCGCGGCGACGTCGACGATCCGACGGCGCTCGAGGCCGCGTTCACGGCGCCTCGTGCAATGGCTGCGGAAGCGTCGCCGGGGGCGATCGAGATCATGACGATCCATCGCGCGAAGGGACTCGAGTTCGATACCGTCGTGCTGCTCGGCCTCGGGCGCGAGACGCGCCGTGAAGAGCAGCGCGCGCTCTATTGGATGGAGCGCGTCGCGGCCGACGGCCGCGAGGATTGGCTGCTCGCGCCGTTGCCCGCGCCGGGCGGTGAAGACCGCGTGACGGCGCTGATCCGCGAAGCCGACGAGCAGCGCGACGCGGCCGAGCGGACGCGCTTGCTCTATGTCGCCGCGACGCGCGCGAAGCGTCGCCTGCATCTCGTCTGCCGGCTCGACGACGATGCCGAAGCGCCGCCGGCGAGGAGCCTCCTCGCGCCGATCTGGCCCGCGCTCGCCGCGGAAATCGAGCCGGAGCGTCCCGCGCGGAACCGCGAGCGCCGCGAAATCATCCAGCCGGTGCTGCGCCGGCTCGTCGAGATCGACGACGACGCACGCGTCGTCGGACCGCTCGGCGCGGCGCTCGCGGGCGACGGCGAACAGAGCGCCGACGATACACTGCGTCCGGAGTTCGAGTGGGCGGGCCAGCCGGCGAGACAGATCGGCACGGTCGTGCATCGGCGGCTGCAACGCATCGCGATCGACGGGCTCGACGCGTGGAGCGCCGAGCGGGTCGCCGCGGCGCGCGGCGATATCCGACGCGAGCTCGAGCTGCTCGGGCTTTCGGCCGACGAGGCCGAGAACGCCGCCGACGCGGTCGTCGACGCGCTCGCGCACGTGCTCGACGACGCGACCGGACGCTGGATTCTGTCCGCACGCGACGACGCGCGCTCCGAGCTCACGCTCGCGATCCGCGCGAGCGGCCGGCTCGAGCACGTGCGGCTCGATCGGACGTTCGTCGACGCGGACGGCACGCGCTGGATCGTCGATTTCAAGACGGGCACGCACGAAGGATCGGACGTCGACGCGTTTCTCGATGCCGAGGTCGAGCGTTATCGCGCGCAGCTCGAACGCTATGCGGCCGCATTCGACGAGCTCGAGCCGGGGCGGCCGATCAAAGCGGCGCTCTATTTTCCGCTGCTTCGGGCATTTCGCTCGTGGACCCCGCGCAGCCAAGCGGCCGAGCTCAAAGCGAGCCCGTGAGCTCGAACGGGCGTTTGCCGTCGCGGCCCGGCTCTCCCGCCATGAAATCGAGCGCGCGCACGAGCTCGGGCGAAGCGCCGGCCCGTGGGGCTACGGCGGCTTCGACGCGATAGCGCCGCATTGCATCGAGCGTGACGCGGCCGGCCACCTCGAGCGGTCCGCCGGTATCGCGAAGGCTCGCGGCGATGCCTTCGTCGGATTCGACGAACGTCAGCTCGTAGTCGCCGAGCGGCACCGGCGCGCCGCGGCCGCCCGGGCCGAACGCCGGCGCCGAGAGCCGCGCGAGCCTGGCCTGTCCGATGGCTTCGACCGGCCAGCCGTCGCGCAGCGCGATGCGCTCGAACGTGGCCGCGAGCTGGCCGCGGACGTCGCCGATCGGCGCGGCCGTCGCCAGCGACGCGAGGCTCGTGCTCATCTTCAAGTTCCGGAGCTCGATCTCGCCTCGGGGGAAGACCGTGACCTCGGTCTCGACGAAACCTTCCGCCAGCGCGGCGCGCGCGCGGCCGACGACGCGCCCGAGCAGCAGCGGCGGCGCATCGATGTTCCAGCGCAGGTCGCGCATCGGGAAGTCCCCGGCCGAAGCGAGCGCGGCGCGGCCCGACCAGACCGTGCCCTCGACCCCGGCGAGCCGCAGCTCCGGGGGCGCGAACCAGCGGTAGGCCGCGGCCGCGGGGAACGTCGACAGCGCGAAAGCGATATACGCGCCGAGGCCGAGCGCGATCCACGCGTAGCGGTTCGGCATCGTCAATCTCGCCTGAGCTGAATCTGACCGTTGACGAGGCCAGGCTGCCGCGTGCCCGTGATCGACGCGCTTTCGACCGAGACGCCGTGCTCGGTCTCGAGCGCGACGAGCCACGACAGCACCGAGTTGAACGACGCGTTCTGGAAACTCACGTCGACGCCGTTCGTCCCGACGAGGCGCGTGCGCGTGACCGCGCCGCCGAGCCCGTAGCCTTGCACCATCTGGTTCACGAGCACGAGCACGGATTGCGTAGGGCTCGAGCGGGCAGGGCCTTCGCGCGGTGCGATCGCCGCGGCGCGCTGCAGATCGACGTGCAGCCGGGTCTTCTCGTCGAGCTCGGCGCGCTGCTCCGCGATGCCAGTTGCGAGCGGCATCCAGACGAGCTGCCAGAAGATCAAGACGGCCGCGATCACGGCGCCGGCCGCGAGCACGATGCGCTCGCGCGGCTCGCGGCTCATGAACCAGTCCTTCATCGCGGCGCCCCCGCGTCGACGATCTGCACGCGTCCGTCGACCTTGTCTCCGTCCGGATTCGCGTAAAGGATACGCGCATCGAACCGCTCGGTGCTCTCGATCTCGCGCGTGAACCCGTCGAGCGCCGGGACGTCGGGCACGACGAGCTGCAGATCCATGACGCCGTTGCGGTAGCTGAGCTGAGCTATCCGGCTGTCGGGCGCGCGCGCCTCGGCGACGGCGGTCAATGCCGGCAGGAACGCGCTTCCGGAATCGATCAGACCGCTCTCGCTCAAGCGTGCGCGTACGGTCCTGCGGCACGCGTCCAGCTCGGGCGCGGAGAAGATCTGCGCGCACGATTCGCCGAGCTGCGCGTCGAGGGCGTCGTTCTGCCGGCGCAGCGACCAGTACTCGGCGGCCTGTCCGACGAAGCTGACGAGGAGGAGGCCGACGAGGAGCGCGGCGGCCGAGCGCCACGGTTGGAGCAGCGTAGCGACGTTCGATTTCGGCGCGTACGGCCCTTGGAGCAGGTTCGTGCCGGGACGCGCGATCAGTGTCGCGCCGAAACGATAGAGCGCGCCGTCGCTCATGAGCTTGATCTGCGTGCTCTCGATGCGCTCGTCGAGCGCCGCGAGCTCGGCCGCGAAGCGCCCGTGCCCGGTTTCGTCCGCGTAGACGAGCAGGTGTCGAGTCTCGCCGGCGCCGTCGACGACGCCGAGAATCTGCTCGATCGAGAGCCCTTCGAAAACGAACGGCGGACGTCCGGGCGCCCGCCCGTAAACGCGATCGTCCTCGACGATCAACGTCAGCGTCGACGGCGTGTCCGGCACGCCTTCGGCCTCGGTGAACACGGCGCTCGGGCTGAGGCCCGCCTCGGCGAGCCGCTCGAGCCATTCCTCGAGCTTCGCTTGCGCGACGACGGCGACGGCGAGCGCGCCCGAGTCGAGTCGAGGGCCTACTGCGAACATGAGCTCGTCGACGTCCTCGGCGAGCCATTCCTCGAGCGAGAACGGCAGCATCTTCCTCAGCTTCGCCGGGCTCGCTTTCGGCAGAGTCGCCTCGGTTGCGATCACGTCGACGGCTGGCACGAGCGCGACGACGCGCCGCCCGGGCGCGTCGGCCGCGGCGTCATCGAGCGTTCCGCGGGCCACTTGCCGGACGACGCGGCCGTCGTCGTCGAAGACGGCCCATTGGGCCGCTTCAGAATCCTCGCCGATACGGACGACCAGATGCTCCACGGTCACTCGACTCCCAAGCTGCGAAACAGCGCCCGCGTGAGCCCGCTTTGATCGCGTTGCAGCACGGAGCGCATCGTGATCTGCGTCGTACCGAGGACGACGGTCGCTGTCAACAGGAAATGGCTCGTCACGACGTCGATGCGCTGCAGCATCTCGGGCTCGACGAGCCCGCTGAAGGCCGCATCGACGTCGGCGAAGCCAACGTCCGCGCGTTCCTCGACGAGCGCGGCGGCGCGGCGCGCGTCGATCGAATCGGACAGCGAGCGGAGCACGAGCTCGGGCGCGGTGTTCACGTTGATCGTCGTGCCGCGGGGCAGGGCGGTGACGTACGGCGCGAGCAGCTCGTAGGCCGCGCGGTCGAAGCCCTGGATCGCCATCAGCTCGCTCGCCGACGTGATCGGTGCGTTCGCCGTGCGGTAGTGCGGATCGGCCTCCGCGTACGCGGCGTCCTCGGCTCCGTCCGGGAAGCGGGTGTCGACGTCGCCGTCGAGCCAGTCGACGACCGCGCCGGCGAGGGCGGGGTCGAGCTCGAGCAGCACGAGTAGCCGCTCGAACTGCGCGACCGCGATCGGATCCTCGCGGCCGTCCTCGCCGATCAGGTTGTTGAGGTTGAAACGCCCTTGCAGATCCTCGAGGCGGCCGGCGATCACGCCGCCTTCGACCGGCAACGGCGGCAGCTCGGTCGCCCATTCTTCGCCGAGATGATCCTCGTCCGGCGAGTCCTCGAGGTCGAGGCGCAGGATGTCCGCAGCCCAGGCTTCGGCTCCCTGCAGGTACAAAAGCCCTTGGTCGCCGGCGAGGGCCGCGGCGGTGCGGCGCTGATCGAGCGTTGCCTCCCACATCAGATTCACCGCGAGCAACGTCCCGATCGTAATGATCAGCATCGCGGTGAGCACCGCGGCGCCGCGCTGCCGCTGTCGGCTGCGCCGGATCATCCGCTCGTCTCCACGAGCCGCCACAGCCGTCCGAAGCCTTCGATCTCGAGTGCGAACTCGATCGCCTTCGGGCGCATCACGAGGCGCTCGGGGCCGGCGAGCTGGAGCGGCGGCCACTCGAGATGCCATTGGCCGGCCGAGTCCATGAACCGGATCTCGACGTTCTGCACGCCGGTCAGGATCTCGTTGCGCAGCACCGGGGTCGACAGCGTGCGGTCGAACACCGGCCACGAGTAGCGAACGAGCGTGTCGTCCTCGAAATCGTACGCGATCCGCGCGACCGTGCCGCGCGCAAACCCGGCCGGGTTCGCCCAGCCGCCGCGGCTCAGCTCGAGCGCGAACTGGGCCGTCGGCGACGCGAGCACGGCGGGCTGATACGACGCGGCGATCTCGTCGCGCATCGGGCGAGGGTGGATCTGCGCGAGATCCTGCACGACCATCCGGACCGCGAGCTGCACCTCGCGCCAGCGCTCGCTGCGCTCGCGGGCGAGCTCCTGCTGTCGGATCACCTGATTCAATCCGGTCAGTGCGATCACGCCGATGATCGCGACGATCGCCATCGCGACGAGCAGCTCGATCAGCGTGAAGCCTGCGGCGCGTCTCATTCGAGCTCACCGATGATCGGCGGCGGCCAGCTCGTCGGCACGAAGCCGCGCGGCACGGGCGGCTCGACGAGCCCCATGACGCGCTGCACGACCCGGTCGGGATCGTCGGCCGGCGAGACGTAGACGTCGACCCGCCGCAGGTTCGGCACCTCGGTCTCCGTGACCTCCGTGCGCAAGTGCCACAGCCGGCCCGCATACTCGATCTCGTCCTCGTCGTCGCCGAGCTCGGGCCAGACGGGCGCGACGGAAAGCTCCGTGACCCGGTTCGTCGCGATCCAGCTCGCGAGCGTCTTCTCCTCGATGAACGCGACGCCGGCCGCGTAGCGGCCGAGCTGCTGGTGCACCGCGATCATGCCGAGCGCGACGATGACGAGCGCGACCATGACCTCGAGCAGCGTGAAGCCGCGGCAGCGGAAACGTCGCTCAGCGGTCATCGAAGCCTTCCTTGCGGACCTCGAAGGACCCGTCGAGATGGCCTTCGAGGACCACGCGCCCGCCGGCGAGGTCGCGATAGAACGCGGCTTCGAACGCGGTGATCTCGCCGCTCGAGAACAAGATCAGATGCGGCTGGGGCGTATCGTCCTCGCCGTCAGTGCGGTGTCTGCCTCGGGACGCGAGCTCGAGCGTCGGCTCGAGGACGAGGTCGCGGCCTTCGAGGCGCACGTCGACGCGGATCGGGTCGGCGAGCGCATGGCTCGCGAGCAGCCGATCGCCGGGCGGGTCGACCCAGCGTTGCTCGAGGTGGTCGAACACGAAGAACCGGTAGCCGGTTTCCGCGAACAGCACCGCGAACTCGCGGGATTGCATGATCGCTTCTTCGCGAACGAGGTCGATCAGGCTGCGCAGGCGCAGCACCTCGCGCTCGATCTCGCGTTCGGGATTAACGTAGCGTGCAGACAGCACGACGGTGCCGGCGAGAAGGCCGATGATCGTGACGACGACCAGCAGCTCGAGCAGCGTGAAGCCGTCGTCCTTGCGGACGTGCCGCCGGACGGAGAAAGACGCGTCAGTTGAGATCCCAGTTGCCGATATCGGCGTTGACACCTTCACCACCCTGCTGGCCGTCGGCCCCGTACGAGAACACGTCGAACTGTCCGTACTGGCCCGGCGAGCGGTACTGATACTCGTTGTTCCAGGGATCGAGCGGCACCTGGCTCCGGCCGAGATAACCGCCGGGGCTCCAGTTCGGCGCAGCCGCTTCTCCCGGATTTCGGACGAGCGCCTCGAGCCCGTCCTCGGTGCTCGGGTAGCGGAAGTTGTCGAGGTAGTAAAGCTGCAATGCCGTCTCGATCGCGCGAATATCCGACTTCGCGCGATTGACCGCCGCCGCATCGACGCGGCCGAGCAGCTGCGGTCCGACGATAGCCGCGAGCAAGCCGATGATGACCACGACGACCATGATCTCGATGAGCGTGAAGCCGCGCTCGGCGGCCGTGCGCCCACATGACCGAGTTGATCTCATTGCATGCATGCCCGTACCTTCTCTAACTCTCTAGAGCGCCGGGAAGCCCGACGCCCAGGCCTCGCCGCGGCGGGCGGCGTACGCCACGGCGGAAGATAGCACAACCTCCGGAGGTCTTCGTGAACGCGTTCTCCGCCCGGGCTCAGCCGGTTCGACAACGATTCGGCGCGTGGGTGCCCGTGCTGGCGCTCGCGGCGGCCGCGCTCGCGCTGGAGCTCGGCGGCGACATGGCCCGGCTCGCGCTCCGTTACGATCGCGCCGAGCTCGAGGGCGGCGAGCTGTGGCGGCTCCTGACGGCGCACGTCGTGCACCTCGGCTGGCTGCACGCGGCGATGAACGTCGCCGCGCTCGTCGTCATTCGTGTGCTGATCGCCGACTCGTTCTCGGCGCTCGAGTGGATCGCGGCGTCGGCCGTCGCGGCGCTCGGAATCGATGCCGGTCTCTATTGGCTGTCGCCGCAGATCGACTGGTACGTCGGGTTGTCCGGCGTGCTGCACGGGCTGCTCGCCGCGGGCGCGATCGTCCTGCTGCGCGACACGCCCGCGCTCGGCGTGCTGCTCGGCGCGGGGCTCGCGGCGAAGCTGCTGCTCGAGCAGACGAGCGGCCCGCTGCCGCTGACCGAGTCGACCGCAGGAGGGCCGGTGATCGTCGCGGCGCACCTGTACGGCGCCGCGGCCGGCGCGGCGTATGGCACGGTCCGCTCGGTTTCGCGCCGCGGGCGCGCGCCGGTATAATCGCGGCCCTTCAGTGGCCAGCGGGCGATCGGAGCAAAATGGATATTTCGTCTTTACAACCGTGGCCCGGTATCTCCGGGCGAGTTGCTCTCGTCACCGGAGCCTCGCGGGGAATCGGTAAGGCGATCGCGGAGGCGCTGGCCCGTCAGGGCGCCGTCGTGATCGGCACGGCGACGAGCGCCGAGGGTGCAGAGGCGATCACGACCCGATTCCGCGAGCTCGGCCTCGAAGGCCGCGGCATTCGGCTCCGCGTCGAGGAGGCGGCTTCGGTCGACGCCGCCGTCGAGGAGATCGAATCCGCCGAAGGCTCGCCGACGATCCTCGTCAACAACGCCGGGGTCACTCGCGACAATTTGCTGATGCGGATGAAGGCCGAGGAGTGGGACGAGGTCATTCAAACGAACCTCTCGTCCGTGTTCCGGCTCTCGAAAGCGTGCGTGCGCGGAATGATGAAGGCTAGACGCGGCGCGATCATCAATATCGCGTCCGTCGTCGGTCTCTCGGGCAATCCGGGCCAGACGAATTACGCGGCCGCGAAAGCCGGTATCATCGGATTCTCCAAATCGCTCGCACGAGAGCTCGCCTCGAGGAATATCACGGTCAATGTCGTCGCGCCCGGCTTCATCGATACGGACATGACGCGCGCTCTCGACGAGAAGCAGGTCGAGACGCTGCGCGCGCAGATTCCGTCGGGTCGTCTCGGCACGCCGGAGGATATTGCGGCCGCGGTGGTATTCCTCGCGTCCGACGCCGGAAGCTACATCACGGGCGAGACGTTGAACGTCAACGGCGGCCTGTATATGAAGTAGCGAGACGGACATCGCGTAAATTGCTGAAGCAACGGTATAAATTGTCCCTTTGTCGAGTCTGCGAAACAGCCGTTATCGCGGGGGTTGTCGTTGTAGAATGCCCCGCATGATTCCAATACAATACGCGCCACGCCGGCCGGACCTTTGGGTTCGGCCTGTCACTTAATGAGGGGTTTCATAGAAATGAGCAGCGTCGAAGACCAGGTTCGGGGAATCATTGCCGAGCAGCTGGGAGTGAAGGCGGACGAGATCAGGAACGATGCGTCGTTCGTCGACGATCTCGGTGCCGACTCGTTGGATACGGTGGAGCTGGTCATGGCCTTGGAGGAGGAATTCGAGACGGAGATTCCGGACGAGGAGGCCGAGAAGATCACGACGGTTCAGCAGGCCATCGATTACATCCTGGCGAAGAAGAGCGAATCATAAGCCGCCGGCGACGTTGATCTCTTCCCTCCACTGAATCGAGGACCAACGCGTGGCGAAGCGGCGAGTCGTAGTCACGGGGCTCGGGCTCATCTCTCCCGTCGGCAATTCGGTCGACGAAGGCTGGCGCAACGTGCGCGACGGCAAGAGCGGCATCCGCCCGATCGAGGCGTTTGACGTCTCGGCGTTCTCGACTCGCTTCGCCGGCACGATCGTCGACTTCGATATCACGCAGTACATGGAGCCGAAGGAAGCACGCAAGTGCGATCCCTTCATCCATTACGGCATCGCGGCAACGAAGCAGGCGATCGAGGATTCCGGCATCGAGGTCACGGAATCCAACGCGGCGCGTATCGGCGTCATCATGGGCTCGGGCATCGGCGGAGTCGAGACGATCGAGGCCAACCACGAAAAGTGGCTGAACAGCGGCCCGCGTCGGATCTCGCCGTTCTTCGTCCCGAGCAGCATCATCAACATGATCTCCGGGCACATCTCGATCATGTACGGGATGAAGGGCCCGAATCTCGCCGTCGTCACCGCTTGCACCACGTCGACGCACTGCATCGGCTTCGGCGCGCGGATGATCCAGTACGGCGAGGCGGACGTGATCTTCGCCGGCGGCGCCGAGCACGCGATCACGCCGCTCGGGCTCGGAGGCTTCTGCGCGGCGCGGGCGCTATCGCAGCGTAACGACGATCCGGCCGCGGCGAGCCGTCCCTGGGATCGGGAGCGCGACGGCTTCGTGCTGAGCGACGGCGCAGCCTGCCTCGCGCTCGAGGAATACGAGCACGCCCGGGCACGCGGCGCGACGATCTATGCCGAAGTGATCGGCTTTGGCATGAGCGGCGACGCGTATCACATCACCGCGCCGGCCGAGGGCGGCGAGGGCGCGCGGCTATGCATGGCGAATGCGCTCGCCGATGCCGGCATCCCGCCCGAGGCCGTCGACTACATCAACGCGCACGGCACGTCGACGCCGCTCGGCGACGTCGCCGAGACGCGTGCGATCAAGGCCGCTTTCGGCGAGCACGCGAAGAAGCTCGCGGTCAGCTCGACGAAGTCGACGACCGGCCACATGATCGGCGCCGCCGGCGCGGCCGAGGCGATCTTCACGGTTCTCGCGCTGCGCGAGCAAGTGATTCCGCCGACGATCAATCTGGTCGAGCAGGATCCCGATTGCGACCTCGACTACACTCCGAACGAGGCACGCGACGCGCGCCTCGATATCGCGATCTCGAACTCCTTCGGCTTCGGCGGCACGAACGGGACGCTCGCGTTCAAGCGCTTCGCCTGAGCACGTAGCGTTGGGCCGAGCGCCGCGCGCGCAAATCGGGGGCTCGGAGCGCGAGGAGCGGAGCCCGTGAGAAGCGACATCCTCGTCAACGGCGTCCCTGGCCGAGTCGATCCCCTCGATCGCGGTCTCGCGTACGGCGACGGTCTGTTCGAGACGATGGCCTGCCGCGGCGGCCGCATCCGCTGGCTCGAATATCATCTGGACCGCCTGCTGCTCGGCTGCGGAAGGCTCGCGATTCCGGCCGACCGCGACGCGCTCCGCGCCGAGATCGAGTCGAGCTGCCCGTCGGGCGACGCGGTCGTGAAGCTGATCGTGACGCGCGGCCCCGGCGCGCGCGGCTACCGCGCTCCGCAAGCCCCGGAACCTACACGAATTCTGTCGATTTCGCCCTGGCCGCGCACATCGGTTGCCGATTACACTGATGGCATTCCGCTCAGGACCTGTGCGCTCAGGCTCGGCGAGAATCCGCAGCTCGCCGGGCTGAAGCACTTGTGCCGGCTCGAGCAGGTGTTGGCGCAGATGGAATTGGAAGGCACCGAGGCTCGCGAAGGGCTCGTCCGCAGCTCCGGCGGTCTCGTCGTCAGCGGCATTTCGAGCAACGTGTTCGGGGTGCAGGGCGGGCGGCTGTTGACGCCGCGCATCGATCGCTGCGGCGTGCGCGGCGTGACGCGCCGCGTCGTGCTCGAGCACGCGGCCGCGGTCGGGCTCGAGCCGCTCGAGACGGAGCTCCGGCGCGAGGATCTGCTCCGGTGCGACGAGCTGTTCGTCACGAACGCGGTCTTCGGCATCAGGCCGGTCAATGCGCTCGACGGGCACGCGTTCCCGGTGGGCTCCTCCACGCTGGCCTTGATCGACGCGATAGGGGGCGGCGATGCGTAAGTGGCTCGGCATCGCCGCGCTCGGTATCGGCCTCATCGCGAGCGCCGCGTGCGTCGTCGCATGGGGGGCATGGCGAAACCTGACCTCGCCGCTGACGCTCGGCGACGAGCCCGTCGTGCTCGACGTGCCGCCGGGCTCGTCGCTGACGCGGCTCGGGGACGAGCTCGAGCGCCGCGGCATGCTGAGCTCTCCGCGCGTGCTCGCGTGGTACGCGCGCCTTCGCGGCGACGCGACGCGGATTCGGGCGGGCGAGTACGCGCTTCGGCCCGGGATGACGCCGATCGATCTTCTCGAGATGCTCGTCGCCGGCGACGTGATCCTGCACCAGCTTACGATCGTCGAAGGTTGGCGCTTCGCCGATCTTCTTCGCGTCGTGCGCGCGCATCCCGCGATCGCGGCGACCGATCTCGATGCCGACGGCATCATGGAAGCGATCGGCAAGCCGGGCGTGCACCCCGAAGGGCAGTTCCTGCCGGATACGTACACATTTCCCCGCGGCACGCGGGATGTCGACCTGCTCGCGTGGGCACATCGCTCGCTCGAGGGGAAGCTCGATGAGGCTTGGGAGCGCCGAACGGCAGGCGTCGCCGTCTCGACGCCGTATGAGGCGCTGATCCTCGCGTCGATCATCGAGAAGGAAACCGCGCTCGACAGCGAACGCAGGCGGATCTCGGGCGTTTTCCACGAGCGGCTGCGTCGCGGCATGCGTCTGCAGACGGATCCGACCGTGATCTACGGTCTCGGCGACGTTTTCGACGGCAACCTGAGGCGCCGCGATCTCATGTCCGATTCGCCGTACAACACCTACACGCGCCACGGTCTTCCGCCGACGCCGATCGCGCTCCCGAGCGCCGCGTCGATCCACGCGGCCGTGGATCCCGAGCCGGGCGACGCGCTGTATTTCGTCGCCACCGGGCTGCCCGACGGCAGCCATTATTTCTCCGCGACGCTCGAGGAGCACAACCGCGCCGTGCAGCAATATCTTGCAAGGCTTCGCGAGCGCCGCGCCGCGGAGCAGGGAGCGAGCGACTAGTGCGCGGCGCGTTCGTCACCCTTGAGGGGATCGAGGGAGTCGGCAAGACGACGAGCCTCGAGGCCGTGCGCGAGACGCTGGCGCGGCACGGCGTTCCGGTGCGCGTCACGCGTGAGCCCGGGGGCACCGTGCTCGGCGAGCGTCTGCGCGATCTCGTGCTTCACGGCGATCGCACGGAGCCGTTGAGCGGGGAGACCGAAGCGCTCCTGATGTTCGCGGCGCGCGCCCAGCACCTTTCGCTCGTGATTGAACCGGCGCTCGAGCGCGGCGAATGGGTCGTTTGCGATCGCTTCACCGATGCGACGTTCGCGTACCAAGGCGGCGGCCGGGGGGTCGACGATGCCTTCCTCGAATGTCTGCGGGACGGCGTGCAGCGCGGTCTCGAGCCCGACCTGACGCTGCTGCTCGACGCGCCGGTCGAGGTCGGCCGAGCGCGAATCGCCGCACGCGCGCACGACCATTTCGAGCGCGAGCGGCTCGAGTTCTTCGAGCGCGTCCGGCAAGCGTATCTGCGTCTCGCCGAGCGGCATCCGGCCCGCATCAAGGTCATCGACGCGGCACAGCCCCAGAATGCCGTCGCTCGCGAGATCGGCGCGGCGCTCGGCCGCTTCGCCGCGGAATGGGCCTCGAGATGAGCGATGACGCGTTGACGGTCCTCTCGACCCGGCTCTGTCCGTGGCTCGAGCCGCCGCTCGCCCGGCTTGATGCCGCGCGCCGCGCCGGCCGGCTCGGCTCTGCCTGGCTGATCGGCGGTCCGCGCGGCATCGGCAAGCTCAATCTCGCGCTGGTGCTCGCGTCCCGGCTGCTCGGCGTCGGCGACGAGGCGTTGCCTCCGCTCGGTCCCGCCGACGCGGCGGCCGCGATGCGGGAACGGCGCGTTCCGGCCGATCATCATCCCGATCTTCATCTGGTCTTCCCGGAGCCGGACAAGCGCACGATCGGCATCGATCAGGTGCGCGAGCTTTCAGAAGCGCTCGCGATGAAGGGGTTCCGGAGCGCGGCGAAGGTCGCGGTGATCGAGCCGGCCGAGGCGATGACGGCGGCGGCCGCGAACGCGCTGCTGAAGACGCTCGAGGAGCCTGCGCCGGGCACCTTCCTGCTGCTCGTCACGCATCAGCTTCATCGGCTGCTGCCGACGATTCGGAGTCGCTGCCAGATTCTCGTCGTCGCGCCACCGGCGGAACGGGAGGTCGCGGGGTGGCTCGGGGTGCCGGACGGGCACCCGGTGCTGCCGCTCGCCGGCAGCGCCCCACTGCTCGGAGCGGCGCTCATGGAGCCGGCAAAAATAAAATATATCGAAGACTTGAGTGCTAAATTTCAAGAGGTTTGTAATGATCGGCGCGATCCGCGGGCGTTAGCTGAGGAGTGGGCGCGCCAGGATACGGAGCTCGCGCTGCAGTGGCTGATCGGACGGCTCGAGCGTTCGATCCGCCGGCGCTTCACCGAGACGGCGGATTCGAAGGCCGTCACACCCGCCGCCGCCGATTCTCTGCATAATACTTGGCGTTCCCTCCCGGCGCGGGCCCTGTTCGAGCGGCATGAGGCCGCCCAGCGGCTCCTGGACCGGCTGGGATCGGGAATCAATATGGAGCTTGCGCTGCACGCGCTGCTCGCGGGCTTTCGACCGGAACGAGGACGACCGTGACGAAACCGGGGCTGTTGACGCTGACGATCAAGGACAAGAGCGCCCTGTATCTGGCGTATATGCCGTTCGTCAGAAACGGCGGGCTCTTCATCCCGACGAACTCGAGCTACAAGCTCGGCGACGAGGTCTTCATGCTCCTCAGCCTGATGGGGGAGGAGGAGAAGATTCCGGTCGCGGGCCGGGTCATCTGGATTACGCCGAAGGGAGCCCAAGGCAAGCGCACGGCGGGCATCGGCGTGCAGTTCAGCGACCAGGACCAGGGGAACACGCAAAAGCGCATCGAGACCTATCTCGCCGGCGCGCTCGGGGGCGACAAGCCGACGCACACCCTTTAGACCGGCTGCGGCGTCTGCGAGGCCGGATCGGTGCACCGAGTCGGCGGGTCAATCGGCCTGCAAGCGCGCGTGGTTCAGCCCGCCCTTCAGCACGTATGTCTGGAAGCCTCGCTCGTTCAGAATGAACGCGCCGGCGGAGCTCCTCCGTCCGGTATCGCAGCAGACGACGTACTTGATGTTCTTGTCGAGCGTCTTCAGCTTCAGCCGAATGAAATAAAGGGGCACGTTGATCGCGCCCGGGTTGTGATACGCCTCGAACTCGCTCGGTAAGCGGACGTCGAGCCACTGTCCGCCGGCCTTGATGATCTCCTCGGCTTGCGCCTGGTCGACCCAATCGAGCATCGGCTCGTTCAGCAAGGTTTTGAAGTCTTCCTTGCCGAGTCGCATCAGCGAGCCGTCGGTCTCCATATAGACGGTTGCATTGCGCTTCGACTCGGAAATCAGCGCTTCCTCGCCGAACGTATCTCCGACGTTCAGCTCGGCGAGGCGGATACCTTCGCGGTTCAGCGGCGTCTCGCGCGTCACGATGCACTTGCCCCGCGTAATGATGTAGAAGTAGTCGCCTTCGTCGCCTTGCTTGATGACGACGTCGCCCGCCTTGTAGTTGACCTGCTGCAAGCGCATGAAGATCGCTTGGATATTCGCGGGCGGGATCTTGTGGAAGGCTTTCGTTTGAAGCAGCGTCGTCATCCAGTCGTCGGACGTCACAGCTTCGCTGCGAAGCTCGCTGACTTCGTACTGCCCGGTCTGATCCCAGGTCAGCATCACGTCGAGCAGATCGCTGTCGATCGCGATGTATTCGACCGGCGTCAGCGCGACCGCGGCGCAGCGTCTCGGCAGGACGGGAGCGAGAGGGTTGACGGCTTCTTCACTGCCGCCAACGATCGTGCCGATCGCGCGGCCGGCTTCGCGAAGCTGAACGGTGCCGGTCAGCACATATACCGTGCGCTTTTCGGAATCGCCCTCGTTGAACAGGGCCTCGCCCGGCTGAGCACCACGCACTTTCACCTTCTTGCTCAGCGCGTGAAGATTCTCCTTCTTCAGGCTGGACATCGGCGACAGCCGCCGCAGCTCCTTGATATCGACCGGTCTGTTCATCTAGTTGATTTAAAAAAGGCTCCCGTGCCCGGATACCCGCGCGCAGTCTAGCACAGCGCATCGTTCAACCGTTGTTATTGCGGTCACGCTTCGACGCGCTGCCATCCCGACCGCGGCGCGAAACGCCCGCCGTAACGTTGCGCGAGCGTTTCGAGCCGCGCGACGACTTCGGGGATTCCGCGTTGCTTCGCGTAGCGGATCGGCCCGCCGGTATGCGGCGCGAAACCGGTCCCGAAAACCACGCCCGCATCGAGCAAATCGGTGTCCTCGACGACGCCCTCGTCCCAGCAGGCGATCGCCTCGTTCACGAGGGGCAGCATCAGCCGATCTTGCAGCTCTTCGTCGGGTCGGGGAACGTCGCGCCGCTTCTGCGGCTTGCCGTCGACGTACCGATAAAAGCCTGCGCCGGTTTTCAGGCCGAGCTCGCCGGCCTCGACCTTTGTCTCGAGCAAACGGGGCACTTTGCGCCCGAGCGGCTCGCCGAGGATTCTCGCGACGTGAAGGGCGACGTCGAGCCCGACCCGGTCGGCGAGCTCGACCGGGCCCATCGGCATGCCGAACGCTTTCGCCGCCGCGTCGATCGTCTCGAACGCGTGCCCGTCCTCGTGCGCGTCGAGCGCCTCGAGCATGTACGGCATCAGCACGCGGTTGACGACGAATCCCGGAGCGCTGCGGCACGGCAGGGGAACCTTGCCGATCTGCGTCACGAACGCGAGCGCGCGCTGCATCGTTTCCTCGTCGGTGTGCTCGCCGCGAATGACCTCGACGAGCGGCAGGCTCGGCACGGGGTTGAAGAAATGCAGCCCGACGAAGCGGCCGGGCCGCTCGAGCGCATCCGCCATCTCCTCGAGACGGATGCTCGACGTGTTCGTCGCGACGATCGCGTCCGGCCGAAGCTTCGGCTCGAGATCGCGATAGAGCGCCTTTTTCGCGTCGAGGTTCTCGATGATCGCTTCGATCACGAGATCCGCGTCGCCGACGCGTGCGGCCTCGATGTCCGGCACGAGCCGCGCCGCAGCCTCCTCTGCGGCGCCGGGCGCCTTCAAGCGCCTCTCGAACAGCCCGCGAGCGCGTTTCAGCGCCGGCTCGACGAGCTCGAGCGACCGGTCCTGCACGCCGACGTCGAGGCCGCGCAGCGCGCACCAGGCCGCGATGTCTCCACCCATGACCCCGGCGCCGACGACATGGACGCGGCGTACCGCGTCCCGCTTCGGCGCGAGATTGCGCATTCGCTCGCGGAGCAGGAACAGGCGGACCAGGTTCTTCGACGTGCGGCCGACGAGCAGCTTGCCGACCGATTCGGCCTCGGCGACGTACGCCGCCTCGCCGCGCCCGCCGTGGCGAACCCACAGATCGAGCAGCGCGTGCGGGGCCGGGTAGTGGGACGGGTTCGCGCGGCGCGAGACCTCGGCCGCGATGCGGTGCGCGGCGAGCTTCCGAACCGGCTTCCACCCGAAGGCCTTCGTCCAGGCCGGCGCGCGCCGCGGCGGCGGACGCCGCTCGATCAGCTCGAGCGCCGCTTCCTCCAATGCGGCCGCGTCGACGACCGTGTCGACGAGCCCGGCCGCTTCGGCCTCGACCGGGGACAGCGATCGGCCGCTCAGCATCAGATCGAGCGCGCGCGGAGCGCCGATGAGGCGCGGCAATCGCACGGTGCCGCCGAATCCCGGATGAATGCCGAGCTGAACCTCGGGCAGCCCGATATTGCGCTCGTAGCCGCGCGCTGCGACGCGGTAGCGGCAGGCGAGCGCGAGCTCGAGCCCGCCGCCGAGCGCGAACCCGTTGATAACCGCGACGGTCGGCAGATCCAGCGCCTCGATGCGCCCGAGCACGATCTGCCCCTGCATCGCGAGCCGAGCGCCTTCCGCCGCATCGGTGACGTGCTCGAACTCTTTGACGTCGGCACCGAGGATGAATCCGGTCGGCTTGCCCGAGCGCAGGATCAGGCCTCGCGGCCGCTCTTCGGCGACCGCGCGCATTTGCTCGTCGAGCTCCGTCAGCACCTCCTTCGAGAGGGTATTCGCGCTCGCGTTCGCCTTGTCGAGCGTGAGCCGGCAGACGCCGTCGGCACCGGTTTCTCGACGCCAGTGGTTCGTCATGGGCTTCAACTCCGTTATTAGGCTGCGGCCTGAGATTTGTCGCGAACCTCGAAGTCGCAAATCAGCGGCAAATGATCCGAGTAGCTGACGTTCGGGATGGAGAAGCTCGTTACCTCGATGCCCTCGCCGTAGAGCACGAAGTCGAGCTCCTTTCTCGGCGAACGGCTCGGATAGGACGGCAGTCCGCGCGTGTTCGCGCTGCGCAGGCCGGTGGCCTTCATGAAGAGATAGATCTCGTGCTCGCCCCAGAACGTGTTGAAGTCGCCGGCGACGATGACCGGCTTCGTCGCCTGCTGGATCAGGTCGTGCAGCGAGCGGAGCTGAGCATGACGATGGCGGTACTTCAGCGACAGGTGCACGAGAAATACCGAGCAATCCTCGAGCTCGAGCTCGATGATCAGCCGCTTGATGCCTTTGTCGAAGTAGTGGAAACGCTCTCCGTGCACGTGCGGTGCTGCGAGAAACGCGTTGCCCTGCTTGCGAACGATCGGCAGCCGCTGGTTCAGCGACGTGACTCCGTACTTGCACTGATACACGGAGTAGTGTCCGAGAGCCTTGCCGATCGCCTCCGCCTGATTGACGCAGCGCGTGCGGATGGACCCCGTGTCGACCTCGACGAGCGCGACGATGTCCGGCCTCTGGGATTTGATGAACTCGGTGATGCGCTGCAGATTTTCGGAGTTACCGATCAGGTAGCCGACGCCGGGCAGCGGCCGCAGGCCGAGACCGTAACGGATGTTGTAGAGAAGCAGGCGCATGCGGCTAGTTTACCGAACGGGTACGGCAATTCGAGGCCGATTCTCACGCTCCCCGGCCGTTCCGGGCCGCGCATTCCCGATTCGGCGGCTCAGTTCGTTGCAAATGCCCGGACCGAGTAGTACGTTCGAGCCCGAGTCAGGAACGGGCCGAGACGATGTCCGAAGCCAATCCCATCCGCGTTTTCGTGACGCACGCATTCGCACGGCACGACGATTACAGTCGTGTCTTCGAGTACATGGAAGCCGCGTCGAACTTCTTTTACCTCAACTGCAGCGACCCCGATCGGGCGCCGGCAGCCGGAGGCAAGGAGGCGCTTCGCGAGGAGCTGCGCAGCCAGATCAAGAACGCCGAAGCGGTCGTGGTCCTGAGCAGCCTGTACGACGAGAACCGCGACTGGATCACGTACCAGATGGATGCGGCCCAAGCGATGGATCTGCCGCTGATCGCGGTCGAGCCGTTCGGCGGCATGGGCAAAGTGCCGGAGGAGGTCCAGAAGCGTGCGGCCGAGGTCGTCGGCTGGAACGAGCGTTCGATCGTCGACGCGATCCGCCGCCAAGCGCGTCACGAGGACACGGCACGCTGGGACGTGATCGAGTTCGTGATGCCGGATTGACCGGCTTACGACCCTCCGATACGAGGCTCCGGGGCGGGGTGCGCCCGTGAGTCGACAGTACGCACATATCCGCTCGCCCGCCGTCATCGCGCATCGCGGCGCGAGCGGCTATCTGCCCGAGCACACGCGTGAGGCGAAGGTGCTCGCGCACGGGCAGGGGGCGGACTACCTCGAGCAGGACGTCGTCGCGACACGCGACGGGCAACTCGTCGTGCTCCACGACCTCCATCTCGACGACGTCACCGACGTCGCGGCGAAATTCCCGGACCGACGGCGCCCGGACGGCCGCCATTACGTGATCGATTTCGATCTCGAGGAGCTGCTCCGCCTGCGCGTGATCGAGCGGCGTGTTCCCGGCAGCGAGCGGCTCGTTTATCCCGAACGCTTCGTCGAGCGATCGCTCGAGTTCCGAATCGTCCCGCTTGACGAGGAGATTCGGCTGATCCGCGAGCTGAATAGGACGACCGGCCGGACGGTGGGCCTGTATCCGGAGATCAAGGCGCCGGCGTTCCATCGTCGCCACGGCGTCGACGTCGCCCGGCTGCTCCTCGATACGCTCGAGCGGCACGGCTACACCGAAGCGGCCGATCCGGCGATCGTCCAATGCTTCGACCCGGCCGAGCTCGCTCGCTGCCGGCGCGAGCTCGGCACGCGGCTCAGGCTCGCGCAGCTCATCGATACGGACGCGCCGGCCGACGCTTACTCGCCTCGGGCGCTCGCGGCGATCGCGGAATATGCGGATATCCTCGCCCCGCCGTGGGCGGCGCTGATCGGGCCCGCCGGCGATCCGCGTTCGCGGCCGGCGGTCGCGGGCTTCGTGACGGAAGCGAAACGAGCCGGTCTCGAGCTGCACCCGTTCACGTTCCGCGCCGAGACGGTGCCGGAATGCTTCGAGACGTTCGAGGCGCAGCTCGAGTTCTATTTCGTCGAGCTCGGGGCGGCGGCGCTGTTCTGCGATCAGCCCGATGTGGCCGTGCGGGTCCGCGATGCGCTCAACGATCGAAGCATCGACAGCGGCGGAATCGCCGGTCCCGGCGGCGTCGACTGAAGGGGTCGGGCTTCGCTCTCGTGACTGCGGACGGCCGATTTGCGGTTTACAGCCGGCAGTTGGGAATGCGTCCCGCCTCTCGGGCGGCGTTGTATTCGATCAGCGCCGGCCGCAGCGATTTGACGAGGTCGTCGAGGCGGCGGTCGTCCGACGGGTGCGTGGACAAGAACTCGGGCGGCGACTGGCGCACGCCCGACATATTCTTCCACAGGTAAATGCTCGCGCGCGGGTCGTAGCCGGCTTTCGCCATGTACTCGAGACCGACGACGTCGGCCTCGCTCTCCTGCTTGCGCCCGTAGGGCAGCGTCAGCCCGAGCGCTGCGCCCGTGCGCAGGATATCGCCCATGCCGGTCGCCGCATTGCCTAGCAGGACGCCGATCTCCGTGCGCGACTGGCGCTTCGCGCGCTGCATCACGTGATCGGAGGTCAAATGCGCGATCTCGTGCCCGATGACCGCCGCGAGCGCATCGGGGGTGTCCGCGATGCGCAGAATACCGGTGAAGACGCCGACCTTGCCGCCCGGCATCGCGAAGGCGTTGATCGACTCGTCGTCGAATACGACGACCTCCCATGCGAGGTTGTCGAACTCATTCGGAAGAATCGCGATGATGCTGTTCGCGACGCACTCGACATAGCTCTGGATGCGCGGGGACGGGGCCAGCGGCATCTGGCGCTTCATCATCATCCATTGGAGACGGGCTTGGCGCTCGATTTCCTTCTCGGAGACGAATAGCTGCGCCTGCCCGGTCTGCACGACCAGGAGCCCGGCGAGAAAGGCCGCGGCCAGCGCCAGCCAGCGCCTGCTCGACATGCGTTCGCGCATTTCGATCCACCCCTCTGAGTGCGTTACCCCATTGGAGTCGATTTCCGGGCCGAGGTTTCCCGGATCGGCCTAAGATAGCACACGTCCCGGGCCGTGGGCCGGCAGGCGGCGATTCTCGTGCGGCCGACGCGAACGGCCCGAAGGCGAGCCGCGCCGGCCGAACGGATTCCGGCGGCGGCCTGCCGTCAGCGAAGCCGCCCGGGCGGCCGGCCGAACCCGAGCATGCTGGGGTGGATTCTCAGCTGCAGGAAGATCAAGCCGCTGACGGTCGGATCGACGCGGCTGACGTTCGTCGCGCTGTCCATCATCCGCTCGGACAGATACGTGACGTTCAACGCGACCCGGGGTGTGCCGACCGTCATCGCGGGCAGCAGCCCCGGGAAGGGCTTGTTGTCGTTGACGTCCTGACGCGTCATGAGGAAGCCGACGACGCCGAGGTCGACGAACAGGTCGTCGGACAGCGAATGCAGGCGAAAACGGCGCTTCAGCCCACCCCCGGCCATATAGGACATTTCGTTCTGGCTATCCTTGAACCCGTTGACGAGCGCGACTTTGACCCATTTCGAATCCGTCGCGAATTCGCGCTCGAGGCCGAGGCCCCAGTTGCGCTCGTTCCAGTCCTTGGACGAGTTGACGTGGATCGACTTGCCGTTGACGACCAGGCTCCAGTCCTGCGCGGATGCCGTCGTACCCGCACCGACCGCGAGAACCGCCGTCAGAATGAGGAGTATTCGAGTGCGCATGGCGATCGTTAAGCAAGTCCGATGCCAGCGATGGAATCAACCGAAATTCAATCGGTTACCAAATTTACTTAAGCTGCAAACGCAAAAAGTGTAAAAAGCTTCGACATCGGGATGCGGGGAGCGCCGCCCGACGGGTGCGGCGCGGCTCGCTCGACGCGCGCTACTGGAACGCGACCTCGGCGAAGCTGCGCAGCTTGCGCGAATGCAGCCGTGCACGCTCCTGGGCTCTGAGCCGCTCGAGCGCGTCGAGCCCGATCTCGAGGTGCTGCCCGACTCGTTGGCGGTAGAATTCGCTGGCCATTCCGGCGAGCTTGATCTCGCCGTGTACCGGCTTGTCGGAGACGCACAGCAGCGTCCCGTACGGCACGCGAAAGCGGAAGCCGTTCGTCGCGATCGTCGCGGATTCCATGTCGAGCGCGATCGCACGCGACTGGGAGAGCTTGCGGATCGTCGTCGCGTGGTCGGCGAGCTCCCAGTTGCGGTTGTCGACGCTGCAGACCGTGCCGGTGCGCATCACGCGCTTCAGCTCGAAGCCGGAGAGTCCCGTGACCGCGCCGACCGCTTGTTCGAGCGCGACCTGCATCTCGGCGAGCGCGGGGATCGGTACCCAGAGCGGCAGTTCCTCGTCGAGCACGTGGTCCTCGCGCACATAGCCGTGTGCGAGGACGTAGTCGCCGATCTGCTGGGAAGTTCGTAGACCGGCGCAGTGTCCGAGCATCAGCCACGCATGCGGCCGCATCACGGCGACGTGGTCGGTGATATTGCGGGCGTTCGACGGGCCGGTCCCGATATTGATCATCGTGATGCCGTCGTGCTGCGCCCGCTTGAGGTGGAAAGCCGGCATCTGCGGCGTGCGCTCCGGCGCGGCGCCCGATACCGGCATCGTGCCGCCCGCCGGCGTGATCACGTTGCCCGGCTCGACGAAGGCTTCCCATTCGCCGCTCCCGGACGCGATGCGCTCGCGGCAGATGCGCGCGAATGCGTCCACGTAGAACTGATAGTTCGTGAAGATCACGAAGTTCTGGAAATGCTCGGGATCGGTGCCGGTGTAGTGATGCAGCCGGTGCAGCGAGTAATCGACTCGCGCGGCTCGGAACAGCGCGAGCGGCGCAGGCTCGCCGGGCGCGAGGCGGAGCGTGCCGTTCGCGATCGCATCGTCCATTAGCGCGAGGTCGGGCGTGTCGAACACGTCGCGGAGCGGGGGCCGAGGGGAGGGCAGCACGTCCGCTGCGATGTTCACGTCGCGGCGGAATGCGAAGTGGACCGGGATCGGCTCGCGCGACTCGCCGATCTCGACCGGCACGCGGTGATTCTCGAGCAGCAGGCCGATCTGCTCGATGAAGTGGTCGCGGAACAGATCGGGGCGCGTGACGGTCGTCTCGTGCACCCCAGGCCCGGCCACGAAGCCATATGAGAGGCGCGAGTCGAGGCGGCCGTGCGTGTACGTCGTGATTCGAACGAACGGATAGACGGCTCTGACGCCGCCTTCGAACGGCTTTCCCTCGGCGTAGGCCTGGAAGCGCTCGCGCAGAAACGCGGTATTGCGCTCGTAGATCTCGGTCAGGCGGTCGACGGCTGCGACGGCGTCCGTGAAGCGCTCGGTACGGATCGGCGGCGGCGAGAGGATTCGGGTTACGGCCATGCCTCGACCTTCCCAGGCGGTTATCCCTCGACGGTTTCGGCGGTCCCGGAGGTCCCCGTCAGCGAGTCCGCGATGCCGACGACTTGATTGACCGGAAGCACGAAGGCCATGCCGTGGCCGGGCGCCTCGAGGTCCGCTGCGCGAACGATCTCGCCGAGGATCGGCTCGACCTGGTCCGCCTGAACGAGCGTCAGGACGATTTCCTTCTCCGGTTCGATCGACACGCCGAAGATCTTCTCCTGCTCGTGGACCCCGGCTCCGCGGCCCATGAGCACGGTGCCCCCGCGTGCACCGGCTTTGACGGACGCCTGAAGCACGCTGCTGCCCCAACCTTTGCGAACGATCGTGACGATCAGCGAAGCATTGATGTTCACGATTCGACCTCCTTGGATCGTCCCTTCAAGCGGACGATCAAACCAAGCGCCATCACGGAGACGATCGGTGCAAGCGCGATCAGGGCCACGAGGCCCAGGCCGTGAGTCAGAGGATCCCGGCCCGCCACCGCGCTGGCCGCGCCGAACGCGAGCGCGAGCAAGAACGTGTTCGCGAGCGGGCCGGTCGCGACGCCGCCCGAATCGACGGCGATCGCGACGAACCCGCGATCGCTGAGCCAGATCAGCGCGATCACGAGCACATAGCCAGGCACCAGTATCCATATCAACGGCAGATCGTACGCGATCCTGAGCATACCGAGCGCGACGGCGATGCCAACGCCGATGCACATCGCGAGCAGCACGAGCCCTTCGCGAATCGCGCCGGTCGACGCTTCCTCGACCTGGTCGGCGAGGACCCGCACCGCGGGCTCGCCCCACGTCGTGACGAACCCGAGCACGAAGCCGAAGAGCGCGACGAGCCACTTTTGCGCCATCGCGCCGACGGCCTCACCGATCGCCCGCCCGAACGGCATGAAACCGACGGCCACGCCGAGCAGGAAGAGAAACAGCCCGATCGACGCGAGCAGCGTGCCGGTCACGATCTTCGAGATCTCGATCCGCGGCAGCTTGAGGAACAAGGCTTGGAATACCGCGAACAGCGCCGCGAGCGGAAAGACCGCGAGCGCGACGCCGCGGGCGGTACGAACGATGTCGGTCAAGAGCGCCGTTTCGGTCATCGGGCGAGCGACGCGATCAGTAGGATCACGATGATCGGCCCGATCGATCCGATGCCGAGCAAGCCGAAGCCGTCGTCGACCGCGGAGCGCCCCGCGATCACGGCGCTGACGCCGAGCGAGACTGCGAGCACGACCGGTCCCGTCAACGCGCCCGTCGTGACGCTTCCGGCATCGTAGGCGAGCGGCACCCATTCGGCCGGAGCCGCGAACGTCAGCGCGATCGTCGTCGCGAACAGCGCGGTCAGCAGCACCCGCATCGAGAAGCCTCGAACGACGCGGAAAAATGCGATTGCGACGGAGACCCCGACGCCGGCCGAGATGACGTAGATGATCGGTTGCCTCGGCAGAGCCCCTTGTGAGGCTTCCTCCACCTGGCCCGCGAGGACGAGAACGTCCGGCTCGGCGGCGGTCGTCGCGAAGCCGAGCGCGAAGGCGACGATCAGCAGCAGCGATAACGAATTCTTCTCGGCGAGCTTCCCGCCGATGAACCGACCCATCGGCAGAATGCCGAAGTCGATGCCCGTCAGGAGCAACAACAGCCCGACCGTGACGAGCGCTGCGCCGGCGAGGTACTGAAGGAAAACCTCCGCCGACGCGCCGACTACGGTGAACTGCAGGACGCAGACGACGAGGATCAGCGGCGCGACGGCCCTGAGCGTCTCGGGCAGCTTGAGCTTCAGCAGGGCGACCATGAACGACCTCCGCTTGGCCAAGCTCTAGAGTATCGCGCGCCTCGGCCCGAAAGTTCACGGGGGGCTCGCTCGGGACAGGAGGTCGGGCTCGGCTCGAAGTCTGGCGATGCGCGGCTGCGCGTCGATTCGGTCGACGAACCGCAGCTGCGCGGCGCTCTCGAAGTAGGGTGGTTGACAACCATTCGGGTGGTAAGCAGTATGCGACACTTACGATTTGAGATCGGCGGGAGGGGCGTTCGTCGAGCAACGAATCCGCCGATATCGCCGCGAGGGTGCCGGTGCGGATGCTTCGGGGACGTCGGGCAAGAGTCGACGCGGCAGGCAACCGGTGGGGAAGGGGGGCGATGCTGAGGAACCATCCGATCGCGGGTGCGCTCTTGCTAGGCGCCGTGCTGCTCGGTGCGGTGCTGTTCCATTCGACGCCGTACGGCAGCGATGCGAACGATCGTTTTGCGTTGTGGTGGCGCGTAGACAACGGAGCTGCGCTGCCCGAGGCGAGCGACTATCCGAATCCGCACGGCAGTTTCCGGTTGATCAGTGACTCGGGTGAGGTCGACACGGCCGGCCATCCGTTCTTCTCTTCGATTGGTCCGAACGGGCGGGCGTGCGTGAGCTGCCACCAGCCGTCCGACGGCATGTCGTTGTCCGTCGAGACTGTGCGGGCGGTGTGGGAAGCGACGGCGGGAACGGATCCGCTCTTCGCCGCCGTCGACGGCGCGAACTGTCCTCATCTGCCTCGGGGAGAGGAGTCCTCCCACTCGCTGCTGCTCGAGCGCGGACTGATCCGTATCGCGATGCCTTGGCCGCCGGAGGGCGTGACTCCGGAGTTTTCGATCGAGGTCGTCCGGGATCCGACCGGTTGCAACACTCATCCGGTCTACGGCCTGAACAGCGAGGATCCGCACGTCTCCGTGTTTCGGCGGCCGCGGCCTGTCATTAACTTGAGGCATCTTACGACCTTGCCGCACGGCGTGCCGCCGCACGACAAGTTTCTTTACAACGAGAAAACCTTGCTGCCGAAGGACCCCGAGACGGGGAAATTCGTGTCGCTGCAGCTGATGGCCGACGGCAGCGGGCTGACTCTCAGGAATCAGGCGAGGGATGCGGCACGACGGCACCTCGAGCTGGATCGCGGGCTGACCGAGGAGGAGCTCGCCGCGATCGTCGGCTTCGAGGTCAAGCTTTACGGAGCGCAGGGGATCGACCGGTTCGGCAACGATCTCGACGCGCTCCTTTCGCCGCCCGGCTTGGGGCCGAGAGTGCTGGTCACGGGGCCGGCGGCCTACCTCGGCAACAATCCGGTCAATCGGGTCTTCGGCGACTTCTCGATGTGGGCGTCGGCCGATGCCCATCCTGATGGGCTCAGCGAGGAGGAGCGGGAGTGGCGCGAGTCGGTGGCTCGCGGTGCGGACGTCTTCTTCCAGCGCCGATTCCTGATTCAGGACGTCGCGGGGCTCAACGACAAGGGATTGGGCAATCCGTTCAATCGCAGCTGCGCGTCCGGCTGTCACAACACGACGCTGATGGGCATGGATCTCGCCCCGGGATTCATGGATCTTGGCCTCAACAATCTTCCGTGGGCGAATAATCGGCCGGACTTGCCGCTGTTCAGAATCGTGTGTGACGCGGACGCCGCTCCGCACCCTTATCTCGGCCGCGAAATTTACTCGCACGATCCGGGCAGGGCGCTGATCACCGGAAGATGCGCTCACGTCGGCTGGACCATGACGCAGCAGATGAGAGCCCTCGCGGCGAGGCCGCCGTATTTCGCGAACGGCTCTGCGGCCACGCTGCGCGAGCTCGTGGATTTCTACGACCGCCGTTTCAACATCGGCTATACGGATCAGGAAAAGCAGGACCTGATCAACTTCATGAGTGTGCTCTGATGAAGCGCCGCGCGAGCCTCATCGCCTCCGGACTTCTGCTCTGTCTGACGGCCAGTATCGCAGAGGAGCAAGACGACGGATTCGTGTCGTTCGTGGCCTGCCCGGTGGCCCGGCATCAGGGGCCGTGGCGGGACGTCTGCTTCTTGACGAGGCATGAAGGCCGCGAGTATGCGCTGCGAAATCCCGCCGATTATGGGGAGCCGCAGCTCAAGCATCGGATCCTCGTCGAGGGCAGGATCGTCGAGGGGGAGCAGCATTGTGGTGCCCAGCTCTTGGACGGGCGGTTCTCGGTGCTGCGAGAGATCGACCCGAGCTGTAGCGAGATCATTCCGTATACGGGGCCGATAACCGATGCGCCTCCGGATATGAGACGCCCAGGCGCTTACTCCAGTGACGATCCGCAGTGGGCGCACCTGCACCTTTCCGTGCGGCCGGTGATGAACCAGGTGCCCGGAGCGGCGCCTCTGCCGCCCGGTCCGCCGTGGCATCCGCAACGGCAGACCATCTACTTTCCGTTCGACAGCGACCGCGCTTCCGGTCCCGATATGGACCAGGTCGTCCAGCTCGTCGAGTACGCGATGGCGTCGAACGCGCGTATCGAGGTTCGGAGCTATCAGGGGCAGTCACTGCTCGATAGCGGCGAGGTCATGAGCGAGAGGCCGGGCATGGCGAAGCAGCGCGCCGAGAAAATGCGCGACATTCTCGTCGGGCTCGGGCTCGACGAACGGCAGCTCACCGTAACGTGGGACCCGGAGCCCAACGTCGGCACGGGCCGGGAGGATTGGCGAGCGCGCCGCATCGAGATCCATCTGGAGCCGTAAATTGAAGCCCGAGCTCGCCGCGGCGGCGGAATGCACCTCGGCAAGCATCGGTCGACAAGAAATCAACGAAAGCAGGATCGAGGGGAGGGATGATCATGCAGCTCAATGATAGAGTTCGGTCCGCAAGGCTGCGTCGAGCGGTTGCGAAAGCGTTGACGCTGTCGTCGGTGGGGACGTTGTCGTTCCTCGGACCGGGCATCGTCACGGCGCAAGATGCCGGAGGCGATGCAGCGGGAGCAGGGGAGCTCGAGACGGTCGTGGTCACGGGCACGAGAATTCGCGGGATCGCGCCGACCGGGTCGCCGGTCATTGGTATCGGCCGTGATACGATCGAGGACATGCCGGGGCCGCAGACGACCGGCGAGATCCTCGCGACGTTGCCTCAGGTGTTCAACCTGGGCGCGTCGGATAGGAACTACGGCGCGGCCAATAACCAGAGCGCGAACGTCACGCTCGGCACCGGAGTGAACCTGCGCGGTCTCGGAACGGAATCGACGCTTACCTTGCTCAACGGTCGGCGATTGCCGATGTCCGGCACGCAGGCACAATTCTTCGATCCTTCGATCATCCCGACCTCGGCGATCGATCGCATGGAGGTGCTCGCGGACGGCGGTTCCGGTATCTACGGCTCGGATGCCGTCGGCGGAGTCGTGAACATCATGCTCCGGGAACGCTACGACGGTGCCCAGATCAGTGCGCAGTACGGCAGTGCCGACGGGCTCGATCAGCGTCGGCTCGCGGGTGCGTTCGGAACGGTGTGGAGCTCGGGGTCGTTCATGATCGCGGGCGAGTACAACGACCGGGACAATCTGCCGGCGTCGAAGCGTAGCTTCTACACCGACGATCTCAGGCCGTGGGGCGGGGCGGATCAGCGCGTGACGTTCTCGAGCCCCGGCAATATCGTCGTCGACGGCGTGTCCTATGCAATTCCCGCCGGACAGGACGGCACTGCGCTCACCGCCGCCGACCTCGTTGCCGGCACTCAGAATCGCGTCTCCCGCTACCTCGGCACCGACGTTCTGCCGAATCAGGAGCGCTATTCGATTGCGAGCACGTTCGAGCAGGAACTGACGACGTCGATCTCTCTGTCGATACAGGGCCTCTACGCTCATCGCGAAGGGGCGAATAGGGGGCCGGCACCTTCGTCGACGCTGACGGTCCCGTCGAGCAACCCGTTCTTCGTCCATCCGACGGATCCGAACGCAGACAGTGTCCAGGTGCAGTACTCGTTCCTCAACGACGTGGGGCCTTCGACGCGGCGCGGCGAGCAGGAAGTCTTCTTCCTCACCGCCGGCCTGACCTTCGACCTCGCATCGGGCTGGTCCGTGCAGACGTTCGCGAGCCGCGGCGTCGACAAGCAGCGTTCGGGACTGAACAATATCGCCGCACCTGCGCTGAATGCTGCGCTTGCAGACGCGAACCCGGCGACCGCTTTCAATCCGTTCGGCGACGGCTCGGCGAACAACCCGGCAACGATCGCGGCGATACAAGGCGAGTTCCGAGTCGACACGAACTACGAGATGAACGAGTTCGGCGTCGTTGCCGACGGGCCGCTTTTCGAGATGCCGGGAGGCACCGTCAGCGGCGCGATCGGGGCGTCGCGGCTCGATATCGATTTCATCAACATCAACCCGTTCCCGAGCACGCCGGGCCGCTCGTTCAACTCCGTCTTCGGCGAGCTGTTCTTCCCGCTGATCGGGCCGGGTAACTCGGTGTCGGGGGTGCAGCAGCTCAATCTGTCGGCCGCGGTACGCTACGACGATTACAGCGACGTCGGATCGACGACCAATCCGCAGCTCGGGCTGACCTGGGTCGTGAACGACTCGCTCTCTCTGCGAACCTCGTACGGCAAGTCGTTCCGCGCACCGACGCTGCCGGACCTCGGCGATCCGTTCGATGTGATCTCGGACTTCGTCGATCCCGCGTCACCCAGCGGAGTGAGCCGAGTGCTGTTCCGCCGCGGCGGGCAGGCGGGAGTTCAGCCGGAGAAGGCGACGACCTGGTCGTTCGGTATGGATATCACGCCGATCGATATCCCGTCCCTCGAGCTGTCGCTGACGTACTTCAACGTGGATTACGAGAACCGCATCGCGAACCCCGGCAACAATCCGCTCGCGCTGACGCAAGAGGATATTTACGCGCCGGTGATCATTCGTAATCCGTCCGAGGAACTGGTGCTAAGCATCATGAACGGCCCCGGCTTCTCCGGCATTCCCGAGGATCCTTCGAACATCGTGGCCATCGTCGATGGGCGGCGCGCGAACCTCGGAACGGTGAAGACTGATGGCCTCGAGCTTCAGCTCAATTACGGCTGGGGCAGCGGCCCGGTGTCGTATCGAGCGGGTGCCAACGTCGCGTACATCATGAGCTTCGATCAGGCCATCACGCCGACCGCGCCGGTCGTCGATATCGTGGATACGATCAATAATCCGCTGGCCCTCCGGGGGCGGGCCTATTTCGGCGCAGCCGTCGGCAATTTCAGCGCGACGATGTTCCTCAATCATGTCGGAAGCTACACGAACGACAGTGTGACTCCTCATGAGCGCGTCAGCTCGTACTCGATCGTCGATCTTTCGCTGCGCTACGATCTGTCGCGACTGGTGCCTGGCTGGAACGCACTGGCCGTCTCTCTGGATGCGCAGAATCTGTTCGACCGCGATCCTCCATTCGTGAACAACGGGGCCATCGCATTCGACTCGAATGCGGCGAACCCTCTCGGCCGGATGGTGACGCTAGGAATTCGGATGGACTTCTGAGACGAGAGTCCCGGTCGTCGTAAGCAGCAGGAGACGATGATGCGCGGCTCGAGCCTATCGAATAGGGCTCTTACGGCGAGGGCGGCCAGCCGCACGTGCTGGCCGCTCCGCCGCCGGGTGAAGCGGCATCTCGCGGCCATGCTGCTGTGCGCCGGCGGCGCAGCCGGGGCGGATCAAGATACCGCGATCAGTCGGCTTCACAAGGGCGAGCTGGACAACGGAGCCGAATGGGCTCTCGAGATGCCGACCGCGTGGAACGGAACGCTGATCATCGTCAGCCGCGGATATTTCGCAGGGCCCGGCAAGCGGACTGCCTACAGCCTGAACGACTCCCTCGAGCTGCAGCGTCAGCTGCTCGAGGAAGGCTACGCGCTGATCGGCTCTTCATACTCCGCGAACGGCTGGGCCGTCGAGGAGGGCATCGCGGATCAAATGGCGACGCTCGATATGTTCGAAGAGCGCTTCGGCTCCCCGGAGACGGTGATCGCCTTTGGAAAGTCGATGGGCGGACTGATCTCGATCGGCATGGTCGAGAAGTGGCCCGAGCGCATTCACGGTGCAATGCCTGTATGCGCGTCCGCTTCCGGATCGGTGCCGATGATGAACGTCGCGCTCGACGGCATGTTCGCGGTCAAGACGCTTTTGAACCCGGACATCCAGATCGTGACGCCGGACGATGAGGACGCCGATCGGGCGTTGGCGTGGCGCACCGTGAACGAGCACATGCAGACGCCTCGAGGACGAGCCCGGCTGACGCTGGCCGCAGCGCTGGCCCAGATCCCCGATTGGACCGTTTCGGAAAGAGCGCCGGCGAGCAGCGATATCGAGGGCCGCCAGCAGGAGATGCTGCAATCGTTTCTACTCGGCAGCATGTTGCCGAGGGGCGATCAGGAACGGCGCGCCGGAGGCAATTTTTCCTGGAATGTCGGCGTCGATTACTCGGAGCTGTTGGAACGCTCCGGGCAGCGGGAGCTCGTCGTCGAGGTCTATCGCGCAGCCGGCCTCGATCTCGCCGAAGATCTCGCTCGACTCAACCGAGCCGAGAGGATCTCGGCCGATCCGGACGCCGTCGCCTATATGGAGGCGAACTACGTGCCTTCGGGCGAGCTGACGCGTCCGGTTCTGCTGATGCATACGCTGGGCGACGGCATGACCGTGCCCGCGCTGACGACGGGGTTTGCGGGCCGAGTGGCGGAGGCGGGGAAGTCGCACCTGTTACGCCGCCTCTACGTGGAGCGGGCGGGCCATTGCACGTTTACCTCCCGCGAGCTACACGTCGGGCTGAAGACTCTGCTCGCGCGGGTGCACGAAGGCCGTTGGCCGGAGACGTCGGCGGCGGATCTAAACCGTTTTGGCGGCGCGAGAGGCGAGGCCGCGACGGCGTTCACCGATCGTCATCCCGCAACGATGACCCGCCCGGGCTCGACGATGCCGCGGCCGCACTGACTGGCCGCTTTCGGAGACACGGGCCGTTGGAAGCAGCGATGAGAGACAGGATCGAGATGCGTCTGAGTCGAGCGCGGTATGCATTGGCACTGCTCGGGTTGGGATTCGCGGGGCTTCCCGCTCTCGCGCAGTCCCCCGGAGGGTCCGGACCGTACGCGGCCGTCATGACCGCTGACCCGAGTCTGCCGAACCACACAGTTTATCGGCCGGTCGATCTCGATGAGGTGGAGCGCTTGCCCGTCGTGCTGTGGGGCAACGGCGGCTGTGCGAACAGCAGCCTTGGTTATCAGCCGTTTTTGAGGGAAGTGGCCTCGCATGGGTTTCTCGTCATCGCGATCGGACCGTATCGCGAAACCCCTGAGCCGCGCGAGCGGCGCGACGAGCCGCCCGGTACCTGGCCGCCGCTTGCGACATTCTCCAAGGACCTGATCGCGGGGCTCGAGTGGGCGCTCGAGCAGAACGGGCGGGTCGGTAGCGACTACTACGGTCGTGTCGACACGGGCAACGTGGCGACGATAGGCCATTCCTGCGGCGGGGTGCAGGCCATCGAGGCGGGACAGGACGACCGCGTGGCGACCGTAGTGTTGCTGAACAGCGGGCTGATGGACGCCGACGACCCCTTCATGCAGCGCTTCGATGTCGATCGATCCGTGTTCGACGAATGGCGTAAGCCGATCGCCTACTTCATTGGCGGCGAAGAGGACATTGCGTACGTGAATGCACTTGGCGACTGGGATCTGATTCAGGCACCGGCCGTGCTGGCGAATCTGCCGGTCGGGCATGGTGCGACCTTCGGCGAGCCCAATGGCGGCGCGTTCGCGATCGGTCCGCTGTCGTGGCTCAAATGGCAACTGCAGGGCGATCGGGACGCGGCGAGGATGTTTCAGGGGGACTGCGGGTTGTGCCAGATAGAAGGGTGGACGGTAGAGACCAAGGGGCTCGACTGAGACGGGCGTGGGATCGAACGTGTACCCGCTAGCTCGATCTGCCGGATGTCTGCTCCTGCTAGCCGCTCTTTGCTGGTTGCCGGCCGCTGCGACGCACGCGGAGGAACTCGTTCTTAGAACCTCGATGCTGTTCGACGGCATCGAGAACATGCTTGAGAACAAGGACCTGCACATCGAAGACGGCCGCATCGTACGCATCGAAGACTGGGGTGAGCGTTACGATTACGACCTCCGCGGCATGACGGTGACGCCGGGATGGATCGATACGCATAGCCATGTCGCGGCACGGCAGGACCGCGACGGCGCCCACGTTCTGCCGAACACGCTAGGCAACGAAAGCCGCGAGGAAGCCGTGCTCGCGGTCGCGGCCAATGCGTACGCGACATTGCTCGCGGGCTTCACGACGGTGCAGAGCCCGGGGGATCTGCTCGACGTTCCCGTCGCGCAAATGATCGCCGGCGGAGTGCTTCCCGGACCGCGTATTCTGACTTCGCGGGAGTTGCTGTTCGCCGATACGGCGACCACCGACGACGAGATCCGCGGCTTCGTGCAGCGCATGAAACGCGAGGGCGCCGATTTGATCAAGATCTTTGCCGACGGGCCCGGAGGCGAGTTCTCGGCAGCTCAGTTGGCGTTCGTCTGCCGCGAGGCGGCCTCCGTGGGCCTGAGAACGATGGTCCATGCCGTAGCCCAATCGGCCGTCGAGAATGTCGTCGCGGCCGGCTGCAGCTCCGTCGAGCATGGCTATGGTGTCGAGGACGCTACCGTATTCGAGAGGATGGCCGCGGCGGGTATCTACTTCAGTCCCAGTCTGGACATCCCGGTTCACTATGCGAGACGCGAGCGCGAGGTGCCGGCCGCGCGCGACTACACGCAAGACCAGATTGCAGACATGCCGCCGGGATACCGAGAGTACGTAGAAGTTTTTCGGCGGGCGCTTGCCAGCGGCGTGGACATCGTCTTTGCCAGCGATGCCGTGGCCGGCGTCCACGGCCACAACGCGGATGAATTCGTTTGGCGCGTGGTCGACGGCAAGCAGGCGCCGCTGGACGCGATAAGGGATGCAACATCGGTTGCAGCGCGTTCCATCGGGCTCGAAGACGAGATCGGAAGGCTCGCGCCGGGATATCGGGCGGACATCGTCGCCGTTCACGGAGATTTGCGCGAGGACATCCGTGCGGT
>CAYMAF010000003.1:0-52647 GCA_964388365.1 uncultured Gammaproteobacteria bacterium | reverse complement strand
CCTTCTTGTCCGGGCCGAGCTCGGTGCCGACCTTCGTGATGATCACGGCCTCGTTGCGCCTGCCGGAGCGCGCGAGCCAGTTGCCGATGATCGTCTCGGACTCGCCGCCCTGGTTGCCTTCGACCCACATCGAGTACGAGTCGGCCGTGTCGATCGCGTTGAAGCCGTGGTCGAAGAAGGCGTCCAGCAGCTCGAACGAGCCGCGCTCGTCGACGGTCCAGCCGAAAACGTTGCCGCCGAAGACGAGCGGGGCGATCGTGAGGCCCGATCGGCCGAGGGGGCGCTTGTCCATGGTCCGCTCCTTGGATGACGTTGTCGAAGCACCGATCGCTCGCCGCGCGCGTCGGCGAATGACGGCGATCGAGACTATCGTAGACTGTGACGAGCCGATGTCCATCGAGACGTCCGCCCTGGACGCGGCGATCTCGCCGCGCGCGGCGCGGCCAACACGAGGGAAGGAACATGATCGAGCTCGTCATCACACGCAGGCAGCGCAGTCTCGGGGGCTTCGACGTCGGCAGGGTGCTGCCTTTCGCGAAGCGCAGGATGGTCGGCCCGTTCATCTTTCTCGATCACATGGGGCCGCTCGTCTTCGAGCCCGGGATCCCGCGCGACGTCGACGTGCGGCCGCACCCTCATATCGGGTTGTCGACGATCACGTACCTGTTCGCTGGCGAGATCATGCATCGCGACAGCGTCGGGTCGGTGCAGCCGATCCGGCCGGGCGAGGTCAATTGGATGACGGCCGGCCGCGGCATCACGCACTCGGAGCGTTTCGAGCGGGCGCGCCGCGAGGGCGGGCCGTTGAACGGGATCCAGACCTGGGTCGCGCTGCCGGTCGAGGACGAGGAGACCGAGCCCGCGTTCACGCATCATGCCGCGGACGAGCTGCCGAGCTTCGCCGAGAACGGCGCATCATGCCGCCTGATCGCCGGCTCGCTTTGGGGGCTCGCATCGCCGGTTCCGGTCCATTCGCCGATGTTCTACGTGCACTGGGAGCTCGACGCAGGGCAGCGGGCTTCGCTGCCGGCGGAACATCCCGAGCGCGCGCTCTACGTCGCCGGCGGCCGGATCGAGGTCGGGCATCGGAGCTTCGGCGAAGGCGAGCTGATCGTGCTCGAGCCCGGCAAGGAGGCCGCGTTCTCCGCGATCATGCCCGCGGCCGTGATCGGGCTCGGCGGCGCGGCGGTCGGACCGCGGTATATCGACTGGAACTTTGTCTCGTCGTCGAAGGAGCGGATCGAGCAGGCGAAGGCCGATTGGCGCGCCGGGCGCATGCAGCTTCCGGTCGGCGATGACGAGGAGTGGATTCCGCTGCCGCCGGATCCGCGGCCGTCGCCGAACCCGATGTCCTGAATCGAGCGCCGCTGCGGCGAGGCCGCGCTCGAAGCGCGGTGCCGCGCAACGCGAGCGTTCGACCGCCGGGCGTGCGCGAGCCCGGCGGCGTCAGTGCTTCAAGCGTACCAGCTCGTACTCGGCCGGGGGCGCGCATTCCTGCGCGAATACCTGAACCTTCTCGCCGATCCGTCGCGCCGCGCCGATCGCGTCGACGAGCCCGCCGCGGCTCGGCGCCCACGAGAAATCGAGGTGCTCGCCGCGCAGCTCGAGACGCGTGCCGTCGGTGAAGACGAGAAAAACCTGCTGCGCCGCCGAGCGAGGATCGTTTGCCGTGACGACGGCCGCAATCGTTTTCCCTGCGGCGCGAGCGATTCCGTTCTTCATGCTGTCGAGCGCTTTTTGTTGTCGTTCTTCGGGGCGCATCGCGGCGGGCTCCATGGCGTCGTGCCGAGCCGCCGCAGCCGGGCGCCGATAGGATAACCGGCTCGGCGGCCGGTTTCGAAATCGCTCACGTTATGTCCGCGCGGGCTCGTTCGCGCGTCTTTCGAAAAGTTCGCTTTCGGAAAGTCGAAATACCGCCGCCGGCGCGATTCGGGGACAGTATCGCCGCGGGGTGCAAGGAGGCTCCCGCCTAGCCAAGGAGGCCCCGATCCATGACCCGGAACGAGACCTATAGCGACGACGTGGTCCGCCTCTTTCTCCTCGCGGCCACCGTCTGGGGCATCATCGGCATGGCTGTCGGGGTGCTCGTCGCCGCGCAGCTCGCCTGGCCCGCGCTCAATTTCGACATCCCGTGGCTGACGTTCAGCCGTTTACGTCCCGATCATACCTTCGGCGTCGTGTTCGCGTTCGGCGGCTCGGCGCTGATGGGCACGTGCTACTACGTCGTCCAGCGCACCGGCCATACGCGTCTCGCGCTCGAGGGCCTCGCGAAGTTCACGTTCTGGGGATGGCAAGCGGCCTGCGTGCTCGCGATGGTGACGATGCCGCTCGGCATCACGCAGAGCAAGGAATACGCAGAACCCGAATGGGTGATCGATCTTCTGATCGCCGTCGTCTGGGTCGCGTTCGGGACGGTCTTCTTCGCGACGCTCGCAAGACGCCGGATCAAGCACATCTACGTCGCGAACTGGTACTACGGCGCGTTCATCATCGCCGTCGGGCTGCTGCACGTCGTCAACAACCTCGCGATCCCGGCGTCGTGGACGAAGTCCTATCCGATCTACGCAGGCGTCGTCGACGCGATGGTGCAGTGGTGGTACGGGCATAACGCCGTCGCGTTCTTCCTGACCGCCGGCTTCCTCGGGATGATGTACTACTTCGTCCCGCGCCAGGCCCAGCAGCCGCTCTGGAGCTACCGGTTCTCGATCGTCAACTTCTGGGCGCTGATCTCGGTGTACATGTGGGCCGGTCCGCACCACCTGCTCTATACGTCGCTGCCCGACTGGGTCCAATCCGTCGGCGCGGTGTTCTCGCTCGTGCTGCTGATGCCGAGCCTCGGCTCCGCGGCGAACGGCTTGATGACGTTCAACGGCGCATGGGACAAGCTGCGCACCGATCCCGCCGTGAAGTTCATGGTCGTCTCGCTCGTCTTCTACGCCGCGTCGACGTTCGAGGGCTCGATGCTCGCGATCAAGTCCGTGAACTCGCTGTCGCACTACACGGATTGGACCGTCGCGCACGTTCACTCGGGGTCGCTCGGCTGGGTCGCGATGATCACGATCGGCTCGCTGTATGCGATGGCGCCGCGCGCGCTGAGCCGTCCGCAGATGCATTCGATCCGCGCGATGAACGTGCATTTCTGGATGCACACGGCGGGGCTTCTGCTGTACGTCGCGTCGATGTGGACCGCGGGCATCGTCGAAGGACTGATGTGGCGCGCGACGAGCCCGGACGGAACGCTCGTCTACAGCTTCCTCGAGAGCCTGGTCGCCGTGAAGCCGTTCTACGTGATTCGGCTCGTCGGCGGGCTGTTGATCGTCGGCGGGATGGCCGTGATGGCATGGAACATGTGGCATACCGCGGCCCATGCGCGGGCGAAGCTGATCAAGGCGATCCCGATCCCCATCCCCGAGCCCGCGCCGCAGCTTGCGCGCGCGGCGAGCTAGGAGCCGAACGATGAAGCTCCAATACCGTCATTTCGAAGCGATCGAGAAGCACGCCGGCCTCCTCGGCTGCCTGATCGCGTTCATGGTCGCGCTCGGCGGGCTTGCCGAGATCACGCCGATCTTCATGAAGGCCCACGAGACGCAGCCCGCGCCGGGCATCGAGCCGTACGATCCGCTGCGGCTCGCCGGCCGCGATATCTACGTGCGCGAAGGCTGCCATGCATGCCATTCGCAGATGATCCGCACGCTGCGGTTCGAGACCCAGCGCTACGGCGACTATTCCGTCGCGGGCGAGTTCGTCTACGACCGTCCGTTCCAGTGGGGATCGAAGCGCACCGGGCCGGACCTCGCCCGCGTCGGCGGCAAGTACAGCGACGAATGGCATCGGCTGCATCTGATCTCGCCTCAGGAGCTCGTGCCCGAGTCGAATATGCCGGCCTATCCGTGGCTCGCGGACGCGCTCGTCGACGCGCGCGACGTGCAGGCGCGGATGCGGGCGCTGAAGCGGCTCGGGGATCCTTACGAGGACGCCGACATCGAGAGCGCGCCTGCCGCGCTCGAAGGCAAGACCGAGCTCGACGCGGTCGTCGCGTACCTGCAGGGCCTCGGCGTGCAGGGAGCCCGCGAATGAGTCCGCTGTTCGGGCATCTCGTCGGGGTGATGATCCTGTTGCTGATGGTCGTCTTCATCGGCATTTGGATCTGGGCGTGGCGCCCGCGGCATAAGCCGACGTTCGACGCGCTCGCCGCGATACCGATGCGCGAAGACCCTGGGGGTGCCGCCGACGCGCGCGAGGCGCGAATGAATCGAGGTAAGACGCCATGAGTCCGTTCTGGTCCGGGTGGATCATCTTCTTGATCGTGCTGAATCTCGGCATCGCGCTGTTTCTGTTCGTCTGGAGCCAGCGCGTCGAGATTCCGACGCAGCCCGACGGCACGACCGGTCACCGCTGGGCGCACGGCGTGCTGCGCGAAGGCGTCCGCCGTTTGCCGCTTTGGTGGGTCGTCGCGTCCGCGGCCGCGTTCGTCGTCGCGATGATCTATCTCGTCCTCTATCCGGGCTTCGGCGGGTTCGCCGGCGTGCTGCGCTGGACGTCGGCCGGCCAATACGAGCGCGAGGTCGCCGAGAACGCGGTGCGGCTCGACGCGGTGCTCGCCGCAGTCGGCGAGATGCGCATCGACGACATCCCTTCGGGGCATCCCGTCGCGCGGCTCGGCCGCCAGCTCTATCTCGACAATTGCGCGGCCTGCCACGGGACCGACGCGAGCGGACGCACCGCGCTCGGCGCGCCGAACCTCGTCGATTCGACGTGGCTGTACGGCGGCGATCCCGACACCGTCGTCGCGAGCATTCTCGACGGCCGCCGCGGAACGATGCCGCCGTGGGGCGAGGTGCTCGGCCGGGACGGGCTGATTCAAGTCACGACGTACGTGCTCGGGCTCAAGACGTCGGGCGCGGCGAATGCCGAGAGCGAAGGCAAGAGGCTGTACGAAACGACGTGCGCCGCGTGCCACGGCCGCGACGGCAAGGGGATGCCGGCACTCGGCGCGCCGGATCTGACCGACGACGATTGGCTTTACGGCGGCGACTTCGCGAGCGTCATGACGTCGATCCGCGACGGCCGCAGCGGCGAGATGCCGGCATGGCGCGGCCGGCTCAGCGAGAACGAAGCGCGCGCGATCGCGGCCTGGCTGTATGCGACCGGGGAGAAGAAGCCGTTCGGTCAGCGCTCGCGCGGCGACGCGGTCGCGGCGGGGCCGCGCGAAGGGGCGGCGTATTGAACGTGCGAGGTGCAGCGTGAAGACGATGACGCGAAACGGCCGCCGCCGCGAGTTCGACCCGGCCGCCGCCGGCGTCCCCGTTCAGCCGTTCCTGAGCGCCGCAGGCGCGTCCGTCGTGCTCGAGGCCGCGAAGGATTTCGATGCCGCGCGCGTCGTCCGGGAAGGCGTGCGGCCGTCCGGCAGAACCTCGCGCGACGACCGCGACGCATGGCATCGCTCGGCGATCGTCTGGCTCGCGGCCGCGCTTTTCGCCGCGGTGATCGCAGGTTGCATCGTGACGATCGTCGTCGCGCTCGGACAGCCGCAGGATGCGTTGCCGGACGTCGGCGATTCGGTCTTCCGCGTGCCGCTCGCGCGGCTCGAGCGGTGAGCGAAGGAGGACGCCGATGGGCGGCTGCTGCTCGAAAACGGTCCGCGAAGCACCCGCCGCGCACGGCGGCGCCTGCTGGCACTGCGGCGGCCTTCTCTCTGCGGACGGCGCGCTGACCGCGCGGGTGGCCGGCGAGCCGCGGCCGGTCTGCGGAGAAGGGTGCCGAGACGCCGCGGAGCGGATCGATGCGCTCGGCGTCGCGAGAAGCTATTACGACGCGCGCGTCGAGCCCGCGCAAAAGCCGGAGGCCGGCGACGCGGCCGGCGCCGACGTCTGGCGCCGGCCCGAGATCGCGCGGCATGCGGTCCGCGATCTCGGGGACGGGCGGCGCGAAACGCTGCTGCTCGTCGACGGCGTGCGCTGCGCCGCATGCGTCATGGTCGTCGAGCGCGCGCTGTTCGCGGAGCCCGGCGTCGAGGACGTCGAGGTCAACGCGGCGTCGAAGCGCGCCCGGGTCGTCTGGCGCGACGGCGCGACGTCGTTGCCGCGGCTGCTCGAAGCGCTCGCGCGCACCGGCTACCGCGCGCTGCCGCTCGACGCCCAGGCGCTCGACGACGTCCGCCGGCACGAGTCGCGGTCCGCGTTGAAGCGGCTGCTCGTCGCCGGATTCGGCGCGATGCAGGCGATGATGTATGCGGGCGTGCTCTATCTCGGCGAGCCCGGCTCGCTCGACGTCGCCGCCCGCGATCTGTTCCGCTGGCTCGGCTTCCTCGTCGCGACGCCGGTCGTGCTGTATTCCGCGCAGCCGTTCTTCGCCGGCGCGGTGCGCTCGCTGAGGGCGCGCCGTCCGGGCATGGACGTACCGGTCGCGCTCGCGGTCGCCGCGATCTACGCGGCGAGCCTGCTCGAGGCGATACGCGGCGGCGCTCACGTCTATTTCGAAGGCGTCTCGATGTTCGTGTTCTTTCTGCTGATCGGCCGCTATGTCGAGATGCGGGCGCGGCACCGCGCGAGCGACCTGACCGACGCGCTCGCGAGGCTCACGCCTCCGTTTGCGGACCGGCGCCGGGCGAACGGCGAGCTCGAACGGGTGGGGATTCGCGAGCTCGTCCCCGGCGACCGGGTGCACGTCGCCGAAGGCGGCGTGATCCCGGCGGACGGTGTCCTGCTCGGCGAGCGTTGCCGCGTCGACGAGGCGCTGCTGACCGGTGAGTCCGCTCCCGTCGAGCGGCGCCGGGGCGAGATGCTGGTCGCGGGCAGTGTGCTCGTCGACGGTCCGGTCGATCTGCGCGTCGAGCGGGTCGGCGACGAGACGGCGCTCGCCGGCATCGCGGAGCTCGTCGCGCGTGCACAGGCCGCGAAGCCGCGGCTCGCGCTCGAGGGCGAGCGCACGGCATCGCGCTTCGTGCTGCGCGTGCTGCTCTTGACCGCCGCGACGGCTGCGGCGTGGGCTTGGTTCGATCCTTCGCGGGCGTTTGCCGCCGCGCTGGCCGTGCTCGTCGTGTCGTGCCCGTGCGCGTTCGCGCTCGCGGTGCCGGTCGCGGTCACGCGCGCGCTCGCGGTGCTCGCGCGCCGCGGCGTGCTGGTCGTGAAGCCCGATGCGATCGAAGCGCTCGCGCGCGCGACCCATATCGTCTTCGACAAGACCGGGACGTTGACCGAGCCCGATCTCGCAGTCGAGCGAATCGAGGCGCGCGGCGCGCTGCCGTCGGCGGATGCGCTGCGCCTTGCCGCCGCGCTCGCAAGGGAAAGCCGCCATCCGGTCGCGCGCGCGATCGCGGCGGCTTGCCCGGACGCGCCGCTCGAAACCGCCGCGAACGTCGAAGCGCTTGCCGGTCTCGGCGTCCGCGCGACGGTCGGAGGACGCGAGCTCAGGCTGGGACGTGCCGATTTTGCCCTCGAGGGTAAGGCGGCGACTTCCTTGGACGAGGACGCGGTGCTGCTCGCCGACGATACCGGGGCGATCGCCGCGTTCCACCTGAGCGAGCGGCTTCGGCCGGACGCGCGGAGCGCCGTTCAAGCGCTCGAGCGGCAGGGCGTGCATGTCACGATCGCGAGCGGCGACTCGGCGGACAAGGTGCGCGCGGCGGCGGAGCGGCTCGGTATCGCCGACTGGCACGCGCGACAGACGCCGAGCGACAAGCTCGCGCGTCTCGCGGCGCTGCGCGAGCGGGGCGCCCGCGTCATCGCCGTCGGCGACGGCGTCAACGATGCGCCGGTGCTCGGCGGCGCGGACGTCGCCGTGGCGATCGCCGAGGGCGCGGAGCTCGCGCAGGCGACGAGCGATATCGTGCTCGCGGGCGGCAAGCTCGGCCACCTCGCCCCGGCGCGCGAGATCGCCGCCGAGACGCTCGCGATCCTGAGGCAGAATCAGCGCTGGGCGTTCGGCTACAACATGGCAGCGGTTCCGCTCGCGGCGCTCGGCTTCGTGCCGCCGTTGCTCGCGGCGCTCGGCATGTCCGTGAGTTCGCTCGTCGTCGTGCTGAACGCGATGCGGATCGGGCGCAGGGCCGGGCGCGGCGAAGCCCGCTCGGACGCGACGGCGCCGATCGGCACGGGGCGTAACGGCGTTGCGACGTTGGAGGTGCCGGCCGCATGAACGTCATCCTGATCATGATTCCGCTGTCGCTATTGCTGCTTGCCGGCGCGGCGGCCGCGTTCTTCTGGGCGGTCGATCACGACCAATTCTCCGATATGGAGACGCCGGGCTTGCTGCCGCTCGACGACGATCCGTCGCGTCCGCCGGTGACCGATTAGCCAGCGATGAGCCGGCGCTGTCCGACGCAGCGCCGCGCCTTCCTTCCGATCTCGCGCTCGCCGACGCCGTTCGTTCCCCCAGGATCGGGCGTATCGAAATCCGGCCTTTCCGATCGACAGGCGAACGAGGCCGCGTGGGGCTCGAGAATCGGAGGAGAGCCTTATGTCCCGTATGATTCTCGTGATTCGCCGACCTCGACGGCTGCGATCACTCGCGCGCGCCGTCGGTCGTGTCGGGTCCGGCGGGCAATAGCACGAGGAACGCGCGGCCGTCGGGCATCAGGTCGAACTGCCGGCGGTATAGCCCCTGAACGAAGCCCGCGATCGGCAGCGGCCGCGACACGCCGATCTCGATGCCGCGCTCGCCGGCCGTCTCGATCGCGACCTCGTAAAGACGCTGATCTCGATCGAAATAGAGCTTGCGGCCGTCCGGAGACCAAACAGGGTGGCCGCCGCCTCCGCGCGTCACGCGATGCCGTTCGCTCGGATTCGCGAGCGGTGCGACCCAGACCTCGAAGCGGCCGCTCTCGTTCGTCGCGAATGCGATCCAGCGCCCGTTGGGCGAGACATTGCTGCTGTGCTCGGCCGAGCCCGGCAGGTCGATCAGCGTGCGCGTCTCGCCGGTTTCGAGGTCGAGCAGGGCGATGCCGTAATCCTCATCGCCTTGCAGCGTCAGATAAGTCAGGTACCGCCCGTCCGGCGTCCACGACTCGGCGCTTCGCGCGGCGAGCAGCGGCTCGCCGTCGGCGCCGCCCTCCGCGGATTGCCGAAACAGGGTATCCGGGCGCGACGGCCCGCTGACGACGAAGACGATCCCGTCGCCGTCGGTCGTCCACAGCGCGGCCCAGTTGATCGGACCCCCGGCCTGCGGCAACGGGCGGCGCGCATCGAGGTCGCCGAGCTCGGCGATCCACAGCCTCGCCGACGTGCCCTCGTCGTCCTGGTCGATCGTCTCGAAGACGGCCTCGCGCCCGTCCGGCGAGACGCGCGGTGCGAAGACCGTCGGAGGGACGGCGCCGAGCACGTCGACGCGGCCGTCGAGACCGACGAGCGCGAGCTCGAGGCCGTCGGACGGCTGCGCAAGCGCGCCGACGCCGGCGAGAGCCGCGGCCACGCAGGCGGCCGCCGCAGGAGGACGAAGCCATCTTCCGATCATGAGACGTTCTTTCCGCAAACGGCCTTCGGCGATTGTGCCATCCCGACCCGAGAGCGTGAACGGCGCCTTGGCGAGCGTCTCGAGCTCTGCTTCAATGGAATCCCTGAGGATGGAGGCGGGCGATGGAAGATCGCAAGCAAGACACGGGAAGCCCGGGCGTCGGCGACTCGCTCGATCGCCGCCGTGCGCTCGTCGGCTTGCTGATGCTGCCGGCGGCGCTGTCGGCATGCACGAAAGCTTCGGCGGCGCCGACGATCCGCGTGCACCTCGGGCCGTCCTGCGGGTGCTGCCGGGATTGGGTCCGTCATCTCGAGGCGAACGGGTTCGACGTCGAGACGTTCGAAGGCGGCAATAGCGAGGCGCGCGCCCGGCTCGGAATGCCCGTCGAGTACGGCTCGTGTCATACCGCGGAGATCGCAGGGTATGCAGTCGAGGGTCACGTGCCGGCGACCGAGGTTCTGCGCCTGATCGACGAGCGGCCCAACGCCGTCGGCATCGCCGTGCCCGGGATGCCGATCGGCTCGCCCGGCATGGACGGCCCGGCCTACGGCGGCCGCGTCGATCCGTACGACGTGCTGCTCGTGCGCCGAGACGGCAGCGCCGAGGTCTATCGGGCGTATCGCTGAGGACGACGCGGCGCGCTCAGCCTCTGCGTAAATACCGGGGCCAGATGCCGCCGCGCCCCGGCGCGAGTATGCCGTTGGGATCGACGGCGTCCTTCAGCGTCTCGTTGAAGCGCCGCAGCGCGGCGTCGTTGAACGAATACGCGCTCGCGACCGCATCCTGGAAGTACGGCGCCGCGCGGTACTCGGCCCAGCCGCGCTCGGCCGCGGCCGCGATCAGCGCCTTCAGCGTCTCCGCGTCGCGCGCCTTCGATTCTCGCGTGGCCCGGCGCGATCCGGCGCCGCTCGAGAAGCCGGCCGAGAAGAAGAAGCAGAACTGATACCAGTTGACCGGCGTGCTGATCGCGGAGATGCGCGTCTCGACGCCGCGCGCCCGAAGCGTGTCGCCGAGAACGCGCTGCGCCTCGAAGACTGCGTCCGCGCTGCGCGGGATCACGACGAACAGGCCGACGTGATTCTGCTGCCAGGAGTCCGGCATCTGCTCCGTGCGTCCGAGGCTCTGCCACGTCGCGAGGCTCGGGATACCGAGCGACGAGCGCCAAAGATAGTGCGGGTTCGGCACCGTGCCGCGCTCGATCTGCTCGGGCGTGAGCGGCAGCGGCACGGATTGGATGTCGACGAAGCGTGCGTCCGGCACGTGGCGTGCAATCAGCGTGCGTGCGTAGTCCCAGCTCGCGAGCGTCGTCTGCTCCGAGCCGAGGAACTGCAGCTCGACCTGCCATGAATGAAGGCCCGCCGCTGCCGCGAGCCGGTCCATCTCCGCGTCGTTCGCGCCGCCGCGCCGCGTCGCGGCCTCGCGGAACTCGGTATTGCCTATCAGCGCGGCCAGCGGACTGCCGTAGAGCGGCTCGCCGATCATGAAAAGATCGGATAGATAGTTGACCGATCTGATCAGCGGCTTCAGATCCGCGCGCTTCGGCACGGTGACGAGCCCGGTGCGGTAATGCTCGGGCGCCGGCATCAGCCGCAGCGCCATCTTCGTCACGATGCCGAAGTTCCCTTGCGGAAAGAGCCCCGCGGGATCCGGGCCGAACGCGTACTTGTACTCGCCCCAGGTCGGAGCGTCCGGCACCGCGCCCATCCCGGTCCGCAACAGCTCGCCGCTCGGCAGCACGACCTCGAGGCCGTGGATCGCCCCGGCATGGTCGCGGTAGTAGCCGAGCGTGAAGCCCATGCCGCGATCGAGCGAGTTGCCGAGCGGGCCGCCCCAGCCCGGGTTCGCGCAATCGATCCAGACGTTGAGCTGGTGTTCCTGGATGTGGCGATACAGGTCGAAATACGAGACGCCGGGCTCGACGATCGCGAAATTGCGCTCGTCGTCGACCTCGATCACGCGGTTCATGCGCTTCAAGTCGACGACGACCGACCCGCGCATGCTCGGTGCCGGCCCGCCGTAAGCGAAATTCTTGCCGGTCGAGATCGGGAAGAGCGGCGTGCGGTAGCGGTTCGCGGCGCGAACGACCGCCTGCACCTCCTCGACACTCGCGGGCGCGACGGCCGCCGAAGGCAGCAGCTCGTCGTCCGGATCGGGGACCGGCGACCAGTAGTCGCGGTACGTCGCGAGATCCTCGTCTCGTGTGAACACCCATTCCGCGCCGACCGCATCGGCGAACGCGCGCGTCGCGGCTTCGAACGCGTCGGCGCTGACTCCAGGCGGTAAAACGGCCATCGCGTCCTCGTGATCAGTGCACGATCTGAATCGCTTCCGACATCCCCTGCTCGAACGTGCTCCAGCCGGAGTTGATGCCGTACGGCGCACGGTGGAACACGGCTTCGACGCGGCGGATCTGCGCGTTCTCGATCTTGAAGATCTCGGCGAGCTGCCAGGTCCAGTTCAACCGGTCGTGGTCGAAGAAGCCGAACGCGTAGACGTTGCCGCGCTCGCGGTCGACGGCGACGAAACGGCGGTCGCGGATCCGCGAGACGACGCCGCGGAGCGCCTTCTCGAATTGCTCCTTGCAGCCCATGACGCGCGACTCGCCGGTCTCTTGATCGGTCCGCGGGACGTTCGTCGTCTTGATGCCGTTCTCGTAGCGTTCGCAGTCGTCGGTGAACGGATAGTAGCCCTTGCCGTCGTTGCGCTGCAGGCCGTCGAAATAGTAGTTGGCCGTGACGATCAGGTCCTCGCGAGACATCCGCTCTTCCTCGGGAATCGTCTCCAGGAAGATCGGGTGCGGCTCGCCCATCGCCTCGACGGCCTCGCCGGTCGGCGGGAACGGGCGGCTCGCCGCGGCGTTGCCTCCGAAGAGATCCTGCTCGGGCCGGATCGCGAGCTGCTCGATCTCGCTGATCTTGCCGTTCACGATCTTGAGGCGCAGCGCGAGTGCGACGAGATTCCCCTCGCCGTCGTTCACGCCGGCGTTCGCGAGGTTCTCGCGCACCGTGCCGATGAACGCGACCTGCTGCGTCTCGACGTCGGGCACGTAAAGCTTGTAAGTGCCGATGCCCGACATGCCGTACCACAGGCCTTCGTTACCGAGGGGGAGCTGAATGCCGTTCTCGGTGAAGCGCGTGCCGATCGCGAACAGCTCGGGGCTCGGGTCGTTCGCGAGCATCGCGTCGAGATAACGGTCGACGAAGCCTTCGAGACATGCCCGGTCGCACGCCGGCTCGGGCGATTGCGCGGCGGCGTTCGACGCGATTGCGAGAAGCGTGACGCCGATCGACAGGCGGCGCATGAGCGATCTCCCAGCCTCGGAATGATGTGAGCTTCGAGTATAGCGAACCGTCGCGGCGGCGCGCGAGCCGCCGCGGAACGCTTTGTCGCGTCGGTTCGAGCGGCGGCCGGGCAGGTCGAAGCACCTTCGCGAGCACGATGGAATGACGCAGAACAAGCGCTTCTTCTCGGCGGCGATCGTCGCGGCGATTGTCAGCTTCGCCGCGGCGGTCAGCGTGACGCTCTTCTACAACGCGGCTCACTGGACCCGCGGGCTCCGGTCTGCTCGTCGCTGATCAAGAGGGGCGACGAGGACTGAGTCGCCGAGCTACCGGCGAGCGCGCAAGCTGAGCCGAACCAAGTCGGGAATACTGTCGACACGCAGCTTCTGCATCACCCGCGCCTTGTGCACCTCGACCGTGCGCGGGCTGATCTCGAGCGCCGCGGCGATGTCGCGATTGTGGCGTCCGGCGACGACGAGCTCCATGACCTCGCGTTCGCGCGGAGTCAGCGTAGAAACGAGCTCCTCGGCCTGTCTTCCCTGCTCTTCGTCGTAGCGCTGCTCGGTCAGCCGCTCGAACGCCTCCGCGATCGACGCAAGAAGCAGCTCGTAGTCGAGCGGCTTCTCCAGAAAGTCCACTGCGTGCGAGCGAAACGCGGTCCGCGCCGACTCGACGTCTCCATGGCCGGTGATCACAATGACCGGAAGGTTGCAGCCCGAGTCCCGCATACGGCCGAGCAGTGTCAGGCCGTCCATGCCAGGCATGCGCAAGTCGAGCAGCACGCAGCCGCGCCAGTCCGGCCGACAACTTTCGAGGAAATCGGACGCATCTGCAAAGACGGCCGTGCGGTAACCGCGCAGGCTCAGCATCAGCGCGAGCGCGTCTCGGACGGACTGGTCATCGTCGACGATATAGACCGTGTAATCGTTCGAGCTCACGCTGCGTGACCACCCTCATCCAACGGAAGCAGCAGCTTGAAAACACCGTGTTCGGCTTCTTCGGCCCACAGCCGGCCTCCGTGCGCCTCTGCGATCGATCGGCTGATTGCAAGGCCGAGGCCAAGCCCGCTCGCCTTGCCGGAGTGGAAGGGCTCGAACAGTCCGGCCTCGTGCTCGGGCTGCGGCCCCGGGCCGCTGTCCTCCACGGCGATGCAGATCCGGCCCGGTCCCGCCGGTTCCCCTCGCAGTCGTACCCAACGCGGCTTACCTGCCGGGAGCTCTTCGACCGACTCGATTGCGTTGGCGATCAAGTTCCGTAGCACGACTTCGAGCTGTAAGCGATCGACGATCACGTGCCAGTCGTCCACGGGGTCGACGAGCAGGGCTATCCCGCTTTGGCCGAGACGAGCTGCGAAAGGTTCCGCCGCCGCCTCGAACAGCTCGCTCACCCTCACTCGTGCGAGCCGCGTGTCGCCGGCTCGAAAGAAATCCCGAAGACGAGTGACGATATCCGCGGTGCGGCGGGATTCGGCCACCATGCGCTTCACCACGTCGCGCAGACGATCGGACGGAGCGCCCTGGCGCACCAGGTCCTCGCACGCCGCGCCGTATGCCGTCATCGCCGTCAGTGGCTGATTGAGCTCATGAGCGAGCGCGGCGGCCATTTCGCCGGCGGCAGCAAGCCGCAAGCTCTCGCGAAGCTCGGCGCCGAGCCTGCGGTGCTCATCGATGAACACACCGACGAGGAAGCCCACGAGGACGAGCACCGCGGTAAGCATCTGTACCTCGAGCACCGTGATGGTTTCGAATCCTCGCGTCTGCACGACGAAAATGATCGCGAGCTGGGCCAAGGTCGCGGTGAGCACCGTAGCGGCGAGGCCGCCGCGCAGCGCGGCCCAGACCATCGGAACGAACACGACGTAGAAATAACGGACTTCCGCCGGACCGAGACCGAGGGTGAACCAGACCGCTGCGACGGTGATGGCGCCGTAGAGAGGAGCTTCCCAACGGCGGAGCGCGCTGCCGAGAAAAGCGCGTCCCCTTTCGTCGATCAGCATCGCGATAAGCGGCATCGTTATGACGACCCCGACCGCGTCGCCTACCCAGTACCGGATGAACGCGTCGGTCCATTGTTCCCAATCGAGGACGTTAGTCAGCGTCAGCGTGCTAACGAAGGCCGCGCTCATCACTAGCGCGCCGACGATGACGAGCATGATCCACGCGAGCAGCTCGCGGTGGTGAGTGAACATGAGGTTGCGATCGAACCTGCGACGCATTATGGCGCCCAGGAGGCCATAGCCCCCGGCCAGAATCGCCGCAACGAACAGGGTGACCGGAACCGTTGTAGGCAGATCTCGTATCAACGAGTCCGCAGCGATGATCGCGACGAACAGCACCGCGGACGCCGGCAGTCCGAAATGCATGATGAAGGCGAGGCCGATAGCAGGCCCGGGGCTCCACGGTGTGATGTTCAGGCCATGCAACGCGTGGATGAAGCTCGCCCAATCGAACAGCACGTAGCCGACGAAGAGAACGGCCATCTGTGTCCAACGCAGCCGCTTGGACGTCAGGGAAGTGCTCACGATGTCCTTGAGATGAGGTGACGGCAAATTCTGTGCGATTCCTCGGGGGCGAGCCATTCGCGTGTCCCGTAAGGGAAACACGTATCTTCGCTGCATTACGGCTGTCGTGCGAGCGTGATTGGATTCCGCAGCCTTCGGTGCAGCCCGTACGCGGGAGCGCGAATACTCAACAGCCAGGTGCGCCGCTAGCATCACCCCACCGCTCGAAGGGCTCGTCCGAGCCCTTCGAGCGTCGGGAATCGAGCGCGCAATGGATGGACGACGAGATAACCGGTTTCCGGACGTTAAGCTGCCGGCAACGTTGATGCACCGGGCGCGAGCGGCAAGCGTGTGGCTGACGCTCGTGCTCTTCTGGCTTCTTCTTTCGGGCATCTACACGCCCTTCATGCTCGGCGTCGGCGTCGTCGCGGCGCTCGCGGTCACGGCGCTCGCCGTCCGCATGAGTCTCGTCGACGGCGAGGGTCATCCGATTCATCTCGGCCTCCTCGCGTTCTTCTGGTACTGGCCGTGGCTCATCAAGGAGATCGTCAAGTCCGCGTTGCATGTTGCCCGAATCATTTTGCACCCGAACTTGCCTATCGCCCCGAGCATCGTCCGCTTCGCGCCGTCGCAGCGCAGCGACATCGGCGTCGTCATTCATGCCAACTCGATCACGCTGACTCCGGGAACGGTTTGCATCGAGGCGAACCGCGGCGAATTCATCGTTCACGCTCTGACGCGCGAGAGCGCCGCGGGCTTGGGGCCGGGAAGCGGTATCGACCGGCGGGTGCTGCGTCTAGAGAGAAACGAATGATCTCGATCGCCGTCGCCGCCCTGATCGTTACGATCGCGCTTGCAATGCTGCGCACGTCCATCGGCCCGGGCGTGTTCGATCGCATTCAGGGTGCGAATACCGTCGGTACTAGCGCGATGACGCTGCTGGCCGTGATGAGCTTCCTCAATGAACGGCCCGAGTTTCTCGATCTCGCGCTGGTGTATGGATTCTTGAACGTCATCGGCACGGTCGCGGTGTTGAAGTTCTTCCGCTACGGCGGTTTCGGCGAAGGCGGCGAGCGATGAGCGTCATCGCCGATCTCATCAGCGGTGCGTGCCTGCTCGCCGGAGCGTTCTTCGCCGTTCTCGGCGGCATCGGGCTGATCCGCATGCCTGACTGCTACACCCGGATGCACGCGGCGAGCGTGACGGAGACGCTCGGCACCGGTCTGTTGCTGTTTGGTTTGCTTCTTCGAACGGACTTCGGCTTGGTCGCAGCGAAGATCGTCATGCTAGGGCTGATCGTGTTCTTCACGAGCCCGACGGCAAGTCACGCTCTCGCGCGGGCCGTGTTCACACGCGAGGCGAGTGAAGCGGCAGATTCGAGGGGGGGCGGCCCATCGCTACGCTGATCATCGATGCGCTTCTCGTCCTGATGGCGCTTGCAGTCGTTGCCATTACGCGTACCCGCGCGCTGTTCGCGGTCGTCGTGCTCGCCGGGGTTTACAGCTTTCTGATGGGCGCGGTGCTCTTTGCTCTCGATGCCGTCGACGTGGCGATGACCGAGGCAGCGGTTGGAGCGGGTGTCTCCACCGTCCTGTTGTTGAGTGCGCTTTCTTTGTGCCGAACCGAGGAGACGCGTCCGGTCAGTCGGCCGTGGGTTCCGCTAGGCGTCGCCGTCGGCACCGGCCTGCTACTCGTCTACGGCACGCTCGGGTTGCCGCTTCCGGCGGATCCGCATGCTCCCGTTCACACGCATGTCGTTCCGAGATATCTCGAGCAGGGGCCCGAGGAGACCGGCGTGCCGAATGTCGTCGCGGCCGTGCTTGCGAGCTACCGCGGCTACGACACCCTGGGCGAGGTCACGGTCGTGTTCACCGCCGGCATCGGTGTGATCGCGCTGCTGCGGCGTCGCCCGCGAAGGAAGGGCGATGAGTGACGATCTGATTCTGCGGGTAGTCACGAAGATCCTAATTCCGTTCATCGTGCTGTTTGCGCTGTACGTTCAGCTTCACGGCGAATACGGCCCGGGCGGAGGTTTCCAGGCGGGCGTCGTCGCGGCGGCCGCATTCGTGCTTTATGGGCTCGTCTACGGCCTCTCGGCGTTGCGGCGAATCGTTCCCGAGCCCGTCGTCGAGACGATGGTCGCGGCCGGTGTCCTGCTTTATGTCGCGATCGGGTTCGCCGGTATCGCGCTCGGCGGCAATTACCTCGATTACTCCGTGCTGGGCAGCACGCAGGTGGACGGTCAGCTCCGCGGAATCTTCTGGGTCGAGCTCGGCGTCGGAATCACCGTCACCGGCGTGATGCTGAAAGTGTTCTATCAGTTTGCAGGTCGGCGCACATGACCCAGTTCGGCGCATTCAGCTACGCGATCACCGTATTCCTGATGGTGGCCGGGCTGCATATCGTGATCGCCCGTAACAATCTCATCAAGACTCTGGTCGGTGTCAGCATCTTTCAGACCGCGGTATATCTGCTCTATATCGCGCCTGCGAAGCTCGCAGGCGGCACGGCGCCGGTCGTCTCGCCCGAGTTCGAGGCGTACTCGAGCCCTCTGCCTCAAGTGCTCATTCTGACGGCGATCGTCGTCGGGATAGCGACGATGGCCCTTGGGCTCGCGATCGTCGTTCGCATCCATGAAGCGTACGGCACGATCGAGGAAGACGAGATCCTGGAGCGGGATCGGGAGGCGACGTGAGCCTTGCATTGCATTTTCCCGTGCTGCAGGTCGTCGTGCCTCTCGTCGGCGCGCCGATTGCCGTGCTGACGCGTCGCGCCGCCGCGGCGTATGCCGTCGTGACGCTCGCCAGCTGGACGGCGTTTGCGCTAGCGATCGCATTGTGGTTGCGAGTGCAAGACGAGGGGCTCGTATCGTATGCGATCGGAAACTGGCCGCCGCCATGGGGTATCGAGTACCGCATTGATGCGCTTTCCGCTTTTGTTCTGTTGCTCGTCTCGGGCGTCGCGGCACTCGTGCTGCCGTATTGCCGCCGGAGCATCGAGCACGAGGTGGCGCGCGAGCAGCACTATCTCTTCTATTCGATGTTCGCCCTATGTCTCGCCGGGCTGCTCGGCATCGCGGCGACGGGAGACGCATTCAACGTTTTCGTGTTCGTCGAGATCTCGGCGCTCGCGTCGTACGTGCTGATCGCGCTCGGACGCGATCGAAAAGCGCTCATCGCGTCGTACCAGTACCTGGTGATGGGCACGATCGGGGCGACGCTTTTCGTCATCGGCATCGGTCTGCTGTATCTCATGACCGGGACGCTGAACCTCGCGGACATGGGCGAGCGTCTCGCGGAAACGCCGGACTTGCGTCCGGTGCTCACGGCCGCCGCCTTCATCAGCGTCGGAATGTCGCTGAAGCTCGCGCTGTTTCCTCTGCATCAATGGCTGCCGAACGCCTACACGTACGCGCCTTCGGCGGTCAGTGCGTTCATCGCGGCCACCGGCACAAAAGTGTCGATCTACGTCTTGCTGCGGTTCTATTTCTCGGTGCTCGGTGCGGAACTCGTATTCGAGCTGGCCGTCGGCGAGGTTTTGTTCGTCCTCTCCCTCGCTGCGATGTTCGTCGCGTCCGTGCTGGCCGTCGTGCAGTCCGATTTCAAGAAGCTGCTCGCATATTCGAGCGTCGCGCAGATCGGCTATATCACGCTCGGCTTGTCGTTCGAGTCGGTTTCCGGGCTGACCGCGAGCATCGTGCACCTCTTCAACCACGGCATCACCAAGGCCGGGCTGTTCATGCTCGTCGGAGGTGCCATGCTCGCTACCGGCGGCTCGACCATGGACCGGCTCGCAGGGCTCGGCCGAACGATGCCGCTGACCAGCTTCGGAATCGTGCTCGGGGGCCTCGGACTCGTCGGCGTTCCCGGTACTGCGGGATTCATCAGCAAATGGCAGCTGGTACTCGCAGCGATCGAGCGTAACGAGTGGTGGGTCGTGTTCGCGATCGTGGCGAGCTCGCTGCTCGCCGTTGCCTACGTCTGGCGCTTCGTGGAGGCGGCCTACTTCAAGGAGCCATCGGAGCCGACTCGCCCGGTCCGGGAAGCGTCTGCGTCGATGCTGACGCCGGCCATTCTCGTCATCGCGGCGACGATATACCTCGGGCTCGATAGCTCACTGACGCTCGGCGGTGCTGCGACGGCTGCGGAAACCCTGATGGGGGCGGTCAGATGACCTCGGCTCAGTCGGTAGCGCTCTGCTTGTTGTTGCCGCTCGCCGCGGCGGGCGGCATTGCGGCGACGAGCCGCCGCCCGAATCTTCGTGAGGCCGTCAGCATCGTTGCTTCGGCGGCGCTCGTGCTGGCCGTGTGGAGTATCAGGCATCCGGTCCTTGCGGGCGACCGCCCTCGTCTCGACCTCATCGAAGTGATGCCCGGCCTCGTCATCGCCTTCGAAGTCGAGCCGCTCGGACTCTTGTTCGCGCTCGTTGCTTCGTGCCTTTGGCTCGTCAGCGCCGTGTACTCGATCGGCTACATGCGCGGTAACGGGGAGGCGCATCAGACCCGCTTCTTCCTGTGTTTCGCGCTCGCGTTGGCCGCAACGGTCGCGATCGCGTTCTCGGCCAATGTCTTCACGTTGTTTCTGTTCTACGAGGCGCTGACGCTGGTCACGTACCCGCTCGTTACCCATCATCGCGACGCCGACGCGAGAAAGGGCGGGCGGATCTATTTGTCCGTGCTGATCGGCACTTCGATTCTGTTTCTGCTGCCGGCGGTGATCTTCACGTGGCATGCGGCGGGCACGACCGACTTCCGTCCGGGCGGCAGCCTTCCGGGCACGCTCACGACGACGGCCGCGGCGATGCTGCTAGCGCTCTACGTGTTCGGTATCGGCAAGGCGGCGCTGATGCCGTTCCATCGTTGGTTGCCCGCGGCGATGGTCGCGCCTACGCCGGTGTCGGCCCTGCTGCATGCCGTCGCGGTCGTGAAAGCCGGGGTCTTCAGTGTCGTGAAGGTGATCGTTTACCTGTTCGGCCTGGATTTGCTCGGCGGCGTCTCCATGCATTGGCTGACCGCTGTCGCGGGGTTCACCGTCATCGCCGCATCCGTCGTCGCGCTCGGCGCCGATAACCTCAAGCGCCGCCTGGCCTATTCGACGGTCGGTCAGCTCGCGTACATCGTGCTAGCCGCGGCGCTGCTGGCTCCGCTGTCGATCGTTGGCGCGGTGCTGCACATCGTATGCCACGCGGTCGGCAAGATCACGCTGTTCTTCGCGGCGGGCTCGATCTACACGGCTTCCGGCAAGACCCGCGTCAGCCAGCTAGACGGCATCGGTCGGCGTATGCCGTGGACGATGGGAGCGTTCGGAATCGGCGCGCTATCGATGATCGGGCTGCCGCCGGCCGCCGGGTTCGTCAGCAAGTGGTACATGCTCTCCGGCGCAATGGCGGAGACCCATTGGACGACGGTGTCCGTGCTCGTCGTCAGCACCCTGCTGACCGCCGCGTATCTGATGCCGATCGTCTACCGAGCGTTCTTTCGCCCGGTCCGGGCCGATCGGGACCCGCGGCACGGCGAGGCTCCTCTGCCGATCGTCGCCGCGCTCGTGATCACGGCTGCGGCGACGATCGCCGTATTTCTCTTTCCGGACCTTCCGCTTGCGCTCGCGCACGGCTTCATCGTCGGAGCATGCAAATGAAGAGTCATTGGCTCGACGATCCCGCGAACGTCAGGAGGTTGTGGCGCGCTTTCGTGTGCGTGCTCGTGCTTCTCGTGTTGGCCGAGACCGCGATCGAGCTGCACCCGCGTTTCGCCCTCGAGCGTGTTCTCGCGTTTCACGCGTGGTTCGGCTTCCTCTCCTGTGCCGTGATGATCGCGGTAGCGAAGCTTCTCGGCGCCGTGCTCAAACGGCCTGACGACTACTACGACGAACCGTGATGATCTGGCTCCTGCTACATCCCGGATTGGTGCTTGCAGCTTCGGGAATGCTGATCGCCGGCCTGCGCGGCCGTGCTCGCGAGGCTTTGATCCTGCTCGCTCCCGCCGCGGCCCTCCTGTTGTCGTGGCAGCTTCCTGCCGGGACTCTCGCGCAGGGTGCCTTTCTCGACGGCACTGTCCTGCCGCTGCGGCTCGATGCGTTGTCGCGCCTGTTCGCGCTGGTCTTCGGCGTGATGGCGTTCGGCGGCGGTCTGTTCGCGCTGCGGCAATCGAGCCGGCTCGAAGTCCCGGCCGCCTACCTGTACGCAGGGTCGGCGATCGGTGTCGTGCTCGCCGGCGATCTGATCACGGTCTTCGTGTTCTGGGAGCTGATGGCGATCGGGTCGACGCTCCTGCTTTGGTCGAGCCGCATGGAAGCGGCTTACCGCGCGAGCATGCGATACCTGCTGATTCATTTGCTCGGAGGCGTCGTGCTGCTCGCCGGCATTGCCGGGCACGTCGCAAACGGCGGCAGCATCCGCTTCGACGCGTTCGGTCTCGACTCGCCGGCGGAGTGGCTGATCCTTGCGGGTTTTCTAGTCAACGCCGGCGCGCCGCCTCTGTCCGCGTGGCTCTCCGATGCCTATCCGGAGGCTTCCTGGAGCGGAACGGTGTTCCTGTCGGCCTTCACGACGAAGACAGCAGTCTACGTGCTGATGCGCGGTTTCGCCGGCACCGAGGTGCTCGTCTGGGCCGGATTGTTCATGGTGTTCTACGGAATCATCTACGCGCTGCTCGAGAACGATATGCGGCGCATTCTCGCGTACAGCATCGTGAATCAGGTCGGCTTTATGCTGACCGGCATCGGCATCGGCACCGAGACGGCCTTGAACGGCACGGCGGCGCACGCGTTCACTCACATCATCTACAAGGCTCTGTTGCTGATGTCGGCGGGCTCGGTCCTGTACGCGACAGGGGTGCGTAAGTGCTCTGAGCTCGGGGGGCTTTTCCGCTCGATGCCCGTGACGACATCGTGCTGTATCGTCGGGGCCCTCGCGATCTCCGCGTTTCCGTTGACGTCGGGTTTCGTATCGAAGTCGATGATTTCGGAGGCCGCCGCGGAGTCGGAGCTTGTGCTCGTCTGGACGTTGCTTGCCGCCGCGTCGGCCGGCGTCTTTCTGCATGCCGGCATCAAGTTCCCGTGGTTCGTGTTCTTCCAGAAGGATTCGGGACTTAGGCCGAGCGATCCGCCCGCAAGCATGCGTGCCGCGATGTGCTTGTTCGCGTTCCTCTGCGTCGCGCTCGGCGTGTTCCCTGAAGCGTTGTATCGCCTTCTTCCGTACGAGGTCAGCTACGAGCCGTACACACCGGCGCACGTGCTGACGCAGCTTCAGCTCCTGCTGTTCGCCGGCCTCGCGTTCTTTGTTTTGCTGCCGGCACTGAAGCGCACCGAGACGATCTCGCTCGACACGGATTGGCTCTACCGACGATTGCTCGTCGACGTAGCGCTTCGCGGCCGTGCAGCGTATCGGCGCGCCGCCGCGGGCGCGCGCAGAGCGCAGCATTGGGCCTGGCGGCGCATCGAGACATTCATTGCGCGTCAACGCTCGCCCGGCGGCGTGCTCAATTACAGCGAATCGACCTCCGGCATGGGGGTCTGGATGATGCTCATGCTCCTCGGCTATCTGATGCTTCATTTGCTGATGTAGGGAGACGACATGCGCGAGCGCGCTTCGATAACGACGTGCCTTGTGCGGCTCGGCCAGAGCGCGCAGCTGTGGCTTTATCCGTCGCTCGCGAGCCTTCCTCCGTCACGACGCGGACCAGCGTTGCGCGCGGCGCGATCGGTCGAGCTCGATCTTGTCGAGCGACTCGGGATCGTGGCTTCGGTCGGCATGAGCGCGTACCTGTTGGAATCGGTCGGCCGGCCGCCGAGTGCGAGCCTCCTGACGGCTCTCGGACAGCTGTTCCTCGCGCTTTCGCTGATCGGCATCCTAGCCGCGCCGTGGCTCGTGCGGCGCACGCGCCGCGGTCTGCGCCGACAAGCCGCTCCGCCCTGATGGAGGTGACTAGATGATCGAGTCGTCGGATCGAAAGAACCGTATCGAGCTGGGGCGAGAGCAGCCTCGGCGCCTGTTGCTTCCCATCGACGCGACCGAGCGGTCACAGGGGCCTCTGCGCTATGCGCTCGAACGGCGGAGCGAAGTCGAGCACGTCGATCTCCTAGCCGTCGCGGAACCGATCATCTACCCTCAGATGCTGCGCTTTCGCACGCAGGCCGAGCTGTCCGAGCTGCAAAACGAAGCTGCGGTGTGGCTGCTGGAGCATGCGGCAAAACCGCTGCAAGACGCGGGACTGCGAGTCGCTCGCCACTTTCGAGAGGGGAATATCGTTGCCGAGATCCTCGAGGCTGCGGAGCAGCTCGGCAGTGACGCGATCGTCTTGCCGGCACCGCGGCCGTTGTGGATGAATCTGCTCGGACGGAGCGTCGTGCGTGAGGTGCTGCGGCGTCCGCGAGCGACTGCAATCGTGCTCGTGAGCAAGGAAGGCGTGCCGATCGCTGCTGAGCCATCGGCGGCTCTCAAGCACGCCATATAGACGCTGGGTAGCCGAACGGCTCCACCCCAGGGGCGTTCCCCGGCCATTACCGTGCGTAGCGCGCAACGCCGCGTGCCCTGCCGCACTAGCTGGACACGATGGTGCCATTGCGCCCCCGGCCGTTCGTGGCGGATAGTGTCGGCGGAGCCATTTCCGGGAAGCTCGAGCCGAGGTCCGCCGCGGCGCTTCGGCTTGCTCTGCCGGGATAGCCGCGGCCGCGGCGGGCCGGCCGGACGTGGTAGCCTATCCGCAGCCGCTCCGAGCGGCGCCCATAAACAACGAGAATGGTTGAGGACAAGATGATCCCGCGATCTTTCCGAATGGCCGCGAGGCCGCGACCGGCAGGGCGGCGCGGATACCGCTCGCTCGTGCTCGGTCTCGTCATGGCGCTCGTCGCCGTCCATTGGCCCGCGCTTCCCGCTGCTGCGCAGGACGGGAGAATCCTGCCGCAGGAAGGCTATATCGCCGGTGTCGTCCGCAGCGCGTCGGGGCCCGAGGCCGGCGTCTGGGTCATCGCCGAGACGAGCGATCTGCCGACGCAGTACGTGAAGATCGTCGTCACCGACGACGAGGGGCGCTTCGTGCTGCCCGAGCTCCCGATGGTCAACTATCACGTCTGGGTGCGCGGCTACGGGCTTCGCGACTCCAAGAAGCAGTATCTGCGGCCGGGCGATCACGACGTCGTGCTCGACGTCGAGCATGCGGCAACGCCGGCCGAGGCCGCGAAGGTCTATCCGGCCGACTATTGGCTGTCGCTGCTCGAGCCGCCCAGGCCGGAGGAGTTTCCGGCCGCCGGAGGCGCCGGCCGCGGGCTCGGACGGCTGCAGAGCCAATCGCAGTGGATCGACGTGCTGAAGCTCGGCTGCAATTTCTGTCACCAGATCGGCAACTGGGCGACGCGCTCGTTCGATCATTGGAGCGACGACTTCAAGGCGCAGGAGGGCCTCGCGAGCGCGACGTCCGTGCAGCTCTGGGAGCGGCGTTTGCGCACCGGTCCTCGCGGCGCGGAGATGTACCAGCGCCTCGGCATGATGGGACCCGAGCGCAGCCTCGAGGTCTTCGCCGATTGGACCGACCGCATCGCCGCCGGCGAGCTGCCGCCGCCGCCGGCGCGTCCTCAGGGCGCGGAGCGTAACGTCGTGATCACGATGTGGGACTGGGGCACGCCGACGTCGTACATGCACGACGAGATCACGACCGACAAGCGCGATCCGACGGTCAACGCGAACGGTCCCGTCTACGCGGTATCGAGCGGGCACGGGAAGATCACGATCCTCGATCCGGAGACCCATATCACGCACGAGGTCGTGATCCCGACGCGGCAGGATCCGGCGCAGATGTCGACGCGTTTCCCGCCGCCGACCGGCGCTTCGCCGTTCTGGGGCAACGCGCACCACTGGGGCAAGGAGCAGCCGTCGGATCCGCACAATCCGATGGTCGACGGCAAGGGGCGACTCTGGCTGACGTCATCGGTCCGCAGCCCCGCGAATCCGGCGTGGTGCCGCGAGGGCTCGTCGAACAAGTTCGCGCAGTACTTCCCGATCAATACCGCGGGCCGGCACGCGTCGTACTACGACCCGGAGACGGGCGAGTTCACGCTGATCGATACGTGCTTCACGACGCATCACCTGCAGTTCGCGTACGACGAGGACGAGACGCTGTGGTTCAATCCGCTGATCAGCGAGGGCTACCTCGGCTGGATCAATACGCGTCTCTTCGACGAGACGCGTGACGAGCAGGCGGCGCAGGGCTGGTGTCCGCTCGTGATCGATACGAACGGCGACGGCAAGATCACGAAGCCGTGGAACGAGCCCGGCCGACAGTTCGATCCGTCGCGCGATACGCGTGTCGGCGGGCAGGTCTACGGCGTGCAGCCGAGCCCCGCGCCCGGCGAGGAGGACGTCGTCTGGGCTTCGCTTACGGATTATCCCGGTTTCCTCGTGCGCATGACGCGCGGCGACAACCCGCCGGAGACGTGTATCACCGAGCTCTATCGGGTGCCCGAGCCGGGCTTCGGTCCGCGCGGTCTCGATGTCGACCGTGACGGCGTCGTCTGGACGTCACTCGCCGGCAGCAGCCACCTCGCGAGCTTCGATCGACGCGAGTGCAAGGTCCTGAACGGACCCGAGACGCGCGACGGCGGACATTGCGACGCCGGCTGGACCCTGTATCGCACGGACGGCCCGACGTTCAAAGGCACCGACGTGCCGGCGGATTTCCAGTACTACAACTGGGTCGATCTGTGGAACGCGTCGGGCCTCGGCGAGAACGTGCCGTGGACGCCGGGCGGCAACACCGATGCGTTGCTGATGCTCGATCCCGAGACCGGCGAGTGGCTGAAGTTCCGTGTGCCGTATCCGCTCGGCTTCTACCAGCGGCTGATGGACGGACGAATCGACGATCCGGAGGCGGGCTGGAAGGGACGCGGCCTGTGGGCGAACTACGGCACGCACCTCGTATGGCATATCGAGGGCGGCCCCGGCACGAAGCCGAAGATGGTCAAGTTCCAGTTCAGGCCCGACCCGCTCGCGCGCTGAACCTCGGGAACGCGTCAAAAGGGAAGGGGCCGGGTGCCGAAAGAGGCCCGGCCCCTTTCTCCGTTCAGACCCCTCGTTCGCCCGCGGTGCGTGCGCCGTGACGCCTTCGGCGAACGCGGAATGCACGGACGCCGCGAAGTCTCGCGGCGACCGCCGCGGGCCGCCTCCATCCGGCCGCAGGGACGGCCGCGGCCGTGCGCGCCCGGATCGCCGGCCGCCACGCGACGAGCGACAGCGCGCCGCTCCGATCCTCGACGAGCGCGGTGCAGCTCTCGACCCAGTCGCCGTCGTTGCAGTAGAGGAGCCCGTCGATCTCGACGAGCTCGGCTTTGTGAATGTGGCCGCAGATCACGCCGTCGACGCCCGCTTCTCGGGCGGCGGCGAGCGTCGCATCCCGGTACCGCTCGACATAGCGCTGCACGAAGCCGAACTGCGATTTCACGTGCTGCGCGAGCGACCAGTACGGCCGCCCGGCGAGCTCGTGCAGCCAGTGGGCGAAGCGGTTCAGTGCGAGCAGCGATCGGCACGCATGCGCGCCGATCAGCACGCCGAGTCCGCGTCCGCGCACGATCGCGTCGAAGCGGTCGCCGTGCAGGACGAGCAGCCTCTTACCTGCGCGCGTCGTGTGGATCGCTTCGCTCGCGAGCTCGACGTTGCCGAGCGCGGCGCCGGTATACGCGCGCAGCACGTCGTCGTGGTTGCCGGGTATGTAGACGACGCGGGTGCCTTCGTAGCTCTTCGCGAGGATCGCCCGCAGCACGTCCGTATGGCTCGGCGGCCAGTAGAAATCGCGGCGCAGACTTTCGAAGTCGATGATGTCGCCGACGAGATACAGCACGTCGCAGCGCGTGCGGCGCAGGAAATCGAGCAGCAGGCTCGCACGGCATTCGCGGGAGCCGAGATGCACGTCGGAGATCCACACGGCACGCAGCGCGTCCGCGCTCGAAGAGTCGCTCATCCGCTCGGGTACCCTCGCTCGTGAGAAGAGGCCGGCGCGCCACGTTCATCGCACGCCATGGTTCGCCGACGGCCTCTCGGATCGACGAGGACCAACGAGTACGCTCGGGCGCCGCTGCGCGAGATCGAGCGAATGTCGGCGAGCCCGCCCGATCGGGCGGGGCGGGCGCATCGTATCACATCGCCGCGAAGCGAGACGTCCGGCGGGCCGAGATCCTCTCGGCCGCGCCGAGCGGCGCGGCGGAGCCGCGCAAGCCGGAGCCTCAGCTCCGGCTGCGTGCCGCGTGCGCGGCGACGACGTGCGCGACGCACGCCGTCAAGCGCTTGCCGGTCTCGATATCGAGAAATTCGTTCGGGCCGTGCGCGTTCGAGTGCGGGCCGAGCACGCCGGTCACGAGAAACTGCGCGTCGGGGAAACGCTCGCCGAGCATGTTCATGAACGGGATCGTGCCGCCCGTTCCCATCTGCAGCGCTTCGCGACCGAAATGGATCCGCGACGCTTCCTGCACCGCGTCGTCGAGCCACGCGGCGGTCGGCGGCGCATTCCAGCCGGCCATGCAGGAGTCGACGTCGAAGCGGACCCGGGCGCCGTACGGCGGATCGGTCTCGAGCGCGGCCTTCACGCTCTCGGCCGCGGCCTCGGGAACGACGCCCGGCGGCAAGCGGAACGACAGCTTCACGCTCGTATACGGGCGCAGCACGTTGCCGGCGCTGCCGAGATCCGGCAGGCCGTCGGCGCCGGTGATCGACAGCGTCGGCCGCCACGTGCTGTTCAGCAGCAGCTCGTACGGGTCGTCGTCGACCGGCCGCATCCCGGCGACGAGCGGCAGCTTGCCGTGCACCGTGCTCCCGAGCACGGCGGCCGCGGCGCGCGCCTGCCGAAGCCGCTCCTCCGGAATCTCGACATACAGATCGTCGAGCAGAATGCGGCCGGTGCGCGCGTCCTCGACGCGGTCGAGCCGCTCTCGCAGGACTCTGAAGCTCGACGCGACGATGCCGCTCGCCATGCCCGAATGCACGCCCTCGGTCAGCACGTCGACGCGCAGCGTGCCGGTCAGGTTGCCGCGCAGCGCGGTCGTGAGCCAAAGCTGATCGTAGTTGCCGCATTCGGCGTCGAGGCAGACGACGAGCGACGGCTCGCCGATGCGATCCGCTAGCGCGTCGACGTACGCGGGCAGATCGGGGCTGCCGCTCTCCTCGCTCGCCTCGATCAGGATCACGCAGCGCGCCCGAGGAATGCCCTGATCGGCGAGGGCGCGGAGCGCGGTCAGCGAGCCGAACATCGCATAGCCGTCGTCCGCGCCGCCGCGGCCGTACAGCCGCCCGTCGCGCAGCACCGGCGTCCACGGAGCGAGCCCTTCGGTCCAGCCGGTGAACTCCGGTTGCTTGTCGAGATGGCCGTACATCAGCACGGTATCGTCGCCGTCGCCCGGGCATTCGATCAGGAGCAGCGGCGTCAGATTCGGCAAACGCACGATCTCGACCGTCGAGCCATGCGGAGCATGCGCCTCGGCCCACGAGCGGAATAGCTCTGCCGCGCGGTCCATGTGCCCGTGCGCCTGCCAGTCGCGGTCGAAGGCCGGCGACTTGTTCGGAATCGAGATGTAGTCCGACAACGCGGGAACGATCGATCGGTCCCACTCGTCGTCGACGAAGCGCTTCAGTCGGTCGCTGTCCATCGCACACCTGTCTCGGAAAGGCGAGGCTCCATTGTCCCACCGTCATGGCAGGCCGCGCATCCGCTGCGCCTGACCGGTCGGTTCCCGTCGCGTATAGTCTCGCTGTCACGACGGCCGCGGAAGACGGGGCGAGAGAACGATGGCGCATCTGAAGACCTATCATCCGCCCGGCACGGCACCCGGCACGCTCGTCGAGTCCGACGCGAGCGGCCGGCTGACGATTCGTCTGATCGACTACACGATGCACGAGCTCGTCGAGCGCATGCTCGACGACGCGCAAGAGTGCAAGCCGTATCTCGCACGCGACTCGCGGACGTGGATCGCGGTCAATGGCCGCCCGGACCCCGATACGCTGCGCGAGCTCGGCGCGCAGCTCGGGCTGCACGAGCTCGCGCTCGAGGACGTGATCAATCTCGGCCAGCGGCCGAAGCTCGAGATCGACGAGGATCAGGTCTTCTTGATCCTGTCGCTGCCGAGCTATCGTGACGGCGTCCTCGAGCTCACGCAGATCAGCCTGTTCGCCGGCGAAGGCTATATCGTCTGCTTCTGCCCGCTCGAGGAGGACCCGTTCGAGCCGATCAGGAGGCGCCTGGGTGCACCGGCGAATCGGCTGCGAACGCGAGGCGCGGATTATCTGCTTTATGCGCTCGTCGATTTCGTCGTCGACGCCGCGTTCCCGGTGATCGAGGAGATCAGTCGGCGCATCGAGGCAATCGAGGACGAGCTGCTCGAGCGCCCGGACGCGGGCACGCTCGCCGAGATCCACGCGCTGCGGCGGGATCTGCTGCTGCTGCGACGCGGGCTCTGGCCGCAGCGCGACGCGATCGGCATGCTGATCCGCGAAGGCACCGAGCTGATCGAGGAGCGGACCCAACCGTATCTGCGCGACTGTCACGATCACAGCGTGCAGATCATGGATCTGCTCGAAAGCTTCCGCGATATGTCCTCGAGCTTGCTCGACGTCTATCTGTCGAGTATCAGCCAGCGCACGAACGAGATCATGCGCGTGCTGACGCTGATCGCGACGATCTTTATTCCGCTCACATTCATCGTCGGCCTGTATGGCATGAACTTCGAGCATCCGGAGAGCCCGTGGGCGATGCCCGAGCTGCGTTGGTACTACGGGTATCCGTTGGTCTGGGTCGTGATGCTTTCGGTCGTCGGCGGAATGCTGTGGTACTTCAAGCGGAAGAGGTGGCTGTAACGGGCGGGGATGGTCGTGCCCGGCCGATCGGGGCTATAGTGACGTGGCCCGGCCGCGGCGGCCGGGCGGTCCCAGAACCAAGAACGAAGACGAAAGCGGGGAAAACTGATGAGCAGAATCGCTATCGCTTGCGTGCTGGCCGCGGTCGGCGCCGGCTTCCTGTCCGCGTCCGCCGCGGCCGACGATGCGCGCGCAGCCGATCGCGCGGCGATCCAGGAACTGATGTGGCGCTACGTGCGCGCGCTCGATTCATTCGATGCGGACGCGTATGCCGCGGTGTTCACCGAGGACGGCAGCTTCGGACAGACGCAGGGCCGCGACGCGCTGCGACAGATGATCCGAAACCTCGCGCAGAACCGCACCGCGGAATCGCCGCCGATGTATCACATGATCACGAACACGCACCTCGAGTTCATCGACGAGAATAACGCGCGGCTTCATTCGTATTGGCTCACGGTCTTCGGCGCCGCAGGACAGGGCAGTGCGCCGCGCGTCGCGGCCGCGGGGCGCGGTGTCGACGAGCTCGTGCGCGTCGACGGCGAATGGCTGATCCGCTCGCGTGACGTCGCGCCCGAGGACTGACGGGATCCGCGCCGTCAGCGGTGCCTGCGAGCGCCGCGCGAAGGCGCGGCCTCGAGCGGGTTCTCCGGCCAGTCGTGCTTCGGATAGCGGCCGCGCAGGTCCTTGCGAACGTCCCGATACGCGTTTCGCCAGAAGCTCGCGAGATCCCGCGTGACCTGCACGGGCCGATGCGCGGGCGAGAGCAGCGCGAACGTCAGCGGCACGCGGCCGCCCGCGATTCGCGGCGTCTCGTCGAGGCCGAAGACTTCCTGTAGCCGCACGGCGACGAGCGGTGCGTTCTCGCTGCGGTAGTCGATCCGGATGCTCGATCCGCTCGGCACGACGAGCCGCGCCGGCGCGAGCTCGTCGAGGCGGCGCCGCCGCGCCGCGCCGAGCCGCGCGGCGAGCGCGTCGGCGAGGGGAATCCTCGCGAGATGCTCGCGCCGCGTGACCCCGTCGAGCCACGGCGCGAGCCACGCTTCGAGCTCCGCGGCGAGCGACGCCTCGTCGAATCCGGGCCAATCGACCGTTTCCGGAAGGCCGAGACCGCGGATGAACTCGATCCGCGCCTGTAGATCGCGCGCGTCGTCGGTCCACGGCAGCGCTTCGAGCCCGAGCTCGGCGATGCCGTGCAGCATCGCCGCTGCGCCTTCGTCTCGAGGCAGGCGGGGCAGCGGCTTCTCGTCGATGACGAGCGTGCCGAGACGGACGATCCGGCGCGCGACCACGGCCTGCTCGCGGGAGCTCCACTCGACGAGGTCGGCCTCGTCGAGGTCGGCGGCGAAATGGGTCTCGAGCGCGTCGCGCGAGAGCGGTGCCGCGAGCAGGATCCGTGCATCGCGGTCGCGGTCGTCGAGCTCGACGGCGACGATCAGCGCTTCGCGCGCGAGCGGCTGCGTGCCGGGCAGGACCGCGCCGCGGCCGTTCGCGAGCGTGTAACGGGCCGAATCGCCGGGCCGTCGCCGGCCGATTCGGTCCGGATACGCGAACGCGAGCAGCACGCCGACGAGGTCGTCGTCCGCGGGCTCGGGAGCGGCGCGGGCGCCGCGCGGCGCGACGCGCCGTTCGAGCTCCTCGGCGCTCCGGTGCGCGCGGCGAAGCGCGGCGCGGCTCGACGCGGCGATCTCCGCGGAAGCCGCGCGCCCGTCATCGGCGTCGTCGCCCGACAAGAGCGCGAGCCGGAGCCGGATATCCGCGTCGGGCTCGCGCCCGCCGCGGAGCAGATCGCGGTCCGACAAGAGCGCCGCGAGGCGCGCCGCAGTGCGCACGGCGCCGAGCTCGCGCGACCGGAGCAGCATGTGCCCGAGCCGCGGATGGACCGGCAGCGCCGCGATCGCGCGGCCGTGCTCGGTGATGCGCCCATGCGCGTCGAGCGCGCCGAGCCGCCGGAGCAGGTCGCGCGCGCTCGAGAACGCCGCGGCCGGCGGCGGGTCGAGCCAGCGGAGCGCCGCGGGATCGGTCACGCCCCAGCTCGCGAGCTCGAGAGCGAGCGGTGCGAGGTCCGCCGAGACGATCTCGGGCGGCGTCGTCGGTGCGAGGCTCCGGTGCGCCGCGTCGCTCCACGCGCGATAGCACACGCCCGGAGCGGTGCGTCCGGCGCGTCCCTGCCGCTGCTCGGCGGACGCGCGCGAGATCCGCTGGGTCTCGAGCCGGCTCATGCCGGTTCCGGGATCGAAGACGGCCCGGCGCACGAGGCCCGAGTCGACGACGACTCGCACGCCGTCGATCGTCAGGCTCGTCTCGGCGATATTCGTCGCGAGCACGATCTTGCGCGTCCCCGGCAGGCTCGGCGCGATCGCGCGGTCCTGCGCGTCGGCGTCGAGGTCGCCGTAGAGCGGCATGATTCGCACGCCGGGGCCGAGCGCGGCGACGGGCTCGAGGAGCGTCTGCACACGGCGAATCTCGCGGGCGCCCGGCAGGAAGACGAGGACGTCCCCGTCCGTCTCCGAGAGCGCGCTTCTCACGATGCGCGCCGCCGTCGCTTCCGCGTCCGCGCGATCGTCGGCGCGTACGGCTTCCCGGGCCGGCAGCGGCGGCAGGCCGCGACCGACGTGGCGCGTCTCGACCGGGAACGCGCGGCCCTCGGCGCGGACGACCGCGGCGTTCCCGAGCAGCCGTGCGACCGGCTCGACGTCGAGCGTCGCGGACATTACGAGCAGACGAAGCTCGGGCACGAGCGCGTCGCGCGCGTCGAGCGTCAGCGCGAGGCCGAGATCGGCGTCGAGGCTGCGCTCGTGGAACTCGTCGAAGATCACGAGCGCGACGCCTTCGAGCGACGGATCGTGCTGCAGCATTCGCGTCAGCACGCCTTCGGTGATCACCTCGATGCGTGTCGCTTTCGAGACGCGCGTATCGAGACGCATCCGATAACCGACGCGCCCGCCGACCGTCTCGCCGAGCGTGGCCGCCATCCGGCGCGCGATCGCGCGAGCGGCGAGCCGGCGCGGCTCGAGCATCACGATCCGCCGGCCTTGCGCCCACGGCTCGTCGAGCAGCTCGAGCGGCACGGCCGTGCTCTTTCCGGCGCCGGGCGGCGCGTGCAGCACGACCGATGCGCCGCGTTCGGCGAGCGCGGCGCGCAGCGCGGGGAGCGCAGCACGAATCGGCAGGTCGGCGGGTTGCATGAGGGCGCCGATGATACGGTGCGCCGGCGAAGCGTTCTAATGAGCCCGCGTCGGCACGCCGCAGCCGCGCATTCGGACGGGCTTCTCGAACGCCCGAAACGCCGGCAGCATAGGCCGAGGGCCGCCGTACGGGCCGGCGGCCGCTGGGCCGTCCGCCGGAGCGGCCTTTCGTTGGAACGACGCGCCGACCGAGCCCGCCGGCGCGAGCAGGAGATCACGATGAGCAAGCCGCCGCGACACTTCAACGAGCTCGCGAAACGCTTCCCCGACTACATGACCGCGCTCGAGCGGCTCGGCGAGAGCGCGAAGCAGGCCGGACCGCTCGACACGAAGACGGCGGAGCTGATTCAGCTCGCGGGCGCCGCGGCGATGCGGTCCGAGGGCGCCGTTCACAGCCATTGCAAGCGGGCGAAGGCCGCCGGCGCGACCCGCGACGAGATCCATCACGCGCTGCTTCTCCTGACGAGCACGATCGGCTTTCCGAACGTCTCCGCGGCGATGAGCTGGGCCGACGACGTGCTCGGCTGACGCGTGCTGCTGAGCTGGGCCGGCAAGCTCGCGCACCGCCCGGTAGGCCCGGTCACGTTTCGTCGCGCAGGCTCGCCCATAGATGGAAGGTCGCGAGGCTGCGGTGCGGCGAGAACGGCCGCATCAGCACCTCGACCTCGGCCGGTCCGGGGCGCTCCGCGCGGCCGCCGCGCCGCGCGAGCGCCGCGGCGAGCGCGACGTCGCCGACCGGCGCGGCATCGGCGAATCCCGCGCCCCGCATCATCACGTATCGCGCGGTCCACGTGCCGATGCCTCGGAGGCGAGTCAGCGACGTTTCGACCTCGACGGCCGATTGCCCGGCGAACTTCTCCGGATCGAGGCGCCCGGCCGCGACGGCCGCGGCCGTATCGAGCAGATACTCGGCCTTCGAGCGCGAGAAACGGCGCGCGCGGAGCGTCGCGACATCGAGCGCCGCGAGGCGCTCCGGCGTCGGATGCACGACGAGATGGCCGACCGGCTCGCCGGCGAGCGCGAGAATCTCCCGCCGGAGCGACAGCGCGAACGCGAGATTGATCTGCTGGCCGAGGATCGCCCAGCAGAGCCCGTCGAAGACCGTCGCCGTCAGCGGCAGATGCAGCCCCGGCCGCCGCGCGACGAGCGGCGCGAGCATCGGATCGCATCGCGCGCGCGCCTCGAACGTGCGGACATCGGCGGTCAAGCCGAGCAGCCTGAGCGCGACGGCATGTGCGGCGCGCATTCGGATCCCGCTCGGCCGCGCGCCGTGCACGCGACAGACCGCGGTGCGGGCCGCGAGCTCAATCTCGATCACCGTCGGCCGGCCGAGCAGCGTGATCGCCTTGAGCAGCCGCGAGCCCTCGACTTTCTCCGAAGGGCTCGCGGGATCGCGTCCGTGATACGCGAGCACGTCGCGGGCGCGATACCGCTTAGGGAGCCGCAGGCCGAACGCGCTCGACGCGCCGAGCCGCCGGTAATCCTCCGGCTGCATGCGCGCTTCGGCGACGAACTGCGTGCGAAAGGCCGCTTCGTCGGCGAAGCCCGTGTCGGCCGCGATATCGTGAATCGGACGGCGCGTGTCGGCTAGGAGGTTCGCGGCCGCGGCGACGCGCCGGCGTCGCAGCCATGCGGGGAGCGCGAGGTGCGCGTGTCGGACGACGAGCGATTCGACGGATGCGAAGCTTCCCCCGTCCGCACGGGCGAGCGCGCGGGCGCTCGGGAACGACGCGGGGTCCGCCGCGACGCGCGCCGCGAGCGCCGCGTAGCGTGCCGCGTCGTCGCGCTCGGCGGCGGGCTTCGGCTCCGGCCGCGCGGGATCGCGCGCCGCTCGCCGCAACGCGTCGGTGTCGGTCGGCTTCGCGATTCGGCTCAACGGTATCGCTCCGCGGGCGGGACGGGATCGGCCCAGTATAGGGACTCGCCGGCGCCGGGATGCACGCACGCGCCGATTCGAGGCGCGCGACCGCGTTCCCTTTGTCTACAATTCCGACCACGGGAGTATTCGGCCGCAGCCGTCCGATCGGCGCAGGCGAAGCTGAAGGAGCCCGACGATATGCTTGCGATTCGATCCCTGCCGACACTCATCTCGTCGTGCGTCCTCGGCCTCGCGGCCGCATGTGCCGACGCGCAGCCGCCGACGGAGGCCTCGACGCCGTCGACGCCGCCGTGGCAAGCTCCCTCGCCGTGGCCGGACCGGATCGTCGTCACGCTCGAGGAGGACCCGGCCTCGTCGTTCTCGGTGACGTGGCGCACGAGCGCCGACGTGCGCGAGACGCGCGCCGAGATCGCGCTCGCCGGCGACCATTCACGATTCGATCTCGGCGCACGTTCCGTGCCGGCCCGAACCGAGACGCCGGATCTCAAGCGCAAGCGCGTCGACGGCAGCGAGTACGCGCTGCGCTGGAACGATCACGTCGACGCGCCGGCGTATCACACGGTGACGTTTCGCGGGCTCGAGCCGGATACGCTCTATGCGTACCGCGTGATGGGCGCGGACGGCCACTTCAGCGAGTGGTTTCAGACGCGCACCGCACCCGAGCCCGGGACGCCGTTCAGGTTTCTGTATTTCGGCGACGCCCAGGACGGCATCGGCTCGCACTGGGCGCGAGTCGTTCGCGCCGCGTATGCCGCGGCGCCCGACGCGCGCTTCGCGATCCATGCCGGCGATCTCGTGAACATCGGCAGCCGGGACTACGAATGGGCCGCCTGGTTCCGATCGGTCGGGTTCATCCACGGCATGATCCCGGCGATCCCCGCGGTCGGCAATCACGAGTATTTCGACGGGCTAATGGATGCCGACGGCGGTTTCGTGAGCGCGTTGTCGGTGCTGTGGCGGCCGCAATTCGCGTTGCCGCAGGATCCGTCGCTGCCGGAAGACTTGCGCGAGACCGTCTACGCGCTCCGTTACGGCGACGCGCTGATCGCCGTGCTCGATACGATGGCGGACCGCCATTTCGAGACTCAGGCCGATTGGCTCGACGGCGTCCTCGGGGCTTCGGATGCGAAGTGGAAAATCGTGACGATGCATCACCCGATGTTCGAGCTGCTCGAGCGGCGGTATCCGGAGCCGAATCCACAGCGTCGCGCCGCGTTCCTGCCGGTATTCGAGCGGCACGGCGTCGATATCGTGCTGCAGGGCCACGACCACGCCTACGGACGCGGCGCGACGCTGCGCTCGGCCGCGCGCGCGCCCGAGGCGGCGCAGAGCGAGCTCGGCACGGTTTTCGTGACGTCGGTGGCCGGCGTGAAGATGTATCCGCTCGCGGACGACGGCTGGTCCGAGTTCGCCGAGCATCGCGCGGTGCTCGAGCGGGCGGCCGAGAATACGCCGTTCTTCCAGGTGATCGCGCTCGACGGCGATACGCTGACGTACGAGGCGCGCACCGCGACCGGGCGGCTCTACGATGCGTTCCGGCTCGAGAAGCAGCGCACCGGCCCGAACCGGCTCGTCGAGCTCGCGACCGACTTCGATTCGCCGCGGCGGTTCGAGAATACCGGGCCCTACGAGGGCGGCCGCTTCGATCAGGTGCCGCCGAGGCCGTAGCGGCCGCCGCGGACGAGCCGCGCGGGCTCGCGGCCGGCTCACTCGACGGCGGCCTCGAGCGCGTTGCGCCGCTCGGACGGCGCCGCGTGCTCGTCGATCACGATTCGGACGACGCCGAGCCGCTCGCGGTATCGGAGCCGCAGCACGAGGATCACGGCGACGATCGCGAGCCCGACGACGAGTCCCCACCACAAGCCCGTCGCGCCGAGCTCGAGGCCGAAGCCCAGGAACATGCTGAGCGGAATCGCGACGAGCCAGAACGCGATCACGCAGAACAGCATCGGGACCCGCGTGTCGCCGAGCCCGCGCAGCAAGCCGAGCGCGACGGCTTGCAGTCCGTCGAAGACCTGAAAGACGCCCGCGATCGGCAGCAGCACGGCCGCGAGCAACAGCACGTCGCGCTCGTCGGTGTACAGGCGCGCGAGCGGCTCCGGCAGCCCGATGAACAGGCTTCCCGTCGCGAGCATGAACGCCGCGCCGACATAGAGCGCCGCCGCGGTCGCGCGGCGCACGCCGTCCGGGTCCTGCCGACCGACCGCGTGACCGACGATCACGGCCGCGGCCGAGCCGACGCCGAGCGGCACCATGAACGTCAGCGACGCGAGATTGATCGCGACCTGATGCGCGGCGACCTGCACGACGCCGAGCCGGCCCATCAGCAGCGCGACGAACGCGAACGCGCCGAACTCGAACATCATCTGCAGGCCGATCGGTGCGCCGAGCCGCAGCACCCGGAGGATCGGCACGGGATCGAGCAGCCCGGGCGCCGGCCGCCGCAGATACGCGCCGAGATGCGGCCATGCGAGCGCGAAGAGCAGCCCGGCCATGATCCATCGACTGATCAGCGTCGCCCATGCGGAGCCGAGCACGCCCATCTTCGGGAAGCCGAGCTCGCCGAAGATCAGCGCATAGTTCATTACGACGTTGACGAGATTCGCGATGACGATCGTCGCGACGATCGGGGCCGTGCGGCGGTGCGCTTGCAGCGTCTGCCGCACGACGACGAACGCGTAGAACGGCCAGACGCTGCCGAGCGTGCGGTAGACGTAGCCGGCCGCGTACGGGACGACGTCCGCGGGCTGGCCGGCGACGCGCAGCACGGGCTCGACCATGAGCAGCGCGAGCGAGATCGGCACGGTCAGGACGGTCGCGAGCACGAAGCCCCGCTGCACGCCGCGGCTGACCGCGCCGCCGTCTCGGGCGCCGAGCGCCTGCGAGACGATCGGGTCGAGCGCCATCAGCACGCCCATCCCGAAGACCATGATGACGAAGCTATAAAGGTTCGCGAGCGCGACCGCCGCGAGCGCGACCGCGGAGACGCGGCCGACCATCATCGTGTCGACGACGCCCATCGCCATCATGCCGAGCTGAATCAGCACGATCGGGGCGGCGAGCCGAGCGAGCTCCCGATAGTCGGCCGTGCTCGGCCGGTGATTCGAGTTCGTGCTCATAGTGACGAAAGTCGAGGCAGCCGCGCGACGGCTCGCAGCCTCGAGCGATAACGGTTGAACGATATGCAGGCGAACCGTCGGTGGGTCGGCGCAGCTCGCCGAGCGGGAACGCTAATCTACTCTCGTCGACAACGCAGATCCAGCGCGGTTCCGCGGCCTCGTTCGTCGATGATCCCGCCGCGCGCTCGGCCGCGACCGCGCCGCCTACAGCACCGGCAGATCCCGCCGCGGCTTCACCGGGAACGCGTCGTCGAGCGCACGCATCTCCGCGCGCGTCAGCTCGAGATCGCCCGCGCTCGCATTGTCGAGCACGTGCTCGACGCTCGCGGCCTTCGGGATCGCGAAGACCTGCCCCTGCTGGACGAGGAATGCGAGCGCGACTTGCCGCGGCGAGACGTTGCGTCGCTCGGCGATCGACGCGAGCACGCGGCCGCCGCCGGTGCCGAGCGGCGGGAAGCGGCCGCTGCCGAACGGGCTATAGGCGACGACCGCCACCCCGTGCTCACGGCACCACGGGATCACGCGCGACTCGATCGCGCGCTCGTTCAGGTGATACAGCACTTGATTACACGCGAGGCGGCCTTCGCCGACGAGCGCGACCGCGTCCTCGAGATCGTCGACGTCGAAGTTGCTGACGCCGAACGCCCGAATCTTGCCGGACTCGAGGAGCGCATCGAATGCGCGAAACGTCTCCTCGAGCGGCGTGCTGCCCCGCCAGTGCAGCAGGTAGACGTCGAGGTAGTCGGTGCCGAGGCGGCCGAGCGTCCGCTCGCAGGCTTTCAGCGTGCCTTCGTACGACGCGTTCGACGGCAACACCTTCGAGACGAGGAAGATCTCGTCGCGCCGGCGGCGCACCAGCGGCGCGATCAGCTCCTCGACGCGTCCGCTGCCGTAAAGCTCCGCCGTATCGATATGCGTCATGCCGGCATCGAGTCCGGCGTCGAGCGCGGCGAGCGCCTCGTCGGGGTCGTCGTGCTCGAGATGCCACGTGCCTTGGCCGATGACCGGCACGCTGGCGCCCGTCGGTCCGAATACAGCGCTTCTCATGGCCACCAAGCGTAGGGTTCGGTTTCGGCGTCGGTCAAATCGGGACAGTGCCGGGTCGCCGTAGGCCGCGGCGCGTCGTCGCACGGCGCCCGAATCGCCGCTCCGGCCGCGCCGCCGAATCGCTCATCGGCGGCGCGGCGCTCGGCTCAAGACGGCAGCGACTCGATGAACTCGATCATTCGCCGGCGCTCGGCGGCGTCGGGCAGCCGACCGTACGCGGCCTGCATGTTGTCGGCCATGTGGTGGGGACGGCTCGTCGCGGGCGTCACGACGGTCACCGCGGGATGCGACGCGGCGAACTTCAGGAAGAACTGGGCCCACGTGTCGGCGCCGAACTCGCGCGCAAAGTCCGGCACGTCGACGCCCTCGACGCGCTGCCACAGGCGGGTGCGGCCGAACGGCATATACACCATGACCGCGATGCCGCGTTCCTCGGCGATCGGGAACAGTCGCTCCTCCGCGCTCAGGTTGTCGACCGCGTAGTCGATGCCGATGAAATCGAGCGGCTCCTCGAGCATGTATTGCTCGAGGGCTTCGTATTGCGGCTTGAACGTCGAGGTCGTGCCGATATAGCGGACGCGCCCTTCCTGCTTGTACTCGCGCAGGATCGAGAACTGCGTCTGCATGTCGGCGATGTTGTGCACCTGGATCAGATCGATCGGCTCGCGCCCGAGCCGCTCGATCGACGTTTCGACCTGCCGCCGCGCCGCCCCGCGATCGGCGCTGCCGCCGCCGCGGCCGACGACGTTCAGCTTCGTCGCCCAGAAGATCCGGTCCCGCGCGCCGATCTCGTTCACGATGCGTCCGGCGACCTCCTCGGACGCGCCGTAGCTCGGCGCCGTATCGAATACCGTGCCGCCGAGCTCGAGCATCGTCTCGAGCACCGAGCGGACGGCCTCGTAGTCCTCGTCTCGGGCGGCTGCGCTGAAGGTCGCCGAGCTGCCGAGCCCGATGATCGGCACTTCCTCCCCGGTCGCCGGGATCGGACGCTTGATCAGGCCGCCTTGCGGCTGCGCGCCGAGCAGGCGAGGGGCGAGCGCCAACGCGGCGCCGGCTCGACCGGCGAGGGCAAGACAATCGCGTCGGGTCATCATCGGCTTGTCCTCCAGAGGGTCCACGGCAGTCGAGCAAAGTAGCACGAAAGCGGGGGCTGCAGTCTCGCCGGCCGCGGCCTTCGACTCTGAAGTTTTCCCGGGTGTCTAGGAGAAAAGGTCCGGCTGATCCCCGGCCGTGTGAGGCAGCGGTGCCGAAGGGCCGGGCTCGAGCGCAACGCGCACCAGCCCGCCGCCGATCGGGAAGTGGATCCAGCATTCGGCGACGTCGCGCCCCGCGGCCTCGAGCGCGCGCCGGTATGCATCGAGCTGCCCCGAATGCTCGAGCGCGTCCTCGGCCCATGCGGTGCTCGGACGCGGCGACGACTTGTGATCGATGACGATCCAGCCGCGCGCCGTCTCGAGCAGCACGTCGATCGAGCCGCGCACGACGCGGCCGTCGGCGAGGCAATGGACGATCGGATGCTCGACGAGCACGCGCGAAGGCGCGAAGCGTTCTGCGACGAGATCGCGGAAACGCGCCGCGCACGCGAGCACGTGCTCGGCCTCGAGGTATGCGTCGACTTTCGCGGTCTCGAGCAGCGCCTGCGTCCGCGCGAGCGCGTCCTCGCGGCCCGGATTGATCAGCTCCGCGGCGATCGCCGCGTGGATCGCGTTGCCGATCTCGGTCATGTCGCCGCCGCGAAGCGGCACGCGCGCGTCGAGACGGATCGTCTCCGCGACGCGCGCCGCGGCGATCGGCGGCATCTGCGACGGATACGCGGTCTCGCGCAGCGGACCGTCGAGCGGCGCGCGCTCCGGCAGACGTTTAGGCGAGAACGCCGCCGGTGCCGTGCCTTCGCCCGGCTCGTCGAGCTCGATCGCGCGCGCCGCGATCGTGACGCCGCTCGCGAGCTCGAGGACGTCGCCGGCGGGCACGAGGTCCGCGCATTCGAACGTCCGGATCCACGCGCCGCTCGGCGCGTTCCGCGCGGGCAGCGCGAGCACGAGCGCATCGCGAGCCCGGGTCAGGCCGACGTAAGCGAGACGCCGGTTCTCGCGCTCGCCGCGCGCGAGACAGTCGACCCCGTCGCGCGATGCGAGCAGCGCGTCGAGCACCGGGATGTCCTTCGTGTGATCGCCGAAGATGCGCGGCCAGTAGCGAATCACGCGTCCGTCGAGCGGCCTCTCGGGATCGAACGCCGTGCCGTCGCGCTCGACCCGCACGTCCCACAAGCGCGGCCGCCACTGATAATGAAGATCCGCGGCGACGACGATCGGCCATTCGAGCCCCTTCGCCTTGTGATACGTCAACACGTGCACCGCGTCGCCGGTCGTCACGACCGGCTGCAGGTCGAGCTCCGGCGAGTGCGGGTTCTCGAGCCAGAACAGAAAGCCTGTGAGCGTCGCCGCGAGATGCTGCGCGTCGCAATGCCGCTCGTACTCGACGGCGAGCCCGAGCAGCGCATCGAGGTTCTTCTGCCGTTGCGCGGCCTTGATCGCGCTCTGGCTGAAGCCCGTGACGATGTCGCGAAGGCCGGTCGTGTTCAGCACGCGTGCGACGATCTCGACCGGCGATTGCGTGCCGATCGTCTCGCGGAGGACCTCGAGCTTCGCCAGGATCGGATGCGCGTCGCGGCCCCACGCGATCGGGTCGTGACCCCGCTCGAGCCAGCGCAGCCGATCCGCGAGCCAGGCCTCGGGCTCGCCGCCTCGGCTCATCGCGAGGATCTCGGCGGTCGCGAGCGTGTCGGCCGAGTCGTTGAGGCGCCGCAGCGCGGCTCTCGCGAGCGCGATCTCGGGCACGGTCAGAAGGCCTTGCAGGGTCATCTTCATCGGCACGTGCGCCGCCCGAAGCGCCTTCGCGATTTGCTCGACCTGCTCGTTCCTCGCCGCGAGGATCGCGATATCGCCCCAGCTCGCGGGCCGCGGCCGCTTCGTCTCCGGGTCGACGATCGAGAAGCCCGAGCGCACGAGCTCGGCGACCGCGCCCGCGATCTGCGCGGCTTGCTTTGCGGCGTTGCCGGTCAGCGTCCATTTGAGCACGGCCGGCTCGTCGACCTCGTCGCGGCGCCGGGCTTCGAGCACGACCTGCCGGGTCTCGAGCTCGCCGGCGAACGCCGTCGAGAACACGCTGTTCACGTACTCGACGAGCGAATGGCGCGATCGCCACGAGTACTCGAGAACGTCCGATGCCGACCCGCGCGCGACGAGCGCGTCGAGCGTGTCGCGGACGAGCTCCGGATCGCAGCCGCGAAACCCGTAGATCGCTTGCTTCACGTCGCCGACGAAGATGACCTTGTCGGCGAGCGCGGCGAGCTTCATGAAGATCGCGAGCTGCATTGGATTCGTATCCTGGAACTCGTCGACGAGCAGCAGCTCGAGCTCGGCGGCGACGCGCTCGCGCACGGCCGGCACGTCGAGCGCGGCGAGGAGCTTCTGCTCCATGTCGCCGAAGTCGATGAGGCCGCGCTCTGTCTTGATCTGCTGGAAGCGGGCGAGCGCGGCGCCGGCGATCCGGTAGGCTTCCTCGATATACGTGCGGATGTCGGCGTGGAAGTCAGGATGACGATCGTAGGCCTCGGCCGCGGCCCGCACTTTCGCCGCTATCGGATCGCTCTTCTTCGTCGCGCTCTTCTTGCTCGCGCTGATCCACAACGACCACGGCACCGGCGGACGGCGCAACTGATAGATCGCGCCTCGAAGCCACTCGTAGTACCCGCGCGTGCCCGCGGTCGTGTCGTGCTCGAGATCGATCTCGTCGAGCGCGCGCTGCACGGCGCGAAACAGCGTCGCGTCCCAGTCGCCTTTCTCCGGCCGCGGGAAATGCGCGAGCAGATCGTCCGCGCAGCGCCGGCCCATCGCGGTCAGCGCGTCCGGCGAAAGATCGTTCTCCCGCGCGCGGTCCGCGATCTTCTTGACGTCCGCACGCCAGTCCTCGACATCGAGCCGCTGCGCGATGCCGTTCATGCGGCGAACCGCGGCCGGATCGGGCGCGAGCACGTCGTCGAGCGCCTGATTGAAGAACGACGCCGTATCCTCGAGGCTCGCGACCGAGAGCAGCGGCGACAGGCCGAGCTCGAACGCGAAGCGGCGGAGCAGCCGCTCCGAGACGCTATGCACCGTGCCGATCAGTGCCTGCGCGGTCTGCTCGGCGAGCGCAATGCGTCCGTTCGCGATGAGCCGCTCGCGCACTCGCTCGCGCAGCTCCGCGGCCGCCTTCACCGTGAACGTCGTGCCGATGATCCGACCGGGCGCGACGCCGTCGTCGACGAGCGCGCGCTCGAGCTCCTCGGTCAGCCGGTAGGTCTTGCCGCTGCCGGCGCCCGCGCTGATGAAGCGCACGTGCGCGAACGAGGCCGGCTCGCGCGCGCTCATTCGCCGGGCTCCCAGCCGACGAGGCCCGCGAAATCGTCGTAGCGGTCGGGAAAACTTTCGATCTCGAGCGCATCGTCCGGAGGCGTCGAGCGCTCGTCGGGCTCCGTGCCTTCGACGTTGACCTCGATCTCGCCGCGGTCGAGCTGCTGCATGCGCCACGCATACGTGCGCACGAGCCGCCGCCAGATCTGCTCCGTGGTCAGCGGCTCGTCGGGCGGGAACGGCACGGCGTCCGGGAATAGGTGCGTATCGGGAGCGAGGATATCGCCGGTCGTGACGATGAAATACGCTTGGGCCGGCCAGCGGCTCGCTTCCTCGGGACGAGCGCGCATGTACGCATAGGTCGCGAGCTGCAGCGCGCGGTTCTCGGCGAGCTCGCGGCCGCGGCGGTCCTGGCCGCCCCATTTGACGTCGAGCACGATCTCGCGGCCGTCCGCGTCGGTCAGCAGCAGATCGATCGATCCGCAGAGGCGGAGCGTCCGGCCTGCCGCATCGAACGGCACGTCGTGCGCCGCCTCGGAGACGACGCGAACGATACGCGCCTGCTCGAGATGCCGAAGCAACGCGTAGAGTGCCCGCTCGATCGTCGCGAGCACGCGATCGCGGGCGACGCCCATGCCCGGCTCGTCGAGCACGGCCGCTTCGCGCTCGACGAGCCCGGGCAGCTCGCGCGCGAGCCAGCGGGCGACCGCGGCGTCCGGCTCGCGCGTGCCCGCCGGGAGACGCCCGTCGGGGAACCGCGCGAAGTAGCGCTCGAAGACGCGGTGCGCGAGATTGCCGTAAAGGAGCGCGTCGCCGGCGATGTTCGACGCGCGCCCCGGCGCGAGCCGCGCCGCGTAGCGCAGCACCCATTGATGCGGATAGTGGACGAGCTTGTGCAGGCTCGAGTACGACTCGGTGTCGCGGCGCGGAATCGGCACGTTCTCGGGCAGCCGCCACCAGCGCCGCTTCTCCGGCAGCGCTTTGCGCTCGGCCGGCTCGAGCGGGACGTCGAGACCGGGGATCGCCTGCTCGCCGCCGAGCAGGGCGTCCTCGACGCGGACCTCGCGAAAGCCCTCGACGATGCTCGAGAGACGGGTCCAGAGCGGATGGTGTCCCTCGTCGCTGTCGTGCACGACGAGGACGAGGCGTTTTCGGGCGTTCAGCACCGGGCGCATCCACTCGCGGCTCCGCACGCGGATCGCCTCCTCGGGCGTCGGGAGCGCCGCCCCTTGCGCGCGAAGCTCCGCGAGCTCGGTCTCGGACCACGGATAGTCGATGCGCTCTGTGCGGGCAGCGAGATCCCACCAGATCACCGTGTCCCACGGCTCCGTGATCGTCGCCGCCGAGGTCGTCGCGCGCACGTGGCCGGCTTCCGAGAACGTCGACGGATCGGGCGAGTGGCCGCTGACCTCGTCGACGAGCCGCTCGAGCACGAGGCGCGGGATGCGCTCGCCGCCGCGCTCGGCGAGCCGCGTGAGCGCGTCGATCAGCGCTTCGCACTGCGCGATCGCGGCCGCGTAGAGGTCGCGCTCGTGGCCGCCGAGCGTGCTCGCGCGGCGAACGAGCCACGACGACGTGCGCTGCGCGCGCTCGATGAGCACGCGGACCGGCGCGCCATCGCCGGGCGCGTAGCGCTCGCATTCGAGCCACCACCGGATCTCGTCGATGAGCGTATCGGCCTGCGTGCCGTCGTCGGCCTCGTCCGCGATCCGCTCGAGCGCGGCTTGCCATGCGCGGCCGCCGACGCCGGGCTCTGCGGCGACGGCCTCGGCGAGCAACGAGCGTGCGCGCCGCGGCAGCGGGCCGACCGGATGCAGCAGGAATTGCAGCAGCGCGCGCGGGCCGAGCGGCCTCCAGACGAGCGACAGCGCGAGCTTCAGCACCTGCGTGACCGCGCGAAAGCGGGAGTAGTGCTGAAACCCGGCGCGCGGTAAACCCACGCGCTCGAGCGCGTTGTCGACGATGATCCCGTCCCGCTCCGCGATCAGCACGGTGCGCGACGGCAGACCGAGCGCACGCACGTGCTCTCCGATCGCTTGCGCGGACAGATCTCGGGAGACGGCCCGCAGCACGATCAGGCTCGTGTCGCCGCGCAGCCGGAGCGGACGGATCTCGCGCGTATCGCCGCGCTCGCCGGTTTCGCGGTCGAGGCCGAGCAGCCGGCGTTGGACCGCGTGAAGATCGGTTCCGGGCTCGCCTTGCGGCGCCGGCGCGACGCCGCCCGCCGTCACGGTGTCGAAATGCGCGAGCACGCGGCGCCAGGCGGCCGGCAACGCGTCCGTCTCGTCGTGCAGCACGATCCGCTCGATCTGCGTGCCGAGACCCGAGTCGAGCGCGTCGGCGATTCTCGCGAGGCGTTGGCCGGCGCAGAGCGGCACGCGCTCTCGCGCGAGGACCTCGACGTCCGCGATGTCGGCGAGACGGCGCGAGACGGCGCCGTGAAATTCGCCGCGCCAGCCGGCCTCGTACCAGTCTTCGCGCCAGCCGAGCAGCGCGCGCGCGACGCCGAGCCCGTCGACCGCGAGCGACGCATGATAGAAGCGCGCCGGGGAATCGAGGTCCTCGAGGCAGCTCTGATACGCGAGCAGCGCCTCGCCCGGGCGCGATTCAGGCGGCGGCAGACCAAGCTGGAGCTCGAGCAGGCCGAGCAGACGCTCGGGCCCGGCGGTCGCGACGCCGGCCGCGGTCGCCGGCGGCGACGGCTGCATCCCATCGAAATGAAGGCTGAAATGGACGATCACGCGCTCGATGCCGGCCGGAAGGTACCGGCAAGCTAGAAGAACGGGCGCGCGCGGTCAACGGACGCCGCGGGACGCGCCCGCGGCGCGGCCGCGAATCAGCTCGGCCCAGGCGTCAAGCGTTTTCCGCTGCCGCCGTGCGGGGCTCGTGCGCTTCTGCCCGCCCGAGCACTCGCCGCACCGTGCTCGAGACGCGATCGCCGAGCACGAGCATCGCCGGCGTCAGCACGAGCGTCAGCACGGTCGCGAATGCGAGGCCGCCGGCGACCGCCGTCGAGAGCTGAGTCCACCATTGAGCGGACGGGCCGCCGATCGTGACGCTGCGTCCGATCACGTCGATGTTCACGCCGAGCACCATCGGCAACAGACCGAGGATCGTCGTGATCGTCGTCAGCATCACCGGACGGAAACGCTGCGCGCACGTCTCGACCACGGCGTCGATCGCCGCCTTGCCCTGCGAGCGAATCATGTTGTACGTGTCGATCAGCACGATGTTGTTGTTGACGACGATGCCGGCGAGCGAGATCACGCCGATGCCGGACATCACGACGCCGAACGGGCGATTCGTCACGAGCAAGCCGAGCAGCACACCGATCGTCGAGAACAAGACCGCGGTCAGGATCAGTGCGGCCTGGTAGAAGCTGTTGAACTGCGTGACGAGAATTATCGCCATCATGAACAGCGCGGCGATGAACGCCTTGCTCAGGAACGCGGAAGCTTCCTCCTGATCCTCGTTCTCGCCTCTGAACTTGATATCGACGTCGGGCGGCAGATCCGCCGTCTCGATCCACGCGGCGATCTCGCGCACCATCGTGTCGGCGAGCACGCCTTCCTCGACGTCGGCGGAGATCGTCATGATCCGCCGGCCGTCGACCCGCTGCAGGTTGCCGACGCGCGGCGCCGGCGTTCGAGTGACGAACGTCGAGACCGGCACCATGCCGTCGGCCGAATAGACCCGCAGGTCGTCGAGGCGGCTCAGATTGCGGTCCGCGAGCGGGAACCGGACGCGAATGTCGACCTCGTCGTCGGCGTCGTGCGGCCGATAGTCGCCGATCAAGATCCCGTTCGTCACGAGCTGGATCGCGTTGCCGACCGCCGTGATGTCCGCGCCGAAGCGCGCGGCCTGCGCGCGATCGACGCGGAGCCGCCATTCGATGCCGGGGATCGGCCGGGTATCGGTGATGTCGATCAGGCCCGGCATCCGATCGAGATGCGCTCGAATCGCCGCGACCGCTTCCGGGAGCCGCTCCGGCCGCCGCGACGACAGCTCGATCTGGATCGGTTTGCCGGACGTCGGGCCGGCCGCCTCCTCCTCGGGCTCGATGATGATCCCGGGGATGTCGGCCGTGCGCTCGCGGACCTCCCGCAGGATCTCCGCGGACGGACGGCGCAGCGTCCAGTCGACGTAACGCATCTGGATCCGGCCGATCAGGTCTTCCTCGTCCTCGCTGCCGAAGCGGACGCTCGTGCGCGAATAGACCGACTCGAACTCCGGCATGTCGAGGATGCGCTGCTCGACGCGTTGCACGAGCGCATCGCGCTCGACGATCGAAAGATCCCCGCGCGCCCGGATCTTCAATGCCGCCTGCGTCGGCTCCACGGACGGGAAGAACTCGAAGCCGCGGCCGAACGCGGCGTACGCCGAGTACACCGCGACGAGGAGCACGGTGCCGGTGAGCAGCACTTTCCCCGGATGTTCGACGAGCCGGCGCAGCACGGACAAGTAGCCGCGGCCGACGCTGCCGAGCGCGGCGAACGGGTCGTTCAAGAGCAGCAGGTGATCGTCCGCGGTGCCGGCCGGCGCGGTGCCGTTGCCGCGGGCGCCGAGCGCCGCGCCGGCCGTCGGCACGAAGATCAGCGCCATCAGCAGCGAGCCGGTCAGCGTGACGAGCAGCGTGACCGGTAGATACTTCATGAACTCGCCGATGATGCCCGGCCAGAACAACAGCGGCAGAAACGCCGCGAGCGTCGTCGCGGTCGACGACGTGACCGGCCACGCCATGCGTTGCGCCGCGCGCATATACGCCTCGACGCGGCCGAAGCCTTCGGCGAGATAGCGGTCGGCGAGCTCGACGACGATGACCGCGCCGTCGACGAGCATGCCGACGGCCATGATCAGCGAGAACAGCACGACGATGTTCATGCTGTAGCCGATCATCCATATCACGAGGATGCCGCCGAGAAACGCGCCCGGGATCGCGAGGCCGACGAGCCCGGCCGAGCGCGGGCCCAGGGCGGCGAGCACGACGATCATCACGAGCAGCACGGCCGTCAGCACGTTGTTCTGCAGGTCGCCGAGCATCGTGCGCACGTCCTCGGACGAATCCTGCGTGAACGTGACCTTGAGCGTCGACGGCCACGACGCCTGCTCCTCGGCGACGGTTCGCCGCACGGCGTCGACGACCTCGACGATGTTCGCGCCGATCCGCTTCGAGATCTCGAGCGAGACGCTGCGCTCGCCGTTCAGCCGCGCGAAGCTTTCCGCGTCCTTGTACGTGCGCCGGACGGTCGCGACGTCGCGGAACGTGACGGCCCGCAAGCCGTCCGTCTTGATCGGCAGGTTCAGAAGATCCTCGAGCTCCTCGAAGACGCCCGGCACCTTCACCGCGAACCGCCCCGCGCCGGTATCGAGCGCGCCGGCCGCGACGAGCCGGTTGTTGCGCGAGACGAAGTTGAAGATCTCCTCGTACGAGAGGCCGTAGCTTTCGAGCCGGACCGGATCGACGATGACCTCGAGCAGCTCCTCGCGGCTGCCGACGATCTCGGCGTCGAGCACGCCCGGCAGTCCCTCGAGCGTATCGCGCAGATCGCGGGCGATCGTGATCAGCGTCCGTTCCGGCACGTTGCCGTGCAGGTTTACGACGAGCACCGGGAACAGCGCGATGTTGACCTCCTGCACGAACGGCTCGTCGGTATCGTCGGGCAGCTCGGCTTTCGCCGTGTCGACCTTCTCGCGGACGTCGAGCAGCGCCTGGTCCGGATCGAGGCCGGCGTCGAACTCGAGGATCAGCACCGCGCTGCCTTCGGTCGCGGTCGCACGAATCTCCCGCAGCCCTTCGAGATTGCGGAGCTCGGTCTCCATCGGCCGGAGCAGGAGGCGCTCCGCGTCCTCGGGCGAAATGCCTTCGTGCGTCAGATTCACGTAGACGATCGGGATCGCGACGTCGGGCTCGGATTCTTTCGGAATCTCGAAATACGCGACGAGGCCGGCGATCAGCGCGATCGCGAGCACGAGCAGCACCGGCCGCGGCCGGGTGACGCAGACTTCGATCAGCTTGTACATTCGGCGTCTTTCCCGCTCATCGGGAAGCGGCCTCGGCCGGCACCGGCACGACCGTCTCGCCGACCGCGGCGAAGCCTTGACCGACCGTGATCACACGCGCTTCGCTCGGCAGCCCCGTGACCCAGATCCCGTCGCTCGCCGAGCGCACGATCTCGATCTCGTGAAAGCGCACCTTGTCGTGCCGGTCGACGACCTTCACGCCGACGTTGCCGGCCTCGTCGAGCGCGAGCACTGCCGGCGAAAGGAAATGCGCGTCGACTTCTCCGGCTGGAAGCCGCAGCTCGGCGGTCACGCCGGCCGGCCGGCCTTCGGCGTTCGGCAGCGCGATCTCGACGCGGAACGTGCGGGTCGCCGAATCGGCGACCCGCGAGACGTAGCGCACGGTGCCTTCGAGAATCTCGCCGTCGACGAGCTGCGCGCGGCCCGGCGTGCCGACCGCGACCTGGCCGATCTCGCGCTCGCTGATCTCGCCGACCGCGATCAGCGGATCGATATCGGCGACGCGGGCGATCGGATCTCCAATCCCGACATAGTCGCCGAGCTCGATGTCGCGCTCGTCGAGCACGCCGTCGAACGGCGCGGCGATCGTCGTGCGCGCGAGGTCGAGCCGCGCGCGCTCGAGCTGCGCCTCGGCCGTCGCGAGCAGCGCGGCGGCTTCGGCGATCTGCACGTCGGCGACGAGCCTTTGGCCCTCGAGCCGCTTCGCGGCCTCGTGCTGCAGCCGTCGATGCTCGACGAGCCTCTCGGCTTCGGCGACCGCCGCGCGCCGGTCGCGCACGTCGATGCGCGCGATGAGATCGCCCCTGGCGATCGGGCGGCCCCGCTCGACGCCGAGCTCGACGATCCGCCCCTCGGTCTCGGCCTTGACCTCGACGATTCGGCTCGGCTCGAGCCGTCCGCTGACGACGACCTCGCGAACGATCGGCGCGGCCCTCGAAAGCTCGACGGTGACGGGCAGCGCGTCTCGGTCCTTGGGCGCGTCGGCGTTCTCGCTCGACGGGCGCCGGTCCGCGGGAACCGACGTTCCGGCGTCGCCGACGAGCCCCGTCAGCATCCATAGGACGACGGCGGCGGCGAGCCCCGCCGCCATCAGCGATGATTTCGAGAGCACCGGGCGCTTCATTCTTGAGCCTTGATTCTTGTCGAGGGCCAGGGGGAGCCGACAACGGCGTTAGCAGCTTACGTGCCAGACGCCATGATCCGCTCTAATCGGTTGATCCCTCGAGGGAAATTCCCGTAGACCGAACCGTAGCGGATCGCGGTTAGTGGTCTGTGACGCCGAAAAGTGGTGTGTTGGACCACAAGTCGCGAGGGCGGCAGCGTCTCCGAACCGATTGACAGTCATGCATTCTCACGACGTTCACCGCTTGCATGAGGCTCGTGCGGTGAGGCGGGGCGGACCCGCCGCCGCTGCCGGCCGAGCATGAAGGGCCGAATAGGATAGCGGCGGGGGGAATCGTTGTCGATGCTGCGGAAGGCGGCGAGCGGGCCGCCGTTCAGCCCCGTTTGCGCCACCGTCCGAGCGGTCGTTGCTCGACGATGACCGGATTCGACAGCGTGCCGAGGCCTTCTATGCGGATCTCGATCGGACCCGGCGTCCGTGCGAGGTTCGCGTGGTGGATCGACTTGCGCCCGCTGCCGGGCTTGAACGCCGTGCCGAACGAGATCACGTCGCCGGGCTCGAGCGTCAAGAACTGGCTGATGAAGGCGACGACCTCGGCGACCTCGTAGTTGTAGTAGCGCGTGCTGTCATCGGCGATCGTCTCGCCGCCGGCCTTGCAGACGACGGCGAGATCGTCGGGATTCGGGATCTCGTCCCGCGTGACGAGCCACGGTCCCATCGCGCCGAACGTATCGCTGCCTTTGTAGCGGCCCGCATACGAGAGATGCTGCTCGACGCGGACCGTCTCGTCGGGATTCTCGTCGCTCGCGTAGACGGCGTAGTAGTGGAAGCGGTCCTCGGCGCGCATTCCGTTGCTCGTCACGTCGTCGAAGATCGTGTAGCCGAACACGGCGTCGAGCGCGTCGTCGACGTCGAGGTCTCGCGCCGGCCGGCCGACGATCGCCGCGAGCTCGGGCTCGGGATGCACGCTGCCGTAGTACGGGCGAACGCGGATCGGCTCGAGGTGCCCGACGAGGCACGACGCAGGCTTCAGGAAAAACGCCGGATGATCCGGCGCGCTGATCTTGCGCTCGTTGCTCGCGGAGTTGTTCATCGCGACCGCGCAGATCTTGCCGGGCCGCGGGACCGGCGGCCGCCACGCGACGGCATCGGCACGGATCGTCGGGGCCGTGCTCTCGCCGCGACGGACCCGGTCGAGCGCGTCCGCGAGCTGGGCGAGCTGCTCGGGCGGCAGTGCGATCACGCTCAGCATGTCGTCGAGCGGCGCAGGCGCCGAAAGCGCGCCTGCGCTCGATGCGAGCGCGGCGAGCGCGTCGACGGGGACGACGTGCGCTTCATCGACCTCCGCGACGACGAGCGGCTTGCCGGCATGGACGATGGACGCGAGCTTCATCGTGATGGGTTCCTCGTTCTCGGTGACGCGAGGCCGAGGCCGATCGGCGCGCGGCCGATCGATACTCGGCGCGTGCGCCGACTCTACCGCGGCCCGACGCGCGAGTCATCGGCGCGCCCGCGGCCACGGTTCCCGCGGGAACGCGTCGTCAGGCCGAACGCTTGCTGCGCCGCCGCTCGTGCTCGCGCAGCAGCTTCTTCCTCAGGCGGATGCTCGACGGCGTGATCTCGACGAGCTCGTCGTCGTCGATGAACTCGAGCGCCTGCTCGAGCGAGAAGCGGATCGGCGGCGTCAGCAAGAGGTTCTCGTCCGAGCCCGCCGCGCGGATATTCGTGAGCTGCTTGCCCTTCGTCGGATTCACGGGCAGGTCGTTCCCGCGGCTGTGGATGCCGACGATCATCCCTTCGTAGACCTCGTCGCCGTGGCCGA
>CAYMAF010000002.1:0-53184 GCA_964388365.1 uncultured Gammaproteobacteria bacterium | reverse complement strand
TCGGGCCGGCGCTCGTCACGGTCGAGCACAAGTTCGCGACCGGCATGTACATGAGGCCGGTTCTCGGGCTATACGCGCCCGGCGGCCAGTTCTTGCCGCCCGTGAACGCAGGACAAAGCTCCTTGACCTGATCGGGGCCGGTGAACACCAGCTCCTCATTGATCTGCGGCTCACCGGTCTCGCCGTCGATAGACAGGATGATCGTCTGCTTCACCGTCGGCTCGGCCCAGAGAAACTCGCCGGTTTCCCGATCGAGCGTGTAGACGATCCCGGTTTTGCCCGGGATGCCGGTGACCACGCGGCGCCGCTCGCCGGGGGCGATATTGGGATTGATCCAGCTGACGGCGCCCGGATCCGGCGCGACCGCGGTGTCGACCAGAATCCGGTCGAACACATGGTCGAGATCCCAGTGATCGCGAATGTGCTGGTAGTACCAGACGATCTCGCCCGTCTCCGCATCGAGCGCGAGCGTCGACGTCTGGTAGAGATAGGCGTGCTCGATCCCCCCCAGGAAGAATTTCGGCATCGGCGTCGTGCTCGACGTGCCGATATACAAGAGCCCGAGCTCGGGGTCATAGCTCGGCGGGATCCACGCACCGAGGTGGTTGCGCTCTTCCCACGGCACGCCGCCCCACGTTTCGTCGCCCGGCTCGCCGGGCCTCGCAATGACCGACCTGCGCCACAGCTCTTTGCCCGTGCGCGCATCGTTCGCGATGATCACGCAGCCTTCGGGGCCATAGCCCGGCTCACAGCCGCGTCCGGAGATGATCTTGCCGTCCGCGATGATCGGACCGCTCGACGTCTTGACGAACCCCGTAAGCTGCACCTCCCACTCGATCTCGCCGGTGCGCGCGTCCAGCGAAAGGAGCGCGCCGTCCACCGTCGTCGTGATGATGCGATCCTCGTAGATCGCGACGTTTCGTTTGATGTCGCCGGGCGTGATGCCTTCGGGATACTCGCGCGCGAATCGCCAGAGCTGCTGCCCGGTCGCCGCGTCGAGCGCGACGATCCGGTCTGCCGACATCGGCACGAACAGCACGCCATCGTGCGCGATGGGCGCCGCCTCGATGAAACCCACTTCGAGCGGCGCGGACCACACTTCACGCAGACGCTCTACGTTGCCGGTGTGGATCTCGTCGAGGGGGCTGTATCCCCAGCCGTTCAGTGTCCGGCGATAAGACAGCCACGATTCCGGCGGCGGGTTCTTCAGCATCTCGTCCGTGACCGGACGTAGCTCCCGCAGCGCGCCCGATGGCTCCGTCTGGTCGGACCACGCGAAATCGGATACGGCGGCCGTCAGTACCACCGACAACGCGGCGGCTATGGGCCGCAGCCGAGGCACAGCGTGTTCCCGTCTCGTCATCTCACCTCCTCCATGGACCGGTGCTGGCGAGAACCATAGCAGGTTCGGATCGTTGACGAGAGGAAGCGGCTGAGGCGGGGCGGGACACGGTTTCGATAGCGGCCCGCCGGCGGCAGCGAGCGCTTCAAGTGCCGCAGAACGTGCGAGTCACCCGCTCCTCGGGCCGCGGCGGCAGACTGTACTCCTCGCGGCCCGGCTGCTCGTCGTAAGGCCTCTCGAGTACCTCGAGGAGCCGCTCGAACGGACCGAAGTCGCCGTGATCCTCGGCCGCACGAATCGCCTGCTCCACGCGGTGATTCCGCGGGATGAAGAGCGGGTTCACGGCGTGCATCGCCGCACGCCGCTCGGCGAGGTTCGCGTCGAGCGCGGCGAGACGGGTGTGCCAGCGCGCGGCCCATGCGTCGAAGGCCTCGGGGTGCTCGAAAAGGTCGCGGGCTCGTCTTGTCGTCGCCTCGGCTCCGGGCTCCGCCTTTGCCGCGGTGCCGGCCTCGGCGCCCGCGATCAGCGTGTCGCCGAGCGCGCGGAACGTCAGCGTGAAGTCGGCCCGCTGCTCGGTCATGATCCTCAACAGATCGAGCGCGAGGGCCGAATCCTCCGGTGTCGCCTCCGGCAGCCCTATCTTGTGACACCAGCCGGTCTCGACCGCGAGCTCGAACCGGCCGGGAAACGCTTCGATCACCCGCATGGCGAGCGCGGCCGCGTTCTGCGGGTTCTCGTCGATCAGCGGCAGAAGGGTCTCCGCGAAGCGAGCGAGATTCCATTGCGCGATTCTCGGCTGGTTGCCGTACGCGTAGCGTCCGCCATGGTCGATCGAGCTGTAGACCGTCTCGGGATGGAAGACGTCCATGAAGGCGCACGGGCCGTAGTCGATCGTCTCGCCCGAGATGGCCGTATTGTCGGTATTCATCACGCCGTGGATGAAGCCGACCAGCATCCACTGCGCGACGAGCGAAGCCTGCGCTTCCGCGACATGGGCGAGGAGGGCGAGCGCCGGCCGCTCCGCGTCGCGCGCCTGCGGATAGTAGCGGGCGATCGCGTATTCCGTGAGACGCCGAAGGGCCGCATCGTCGCGCCGAATCGCGAAATACTCGAACGTGCCGACGCGAAGATGGCTCGCGGCCACGCGGGTCAGCACCGCCCCGGGCAACGGCCTTTCGCGATACACGAGCTCGCCCGTCTTCACCGCGGCGAGCGCCCGCGTCGTCGGAATACCGAGCGCCGCCATCCCCTCGCTGACGAGGTACTCGCGCAGCACGGGCCCGAGCGCGGCGCGGCCGTCGCCTCCGCGCGAGAAGGCCGTCCTGCCCGCGCCTTTGAGCTGGATATCGCGGCGGACGCCGTGCCGGTCGACGACTTCGCCAAGCAGCACCGCGCGACCGTCGCCGAGCTGCGGCACGAGCTCGCCGAACTGATGGCCGGCATACGCCTGCGCCAGAGGTGCCGCGGATTCGGGAACGTGGTTTCCCGCGAGCATCGCGACCCCTTCGGGCCCTTCGAGCCAGTCGGGATCGATGCCGAGCTCCTCCGCGAGCGGCCGGTTGATGCGGATCAGCTTCGGTGCGAGGACGGGCGTCGGAAGGCGGCGCTCGAAAAAGCGTTCCGGCAGGTCTGCGAAGGTGTTGTCGAAAAGAATGGACACGGCGCTCTCCTCGCCTCGCATGATCCCGCGATTCGACGTGCTTTGCTATCCACGTCGTTGGGTAGGAAAGTTTTCGACGCCTCGCCCGATGCCGCTACCGTCGGCTTCGATTGTACCAACCAGTCTTCTTCTTTCCTCGCGCACGAGTCATTCGATCTTCTCGGTTCGTGTCGTCGCTCGCGCTCGACTCCTTACAAAGCTGCGAACTGCGACTCCGATCGACGACATGCGTGCACCGCTTTCCTATAAAGCTCGTGTGCCCACCCAGAAAAACGGTCGGCTCCGATAAATCATTCAACGGTTCTATTGTGAAGATGCGGGAATTTCCATCGATTGCCGTAGCGCGCGGCTTTGCGGCTGCCCTTGTCCTCGTGTCGGTGCTGACGAGTCGTGCATACGCCGTCGAGCTCGGTTGCGCGGCGAACGGCCACACGCCCGAGTTCGAAAAGAACTACGGTGGCCAGCTCGACAAGAATCAGGCGTGGCTCGTCATCGAAGGCGATCCGATCATGTACGCCGCCGGTAGCCTCGGCGATGTGGCCGCGTGGGTGTGTCAGCCCGGTGGCGTGATTAGGCAATACTATTCGGATGATTCCTTCGGTAGCACGTTGTGGACCGACGGAACGCCGCTGTTCAAGAGCCCTTTCGCGATCAACAACCCACCTAATCGCGGAGGTGGTCCAGTTTCGTGGGCGTTGATCAGTCACCAGAAGCCCGATGACTGGACGATCGAGACCGTCTGGGCGAGCGAGACCGGTCTCGAGCTGCGCCAAACGATCAGCTATTCGCCGGGTGATTTGTACGTCAAGAAGCGCTGGGAGCTGACGAGCTCGGCTTCCGCCTCTTTGAGCAATCTGCGGTTCTATCACGGCGGTGATACCTATTTCGGCGGATACGATAGTTCGCGCTCGTGGTGGGATCCCGATCTCCGCATCTTGTATCTCACCAACAGCGAGTTCTCCGAATCCGGCATCATGGGTGTCTACACGAATCCGGCCACTCCTGCGGATGGTTTCATGGCGGGCGACTGGGAAGATACCGTCAATGCGGTGTGGGACGGAACGTCCCTTCCGAACGCCGCGAACTCGGACTACATCGATGCCGGCTACGCGTTGCAATGGAATCGATCGACGCTCGCCCCCGGCGAGACGTGGATCATCGAGATGTTCGAGACCTGGACGCATCCTTTGGTTGTGCAGGTCATCTCGCCCGCGGATGCGAGCGCGCCGGCCGATGCGACGGTCGTTCAGACGTTCAAGGTCCACAATCTCGATGACAGTAATCGCCATACCTTCGAGCTCAGCGTAGTCAATAGTCAGGGATGGCTGACGCGCTTTCCGCAGGGCTCCGCCTTCGAAGTTCGGCCTCTGGAACGCGTTTCCGTTCCCGTCGAAGTGATAGTTCCGAGCGGCGTTCCGGCTGGAGTCTCGTCCGTGACCTCGATCTCCGCGATCGTCGACGGCGGTATTCTTCAGGAGAACGTCGCGAGCACTCGAATCTCCATCATCGACGCCGACTACGACATCTCGCCGCAGACTATCGACTTCGGCGGCGTCGCGGTCGACGGCTCGGCTGACCGGGCCGTCACGGTCACGAACCACGGTGAGCCTCTATCGATTGCGGCGGTCGGAAACTTTGATGCCCTCGAACCGCCTTTCTCGATCGTCGTCGACGAGTGCTCGAATGCGCTGCTCGGGCTCGGCGATTCGTGTTCGATCACCGTTCGAATGGCGCCGAGCTCGGTGGGAGCTGCGGGCGACTCGTTCAACATTCCAGTCGTTGCCCCGGCGACCGCGTCCTACGCTATTACCGTGACGGGCACCGGCGTGGTAGTGCCCTCTGGGCATGGCGTATCGTTCGATCGCGCGCTCTTCACGGTAGCTCATGCGACCAATGCGAGTTTCAGCTTCTCGAACGCCGAGGTCGGTGCGGACTATCACTACCAAATCACCTCCAGCGGCGGCGGCACGCCTGTTACGGGGTCGGGCACGATCACGAGCCCGAATCAAACGATCTCGAATATCGATCTGCGCTCGCTCGAGGACGGCACGCTGACTTTGTCCGCCGTGCTCGCGAACGACGCGGGTGAGGCAGACGCCGTCACGGACACCGCCGACCTCGATGCGACTCCGCCGACGGGGTACGGCGTCACCTTCGACTACCCGGCGTTCAACGCCGTGACGGCGAGTTCGGCGAGCTTCGAGATCCTCCAAGGCGAGTTCGGCGCGGCCTTCACCTACTCGATCTCGTCGAGCGGCGGCGGAATACCCGTGACGGGATCGGGCACCATCGAGGATGAAGCTGCGCAAGCCGTCTCTTCCGTCGATCTCCGGGCACTTGCGGACGGGGTATTGACGTTGTCGGTCACGCTTACCGACGCGGTCGGTAACGAAGGGCAGCCGGCGACGGCGGCCGCGGTGCTGGACACGACGCCCCCGAGCATGCCTCCCGCGCCGGATCTCGATCCGGCCAGCGATTCGGGCGTCTCCAGCACGGACAACATCACGAGCGTCCTCCAACCGAAGTTGAACGGCACGGCCGAGCCTGGTGCGACGATTGAGGTCTTCAGCGACGTCGATGGATTCTTGGGCTCGACGACGGCCGACGGAGCGGGTAACTGGTCATTGGTCTCGAGCGTCCCGCTGTCCGAGGGCGTGCACGGGATCACGGCGATCGCGGCGGACGCCGCCGGCAATCTGTCTCCGTCTTCCGCGGCGCTCACAGTGATCATCGACGTGACCCCTCCGAACGCGGCCGACGACGAGGCCGACACGAACGAGGACGAGAGCGTCCAGATCGCCGTGCTCGCGAATGACGCGGATGCGGTCTCGAGTCTCAACCCCGCGAGCGTCCGCATCGTTCAAGCGCCGGAGCACGGCTCGGCGAGCGTGAATACCGGAACGGGGATCATAACGTTTACCCCAGATGAGAACTTCAACGGCACGGACGTCTTTTACTACGCGGTCGACGACTTACTCGGCAGCACGTCGCAAGCGCGCGTAACCGTGACCGTTCATCCGGTGAACGATCCGCCGGCGGCGGTGAACGATGCGGTGTCGACCGACGAGGACGAGCCGACCTACATCGATGTTCTTGCCAATGACGCTGACGTCGATGGACCGGACGAAATCGATCCGTCGAGCCTCGCGGTGGTCAGCGGCCCGAAGCACGGCACGGCCGAGGTCGTGAGCGGCATGATCCTGTACACGCCAGACCTCGATTTCTACGGCACGGACGAGCTCACGTACACCGTTCGAGATTACGCCGGCGCGGTCTCGAACGAGGCGTTCGTGATCATCAACGTCGCCGGCATCAACGATGCGCCCCGTGCGACGGACGATATCGCCCTCACCAAGGAGGACGAGCCGGTCGAGATCTTCGTCCTGGCGAACGATTACGATATCGACAGCATGATCGATCGGACGACGGTGCGTGTCGTCGACGACCCCGATCACGGAATGGCTACGGTCAACGCTGCGACCGGCACGATCACGTATACGCCCGCGCCGGACTATTACGGCGAGGATGAATTTACGTACGTCGTGAGGGACGAAGAAGGCGCGACGTCTGCGCCCGCGCGCGTTTCGATCACGATCGAGAGCGTGAACGATCCGCCCGTCGCCGTGGACGACACCGCCGTGTTGCTCGAGGACACCGCGCATGTGGTCAACGTCCTTGGCAACGATACCGACGTCGACAATGCCATCAGACCGGAGACGGTCGATATCGTGTCGCCCCCGCAGCACGGTACGGCCGCGGTGAATCCGGTCATCGGGGTCATCACGTACACGCCGGGCGAGAACTTCTTCGGCGAAGATACTTTGACGTACCGCGTTCAAGACGAGGACGGCGCGTGGTCGAACGTCGCGACGGTCTACTTCACGGTCGAGAGCGTGAACGACGCGCCTCTCGCGAACGATGACAGCGCGACCACCGATGAGGATCAACCCGTCACGATCGCCGTGCTCGCGAACGACGAGGACATCGACGGGTACCTCGACCCGCAATCGGTCACGGTCGTTCGGGCGCCTTCACACGGCGAGGTTCACGTCGAGCTCGACGGCACGATCCTCTACGTGCCCGACCCGGATTGGAACGGCGAGGACTCGTTCTCGTACACCGTGTCCGACGACGAGCTCGGCGTGTCGAACGAAGCGACGGTGTGGATCTCGGTGCTGCCTGTCAACGACGCGCCGACGATCGAGGGCACTCCTACAACGGTGGTCGATGCCGGTGAGCCCTACTCGTTCGCGCCTGTGATCGCGGACGTCGAAGGCGATGCGCTGACCGTGTCGGCCGTGAACCTGCCCGAGTGGCTCACGCTCGATTCCGAGACGGGCGTGTTGCATGGCACGCCTCTGGCCATGCACGTCGGCACGTACTCGGGCATCGTGCTGCGCGTCTCGGACGGCGAGGCGAGCACCGCGCTCCCGGCGTTCGATATTCATGTGCACGGCGTGCTCGACAGCGACATGGATGGAATGCCCGACGAATACGAGCTCGAGCACGGGTTCGATCCGTTCGACCCATCCGATGCTTTGGCCGACGCGGATCAGGACGGTGTGCCGAACGTCGACGAGTTCGAGGCGGGAACGAATCCGCTGGTCGACGACTATGCTCCGCGCCTCTCTGTGCCTTCGGTCGTCGAGCTGGACGCGACTGGGCTTCTGACTCCGTTCCCGGCGCTCGTCGCCCCGACCGCGTTCGACGACCGTGACGGCGAGCTGTCGCCGGTCCTCTCGGGCGATGCGCCGTACCTGCCGCCGGGTGCCCATACGGTCACGTGGACCGTCGTGGATTCGGCCGGTAACGAGGCGCAGGTGACGCAGCGGGTTCTCCTGCACCCGCAGATCTCGCTCGGCAGAGACCAGGTGCGCGCGGAAGGCTCGACCGTATCGGTGACTTTCCACCTGAACGGCGAATCGCCGGCGTATCCGGTCGTCGTCGAGTATGCGATCGGAGGCACCGCGACGGTCGGTGTCGACCACGATCTCCTTCCGGGCTCGGTCGTGTTCGAAGAAGGCGAGGCCGAGAAGCGCGTCGATTTCACGATCTTCGCGGACGACATCGTCGAAGGCCCTGAAACGATCGAGGTCAGCCTCGTTGGCTCCGGGAATTTCGGTGCGCGAAGCTCACAGGTCGTGACCATCGTCGAAGAGAACGTCGCGCCTCGGGCGTCGTTGACGGTCGGTCAGGGATCGAGGCCGGCGCGGCTCCTGACGATGGACGGCGGAGCCGTGCTCTTCTCGGCTGAGATCGACGATCCGAATCCGCAGGACCAGCATGTCATCGAGTGGTCGTTCCCTGCGGCGGCGGCGATCGTCGACATGGGCGATACGCTCAAGGCGCTCGATCCGATGAGCTTGCAGCCGGGCGTGTACGAGGTGCGGCTCGTCGTTCGCGACGACGGTATGCCGCCGCTCGAGACCGAGGTCATCGAGTCGTTCCGGGTTGTGGCTGCCGCACCCATGCTTGCCTCGGATCTCGACAGCGACGGCGACGGGATTCCGGACGCGGACGAGGGCTACGGCGACGCGGACGGCGACGGGATCCCGGACTATCTCGATGCGATAAGCCAACTGAACGTGCTCGCGGAGCGCGCGGACGATGGGGGGTTGTTCCTGATCGAGGCGGATCCTGGCGTCCGGCTCGTCCTCGGCGATTCCGCGCAGCTTCTCGGCGGCGCGGGCGCAGCGATTCCGGAGGATGAGGTTGGCGAGGTCGACATAGAGTCCGACTCGATCACCAACGTCGGCGGGTACTTCGACTTCGTCGTACGGGAGATTCCGACGGCCGGAGCGTCGATCTCGATCGTTATCCCGCAGCGCGCTGGGATCCCGACGCAGCCCGTGTATCGCAAGTACAACGGTTCATGGTTCACGTTCGTCGAGGACGCGCGGAACCATTTGGCTTCCGCGCCCGGCGAGCCGGGCGTGTGCCCGCCGCCGGGCAGCGACGACTACCAGCCGGGCCTCACGCCGGGGCATTGGTGCGTGGAGCTCACGATCGAGGACGGCGGCCCGAACGACGCGGACGGCTTGGTGAATGGTGCGATCCGCGATCCAGGCGGGGTCGGCACGATCGGCCAGATCTCGTACACGACCGGCGGGGGCGGTGGAGGCGGCGGTGCCTTCGGGTGGCAAAGCATCCTGGGCCTATTCGTCTTCGCAGCCTGTCGCAAGCTCTATCGTCGGCGGTGCGGCGCACGGTCGTGGCCGACATCGACTCGGCACCGCGGTGCTCGCCGCGTGCGCCGCGTCTCGCGTGCGGCGTGCGCAGCCCTTGCGGCGGTCATGGCCTTTGCGCATCCGATCGCGTATGCCGACCGCGGTTTCGATCGCGGCTCGCTGTATGTTGCAGCGCGGCTCGGGTTCGCGGATACGGGCATCAGCCGGTTCGATCTGGAATCCGATTTCGCGGCACGGGGCATCAATGCGACCGTCACGGCCGTCGATGAGGAACGCGCGACGTTCGAGATCGCAGCGGGCTATGCAGTCTCGAAGCGATGGGCCGTCGAAGCCGGCTATCTCGATCTGGGTGAGGTGAAGGTCTCGTTCGACGCGCCCCAGCTGGCCGAGGGACTCGCATACGTGCATCCGAGCTCCGGCGACGGCTATGTCGTCTCCGGGCTCTATCGCCAACCGCTTCTCGAGCGCGTGGAGCTTCTCGCGCGAGTCGGCGTATTCGATTGGGAAGCCGCCTACGCCACCGAGAACGAGGAAACGCGAATCGACCGAGCGCGTATCGATGGCCGCGATTGGCTGCTCGGCTTAGGCGCGGAGTACTCATTCGCACCGACCTGGGCGCTGATCGGAGAAGTGCGTCAGTACCATCTGCCGCGAAAGCCGACGAGAGAGATGACGCTCGGTGTTCGGTGGTACGTCGGCCGCAGGCCGTGAAGCGGCTTACGATGAGCAGCATGAATACGCCGGCCACACCCGGGCGCCGTGCCGGCTACACGCCTTCTACGACCCGCTTTGCGCTCCGCGACTCGACTAATGAAACGACGACGATCGCCGCGGTCGCGAGCACGAATCCCGGCACGAGCTCGTAAAGCTCGAACAGCGTGCCCTCGAGCTGCGGCCAGACGATCACGGTCAGGCCGCCGGCGACGATACCGGCGAGCGCGCCGTTGCGCGTCATCCGCTCCCAATAAAGCGACAACAGAATCGCCGGGCCGAAAGCGGCGCCGAAGCCGGCCCACGCCCACGCGACGAGAGACAGGACTCGGCTCTCGGGATCGAGCCCGAGCACGAACGCGGCAATCGCGATCGCGAGCACTGCGAGCCTGCCGGCCCAGAGCAGCTCCGCCCGGCCGGCGTTCGGGCGAAAGAACCCGCGGTAGAAGTCCTGCGCGAACGCGGACGAGGACACGAGAAGCTGCGCCGACGCCGTGCTCATGATCGCCGCGAGGATGCCGGCCAGGCACACGCCGGCGACCGCCGGAGGGAAGAGCTCGGTCGCGAGGCGGATGAAGACCGTTTCGCTGCTCGCGCCCTCGAGCGGCGGATCGAGCGCGACCACGCCGACGAGCCCGACGATCACGGCCGCGGCGAGCACGGTGACGACCCATGCCATTGCGACGCGGCGCGACGTCACGAGCTCCGTGGCGTCGCGTATCGCCATGAAGCGCGCGAGGATGTGCGGCTGGCCCGGATACCCGAGGCCCCAGCCGAGGAGCGATACGACGCCGATGAACCCGAGCGCCTCGCCGCCGGTGCCGACGAACGGATCGAGCAGGCTCGGATCCCGTGCGGAGATCGCATCGACGGCGGATTCCGGGCCGCCCGCGAGCTCGATTCCGAGCGCAGCAACCAGCACGAGTGCGACGAACATGAGTGTGCCCTGCAGCACGTCGGACCAGCTCACGGCGAGAAAGCCGCCGAAGAACGTATACGCGAGCATCACGATCGAGCCCCAGAATATCGCTTCGACGTACGGCAAGCCGAACAGCGTCTCGAACAACCTGCCCGCGGCGACGAACCCCGAGCTCGTGTAGAACGCAAAGAAGATCAGGATGAACACCGCGGTGAACGTGCGCAGCACGCGCGTGCGGTCGACGAAGCGGCGCTCGAAGTAGTCGGGCAGCGTCAGTGAATCTGCAAGGCGCTCGGTTCTCGTGCGAAGTCTCGCCGCGACGAAGCGCCAGTTCGCCCACGTGCCGATCGCGAGCCCGAGCGCGAGCCACGCGGCGTCGAGACCCGCAAGATAGGCGAGCCCGGGCAGGCCCATCAGCAGCCATCCGCTCATGTCGGACGCCTGGGCCGACAGCGCCGTGACCCAGCTTCCGAGCTTGCGCCCGCCGAGAATGAAATCGCCTAGCGTGCGCGTGCGGCGGTACGCAATGAAACCGAGCAGCAGGCAAATCGCCATGTAGGCGACAAGGGCGGCGACGATGGCCGGGTCATTTTCGATCATGTCGTCGGGCGGCGGAAAAGAGATGCCGGGCAAAGCCTAAACCACTCATTACGCAGTTCGAAAGGCTTCGGCGTTTCGCGCAACGATGAACGATCCTCCTCCGCAAACGGCGACTGTCCGCTTATGCATGGCCGCTGTCCACAACACACCTTGCGGCCGTTTACGCGCACGGTACCTTGCAAGCATCGCATGAACGATGCTCAGAGGAAGGCATCATTAAACATGAACACCTATAACGTCTCGACGTACGTTCGGCTACTGCTCGTCGGCGCCGCTTTGCCCGTTTCCAACACCGCGCTGTCCCAGGCGGACAGCGCTGCTCCCCCTGTGGAGGAGATCGTCGTTACCGCGACAAGGCAAACTGAAACGATCAGCCGAGTCCCGATCAGCATTTCCGCTTACGACCAGGACTCTCTGGACGCCCTGCACGTTCGCCGCGTCGACGACATCGCCCGAATATCGCCCGGGCTTACCTTCGCTCGATCGGCGGGCGGCAACGGTCATCAAACCAATATGGCCATACGCGGAATCAGCTCGACGATCGGTGCGGCCACGACCGGCGTCTACATCAACGATACTCCGGTCCAAGTCCGGATGATCGGAGTGACCGCCGCCGCGGCCTATCCATTGATCTTCGATCTCGAGCGCGTCGAGGTGCTTCGCGGACCGCAAGGTACGCTCTTCGGTGCAGGCGCCCAAGGCGGCGCGGTACGATTCATTACGCCCCGTCCGGATCTGAACGAGATGCAAGTCTACGGAAGGACCGAGCTGTCGAGCATCGAGGGCGGAAGCGCGAACTACGAGGCCGGCGCCGCGCTGGGACTTCCCCTCATCGAGAACAAGCTCGGCATGCGCGTGAGCGGCTGGTATCGGCACGACGGCGGGTGGGTCGATCGGGTCGGGCCGCTGGTCGAGAGCGGATACGACCCGACCAAGATTCAAAAGAACATCAACCAGCAGGATTCCCAGGCGTTCAAAGTGGACTTCCTGTGGGAGCCGGGCCCGGCGGTTTCGATTCTTCCGTCGATCTATTATCAGGAGAACGAGGCTGACGATATCGCGCAGATATTCACGATCACGTCGGATCCAGACTCGCGAGACTACAACACGCCGAACCAGCTTCCGCTGCCTTCGAAGGACTGGTTTCTGCTTTCGAGCCTGCTGACGGAGGTCGACCTCGGACGCTTTCAGTTCGTCTCGAACACGTCATACTTCGAGCACGAGCTGGATCAGATGTTCGACTACACGTATCAGTCCGCCGAGCTCAACAGCACGCTCGTTCCGTACATCACCATCGACGGTCAGTACGAAAGCGCCGTTCACGAAGACACCCAGAAGGCGTTCACGCAGGAGTTCCGGCTGCAGTACACGGGAGATCGCGTGGACTGGCTGGTCGGTGCATTCTACCTTCGCTCGAAGCAGCGGTCGTACCAAGACATCATCTCGCCCTACACCGATCAGCTGATCCGGCAGGCCACCGACGGCGCTTTCGGGCTGGTCGACATCTTCGGGGCCGAGCTTCTGCCCGGCGACGTGTTCTATCGGGGCATCACCAATTCCGTCGACGAGCAGACCGCCGTTTTCGCGCAAGCGGATATCCACCTTACGGAGAAGCTCAAGCTGACGGCGGGCTTGCGGGCGTCGAGAACCACATTCAAGGCCGATATTTACGGTGATGGCCCGTTGAACGGCGGGGAGGACCTCACGCACGTGAATCAAAAGGAGGACCCAATCACGCCGAAGCTCGGGATCTCCTATCAGGCCGATCCGAGCCTCCTCTTTTACGCGTCGGCCGCGAAAGGATTCAGAGTGGGCGGCTCGCAGCCCAAGGAGAACTCGATCCGCTGCGTGCCGGATCTCGACGAGCTCGGGCTCACCGAAACGCCTACCACGTACAAGTCCGACAGCCTCTGGTCCTACGAGGTGGGCGCGAAGAAGAGGTTCGGCCGCTCGATCAGCATCGACTCGAGCGTATTCGTCATCGACTGGAGCGACATTCAGCAGCGAATCATTCTCCCGTCGTGCGGCAGCGCCTTCATCGTCAATCTGGGTTCAGTCACGTCGAAAGGCTTCGACGTCGCGCTCAACGCCCAAATCATCGATGGTCTGACGATCAGCTCGTCGTTCGGCTACAACAAGGTGTACTTCGACGACACGATCTACTCGGTGCCGCCGGTGGTCGTGCGAACGAAAGGTTCGAAGCTTCCCACGATTCCGCGAACCTTTACGCTATCCGTGCAGTATGACTTCACGTTCTCGCCGAGCATGGACGGCTACGCGAGAGCGGATTACCAGCACACCGATGCCGCACCTCGAGGTTTGCCGACGGACTTCGGCTTCGATCCATTGAACGATCCCATTCAGTCGATGGACAACCTCGACTTGCGCGTCGGCATCCGCCGCTCCGGCGTGGATGTCAACCTGTTCGTAGACAACGCCTTGGATAAGGCGAATCTGCAGCACTTCCGTGCAGCGCCCTATTCCGTCCTGTTCAGAGCCCAGGCGCCCAGACCGAGGACCTTTGGTATCAACGCAACCTATCGGTACTGAGATTCCGTTCTTCGAATCTTTCGAAAACGCTTTGAATAGAAGAGGATTTCGATGCGCAACAATGCCTTCCTAAGAAAGTGCGGAGTTTCGGGCGCTCTGGTGGCGGCGGGGATGCTCGCAACGGCCGTGCCGTCCGCCGCGCAGGTTTCCGCCGTCAGGGGGCCGGTGCCCTTCGATGCGGATAACCCGATGTACGGCCCTGCCGATTATCGCGGCGCGAACTTGGGCGTGAACCTCGCCGAGTTCGGTTATGTCGAGGAAGAGTACTTCGTCGACGGCCGGGCTGCCGCCTACGAGCGCACGACCAACGGTCTCAAGGCGCGGACGGACAAGCTGCCTTATACGACGCGGATCGTGATTCGTCGGCCAGCCGATCCCGCGAAGTTCAGCGGCGTGGTGCACTTCGAGCCCGTTCACCCGACCCATGGGTGGAATGGTCACTGGCAGGTGCTCAGCAACTACATCATGGCGCGCGGGGACATCTACGTGTTCGCCGGGGTCGGGGACGCATCGAAAGGCTGGTCCGGTAGCCCGAGCTTCCCGGAGCCTTCGGGGCCGATCGGTCACAACCGCATTCTCAAGTGGTTCAATCCTGAGCGCTACGCCGAGATTAGCTGGCCCGAGGAGGAAGGTATTCGCTTCGAAGTCATGGGGGATATCGGCAAGAAGCTACGCAGCAACGACGCCGATAACCCTCTCAAAGACCTCACGGTGACGGCGATGCTGATCGGCGGCTGGTCGTACACGGGGAGCATACAGCGCACGTACATCAACGAAGGTTTTCACGAGCGTATTCGTCTGCCCGATGGACGGCCGGTATTCGATGGATACCTGATCGGCGTCTCATCGGCTCATAACGATCCGGGCTACCTCCCGCTCTACAATGACGAGCCGTTCGTGCCGCTCGACGATCCTCGAAGGATCCTCAAGAAAACGGATGCTCGCGTCATCGAGTTCCTGACGGAAAGCGAAGTCGAGCTGGGCAACGCGTTGACCTCGCCGAACGAGCCCGACAGCGACGAGTCGATTGGCGGCCACCGCGTTTACGAGCTCGCCGGTGTCGTCCACACGGACAACCTGGTCGATCCGACCCTTTCGTGGCTGGATCTGCCTCATGAGGTGCAGCTGCGGGATAAGGGGTATCAGTTCACCGACGTGTCGACGGTGTCGATATTCGAATGCGATCTTCCGCCTAGCGACATTCCCCAGGCGGCTTTCGTCCGAGCCGCCGTGGAGAATCTGCGGAACTGGGTCCTTCACGGCATCACGCCGCCTCGAGGGCTGCCCATCGAGCGCAACGCGAACGGCCTCGTCCGCGACAGCGTCGGGAATGCGATCGGCGGTATCAGGGCCGCGGAGTACGAGGTGCCGTTGGCGAGATACGGCCGGTATACGCGCGACGACCGGCCGGGATGCAAGGCCGATAACCTTTATCCCAGCGTGTTTTTCGTTCGTGAGGCGCTCCCGACCGAGGAACTCGTCCGTCGCTACGGCACACCCGAGCGCTACATCAAGCTGTATGAGGCTGAAATCGAGCGGCTCGTCGCCCAGCGTTGGCTATTGCCGGAAGATGGGATGCGTCTGAAGGCGAAGAATCGAGAGCGCGCCTATAACGCCTTCTGACAAGCAGCCCGCAGCGTCCGCTGGATGCCGGCGACGAGGCACGGCCTCGTCGCCGGCAATGCTCCAGCACTTCCTGCGGAAGGAGCTGCGGAGCTCAGTCTGCTGCTCGAGATCGTCGGAGAAAGCGCCGAAGCGCTCGACCGCCGCTTCCGAATCGAGCCTCTCGCTTTGCCGCGCGCCGGCTGCACGCCGGCAATTGCTTCGTCAACGACCTCGTTCGCTCCGATCCGCGCTCGCCACCCGCCCGGTTACCGCCCGGCGTCCTCGACGTCCCGCGCCGATCGTGTCGATCATGTCCCCCACCATGGCCCTGCGTCACCCCACGGGCTGGTCCGTCCCCGGCGAGTCCTCGCCCGGATAGGCCTCGAGAGGAATCGTCCCGCCGGCCGCTTCGACCTTGCTCCTATCCCGATCCGGGAGCGCGTCCGCGATGAAATCGAGGCGCTTCCACGCGGGGAAGGGCTGACGTCCATTCTGATCGGGCACGTGAGGGGAGAGCTTGCGGGACTCGAGCTGGTGGATGTATCGCCCGCAGTTGACGAACGCCTGCTCGACCGTGATGTGTACCCAATACAGTGCGCCGGCAGTCCGACGGGGGCCGTCGTTCGGGACCAGCCGCGCGGTGCCGTGGATGCGCAGTCGGCGCGGCGACTCGAAGTCGATGAAAAGGAGCCCGATCTGCGCCGTGCTCGCGATGTTGCCCAGCGAGAGAAACATGCCGTTACCGTCGTAGACTGGAAACTCGAGCTCGGCAGGGCCTGCGACGCGGACGAAACCCGGCCGCCCGCCCTTGTACGAGACCGTGGGCCTGCCCCGCTCATCGACGGTGCTCAGAAAAAAGTACGCGGCGCTTTCGATGAAGGCGCGCTCGTTCGGATCGAGCTCGGCGTGTGCGAGCGCTTCGAGCCGATCTGCCAGGCGTCGGGTGCCGTGCCGATCCTGATACGCGCGGTGTGCTTCGCCGTATAGCTCGCTCATTGCCGCCTCCTGTGCAAGGTGTCGGAACTCAGTCTACCGTGAGGAGATAGACTTGATGCTGGGGGCGGCACCGGGTCCCGACTGGCAAGCGATGACGTGTGAATGCAATCCTATGCGCTGTGCGCTTCCTTCCAATACAGCGGAAGACCAGCCCGGTCTTGGCACGCTTCGCGCACGAGGCTTTCGCCGCGAAAGGGTTGCGCTAAGATTTCAACATGCCCGCGCGCCAAACATCCTTCATCTTCGATCTCGACGGCACGCTGGTCGACAGCGTCTACGAGCATGTGCTCGCCTGGCACGAAGCGCTGCGCAGCGACGGCATCGACCTCGCCGTCTGGCGCATACACCGCAAGATCGGCATGTCGGGCGGCCTGTTCACGAACATGCTGCTGCGCGAGACCGGGGTCGAGATCGAACCCAGCCGGATCGAGCGGCTGGTCAAGGCTCACCGCGAAGCGTACAAGCGACGTTCCGGGCAAGTACGTCCGCTGCCGGGCGCCCGCGAGCTGCTCGATTACCTGACGGATGCGGGTATCCCCTGGGCGGTCGCGACGAGCGGCCACATCGAGACAGCGGGGCCGATACTCTCGATGCTAGGGATCGATCGCGAGCGCACGCCGGTCGTCACCCGCGACATGGTCAAATACGCGAAACCGGACCCCGACCTGTTTCTCGCGGCGGCGGAGCTGCTCGGGCACCCCATCGAGAGCGCGTGTGTCGTCGGCGATAGCGTGTGGGACATGCTCGCCGCGCGGCGTGCAGGTGCGCTCGGCGTAGGGTTGCTCTCCGGAGGCTACGGCGAGGACGAGCTCGTGCGGGCCAGCGCATACCGGGTCTACGAGGATCCGGCGGATCTTCTCAAGCACATCGACGAGGTCGGCGGCCGGCGCTGAAGAGCGCCAAGTCAAGAACGAGCGCCGTCTCCGCCGAGGGAACGGACGACCGCCGGTCGCACGAGCCCCGGCTCCGCCGGGGCCCGCGCTGATGGCCGCGTGCGTCTTACCTGCTGACGTCGATGCGGGTGCTGGGGCCCATCGGGCCGGGACGGTTCACGCCTTCGGGATTCTCGACGACGAGCTTGACCCACAGCGTGTCGCCGCTCTTGTAGTACGAGGTCTCATCGGCCTTGTGCAGCGCGTCGAGGCTCCTCTGCTTCTTGCCCGAGGCGGCGGTCTTGAATCCCGGCAGCTCGAAGATTACCCAGGAGCCGTGGTCCATCTCCGACAGCGTAAGGGATACGGACTCCCTGGCCGTGTCGACCCGGACCTCGGCACCGCTCCGAATCGTCGTCTGCCCGGTATATTCGAACTGTCTTCCGTTACGGCTGAGCGTCACGGGCTCGGCCGGAGGACCGCCGAATCCCGCGAAGCCTCCGCCCGGACCGGCCGGCGCCCCGGCACCGGGAGGCCCGCCGGCACCGGGAGGCCTGGAGCGACCCGGGGCCGCGCCGGAGCCGGGCGCCCCGCCCGGGCCGGCAAAGCCGGCGAATCCGCCGAAGCCGGGGCCGCCAGGGCCGCCGGGGCCGCCGACGCTGAGGCGGCCGAAGTCGCCACGGCACACGGCGGCGCCCCACGAAGGCTTGATCTCGCACGCTTCGTCGTCGGACGCGATACCGTTGTCGATGACGATGTACGAGTTCGGCACACCGCTGACCGAGCCGTCGAGATCATGGATCGTCGCGCTCGTATAGGCGGAGCTGCTCCCGGTATCGTTGGCCCACTTACGCTCCTTCCGAGGGAAGTGCACCGGCTTCGCATTGACGAACTTCGCGCCCTTCACGGCGTTCTCTACGCTCATTCCGAAGCTCGTGTACAGCAGATACGACATCGCTCCGGTCTCGCGCGTGTCGTTGTCCTCGTAGTTCACGAAGGTCGTGTTCTCGACCGAATGAAGGTAGTCGTAGAACTCGTAGCCGCGAATCGGGAAATCCGGGACGTGCGGCTTCGGCAGGCTGCGGCCGTAGGCCTTCTCCTCCGGAGTGCGCGGGTTGCCGATGTTGTCGGTCTCCCCGACGAACAGCGAGTCGACGACCTTCGACGTGAAGGGATCGCGGCCGATCGAGCCGGACGCCATCGTGAAGCCGATCGCGTTGTCCGCGAGCTTCAGGTCTCTGAAGACCTTCATCTCGCCCCGGGCCCAGATGCCTCCGTTCCGGTTCTTGTACGCGGTAAAGTCTTCGATCAGCGACTCGATCGACTTACTATTCGGGTCCGCGGGATTCTCGCGGGCGATATGCGAGCTGCCGGTCACGCCGAACGTCCCGTCGGCCCCGGCGTTCCGATCGAACATCAGGCCGTCGAAGTTAGAGTGCGCGACGTTGCCGCGAAACTCCCCTTGCGGCATCCGCCGCGGCCAGGTGTTCAGGCTGATCTCCGTGCCCTCGAACTGGCCGGTCGGGTGCTCCGGCAGCGAGACCCAAAAGCCGTTCGCCTCCGAGCCCGCGGCGACATTGCCGATATAATGGTTCGACGGATTCGTGATCCAGAACGTCGAGACCGTGTTGTCCGACGGGATCAGCACATCGTCGGCGCGTTGGCCGTTCCCGTCGCCTCTTTCTCCGGGAACCCCTAGATTCGTCGGATTGCACGGCTTCGTCGGATGACACTTCGTCATCATCCCCAAGTTCCGGACGAACCGATTACCGGTCTCGATGCCGTCCTCCATGAAGAAGCAGTGACCGACGTTGTCGTAGGTCACGTTGTTCTCGATCAGCAGGTTGTCCGTGCCGTGCACGGTCACGCACCGGCTGTAGGTGTTGTGGATCGCGGAGTTCTTGAGGAACTGCCCCGTCGCGTCGCCGAGCAGATGCCAGTGAATCGGATACCGGGCGAGCTGCAGGTGCTGGCCCATCCGATAGAGCTCGACGCCCGAAACGTACATCTTGCTGCCGGGCATCGCCATGATGTGCCCGCCCTGGTACGTGCGGTCGGCATCCTCGGCCGCCTGAATGCGAATGTTGCGCGTGAGCAAGCCCACCTCGCCGCGCTCGTCGACGCCGAACGTGATCTCGCCGAAATGCATGTACTCTAGCGCGCGGTCGAGCGTGATGACGTTGCCGTCGATCGCGGCGATCGTCCGCTTCTCGGCTTGCTTGAAATCGAAGTCCGTCGACGCGAGGACGATCACATCGCCGACCCGCCAGCCGCTCGCGTCCAACACCTCGATCGTCGTGCTGCCGGCCTCGGCGGTCCTCGCGAGCTTCGTCCACGTGTGGACGCGATCGCCGTGCAGGCTCAGGGTCCCGCCCATGATCAGGATCCCGCGGTCGCCCATCGTGTTGATGTCCTCGCCGGGGACGTTGTCGACCAGCGTGATCGTCGCGTTGCGCGTATGCGGCTCGGCCTCGCTGCCGATATGCAGCTCGCCGTGCAACAGGATCCAGTCGGTGATCAGCTCGAGGTCCTTATCGTTCGCGAAGCTGAGTTTCCCGCCGATCGTCAAGCTGCGGAGCGGCGGCGGGCTGACGTCGAGCACGACCTCCATGTCCCTGTCGATGACGACGGCATCGCCTTCGGCGGGCACGCGGCCTTCGGGCCAGGTCGCGGGATCCGACCACAGAGTCGGCTTCGCCTCGACAATCGTATGACCGCCGAACAGGAAGCACGCCGGCACGGCTAACGCAAGAAGCGGCACGCGAGATTTCATTGACATGGCTTATCGATCCCCGTACTCGAGCAACCAAAAAAGAACGGACTCCCCTGGACGCCTAGCGTAAGCGATGTTGGACATGAGAAAAATTCCGAAACAATAAATCTTGATAAACGAGCAAAACGGCCGCCGGCCTAGGTCTGGTTCGGTAAGTCCTTGTTTAAGCTCGGGCGAGCTCGCCGTGAGGCCCGTGCACCGGCGCGGAGTTTGCTAACATCGACCCCCCGAATCGTGGCGATACCGATACCGTCGAAAGGACCACGCGTATGAGGCGGATTCTGAGCGCTGCTCTCGCGGCGGTGCTGTGGCTCTCGGGCAAGGCCGACGCCGGCGAGGCCTGCGCGGTCACGGTCGAGGTCCCGGACGCGCTCCAGTTCAGCCAGAGAGAGATCATCGTCGATTCGAGCTGCGAGTCGTTCAGCCTCACGCTCAGGCACGTCGGTAAGCTGCCCGTCAATTCGATGGGGCATAACTGGGTGCTGACGAGGACCGAGGATTTCGAAGGCGCGGTGGCCGATGGCCAGCTCGCCGGTATCGACAACGACTTCGTCAAGCCGGGCGACGAGCGCGTGCTGGCCGCCACCAAGGTCATCGGCGGCGGCGAGGAAACCACGATCAGCTTCGATCCGTCGATCCTCGAGCCGGGCGGCGATTACACGTTCTTCTGCAGCTTTCCGGCGCACTACGTTCTGATGCAGGGCAAGCTGATCGTCCTCTAACGACGCGCGGTCAGCCACGAGCGTTGACCTCCTCCGCCAGGAGCCGGGTCGGCGCGCCCGTCATCGATCCGGTGCGGACGTCGATCCTGCATTGCGACTGCCCTTCTTCGCTCGCCACTCGTTGGCGGCGATCGTTCACTCTCCGGAGCCGGCGCCGTACGGCCGCGTGATGATCTCGAGGTAGTGGCCGCTCGGATCGTTCCAGTAGACGCCGCGGCCGCCGTCGTTGCGATTGATCTCGAAGCGCCGCTCGTGCGCCGGGTCCGCCCAGAAGTCGAGTCCTCGCTCGCCGATGCGCGCGAAGATCTCGTCGAACTCGCTCTCGCTCACGAGGAATGCGTAATGCCCGATCGAGATGCCGATGACGGCTGCTGCGACGATCCCAGCTTTCGCGGTCGAAGCCGGTCTTAGCGTATGCTCACGCATACTAGCTTCTCGTATGGGGGGAGTATGAGCGAGCTACGACACGCGCCCGGAGCCGCGTGGCTCTTGATCACCGGGGCATCCGGACAACTCGGCCGGCGCACCGCCGAGCTCGTGCTCGACGCCGGCGCGGCGGGAAACCTCATTCTCGTGACCCGCAGCCCCGAGAAGCTTAAGGATCTCGAGGCCCGCGGAGCCGAAATCCGGTTCGGCGACTTCGCGGATCCCGCGTCGCTGCCCGCGGCCTTCGAAGGCGCGGACCGGATGCTGCTGGTCAGCGCCACGGACCTCAAGCACCGTGTGCAGCAGCATCGCGACGCGATCCGTGCGGCCTCGAAAGCGGGCGTCAAGCATATTATCTATACGTCCGGGCTCGCGTCCGAGCCCGGGAACCCGGCCGCCGTTGCGCCGAGCCACTACGCGACGGAGCAAGCGCTCGCCGCGCAGGGTATCGGCTGGACGATTCTCCGCAACAGCCTTTACGCGGAGTATCAGGCGATCGAAGCGCAGCGCGCGATCGAGACCGGCAAGCTCGTACACAACCGAGGAGAAGGTGGCGTTGCGTATGTCTCGCGCGACGATTGCGCGCGCGCGGCGGCCGCGGTGCTCGTCGGCATCGGGCACGAGAACGTCGTCTACGACATCACCGGTCCCGAGCGATACGACGCGTCCGACCTCGCGAAGCTCTATTCGGAGCTCGGCGGACGCGAAGTTGCTGCCGTTGTGCTCGATGACGAGCAGTTCGTCGCCGGCTTGATCGAAAACGCGGAAGGCGAAGACGATCACTTGCGCTACGGCGCCGAGCTCGTCGCGTCGTTTGGGCGCTCGATCCGTGAGGGCTACATGGAGAGCTGCACGGATGCCGTCGAGCACCTGACCGGCGTTCGGCCGCGGAGCTTGCGCGAGGTGCTCGAGCCGCTAATGGCTTGACGGCGCGGGCACCTCGCCGATACTCCGGCCATGGCGAAGCGCACCGGCAGCGCCGATCTTCCTTTGCACGGCGGGCGAGTCCCGCAGTGGCTCGCGGCGCGTATGGCGGCTCTCGGCCGAGTGATCGTCGAAGCCATCGTCCTTCATTACGGGCGCGACGAGCTGCTTAGAAGGCTCGCCCACCCGTTCTGGTTTCAATCGCTCGGCGCCGTGATGGGGATGGATTGGCATTCATCGGGTATCACGACGAGCGTAATCGGTGCGTTGAAGCGCGGGCTCGAGCCGCTTCAGAGAGAACTCGGCATCTACGTTTGCGGCGGGCGCGGCAGGCATTCGCGCCGTACGCCCGCAGAGCTCGCACACGTCGGCGAGCGAACGGGCCTCGACGGCGATTCGCTCGCACGAACGAGCCGCCTCGTCGCGAAGATCGACTCCGCTGCGGTGCAGGACGGGTTCGACCTCTACCTGCATGCGTTCATCGTCAGCGCCGGCGGTGATTGGTGCGTCGTGCAGCAGGGCATGAACGGCGCCCGCCGCGAAGCGCGCCGTTACCACTGGCTCTCCGAGAATCTCGAGAGCTTTTTGGACTCGCCGCACGCCGCGATCGAGGGGCGAAATCAAGGTCCGATCCTCAATCTGGCCGATGCGCGCGCCGCACGAAACCGCAGCGCCGGGCTCGATCTCCTGCGCAACGGGCCGGATAGGGCAATAGGCGTTCTCCGGCGGCTCCGTGAACCCACCCATGCCGCGCTCAGCTTATTCCCGGAGCTCGAGACGGACGAAGAGACCCTCGAGCTCGCCGCGGAAGCCCAGCTCCCGCACCTTCAGATGCCGGCGCGTCACGACATTCGCGCCTCCGACGTCGTGCTGAGGCGCCTGCGAGGCGCGCTCGCCGCGGCGGCGGAGCGCGATCCGCGCGACTTCACGGACGTGCTGCTGACGCCGCGCGTCGGCGCGCGCACGGTTGCCGCGCTCGCCCTCGTTGCCGAGGTCGTGCACGGGGCGCCGTGCCGCTTCTCGGATCCGGCGCGCTTCTCCCTCGCCCACGGCGGCAAAGACGGGCACCCGTTCCCCGTGCCGCTCGACGTGTACGACGAGACGATTCGCGTCCTGAAGAGCGCGGTGAATCGCGCGAAGCTCGGCAACGCCGATCGGCTTCACGCGATTCGCCGCCTCGATGCCGAGGCGCGAGCAATGGAGCGCACCGCGAGCGGGCCGTGCTTCGAGGGGTTCGTGGAGCGGGAGCGAGCGCTGTCCGGAGGCTACGGCGGGCGCCGCGTCGGAAGGTCCGTTTCGCGATAGTCTGTCTTTTCGGCGCGCTCGAGCGACGACAGCGTGCTTTCGTTCCGTTCGCTACCGGTTCCGTGCGCAGACCTTCGGCGTCCTGACATCGACCGGAGTGAAGTGAAACCACTTCCTGATCCAGCGGGGATGCAGGATCGCTTCGATTTCGTTTCTAAGCGTCTCCGCGGATTGGTCGACGTGAATGTGACCGCCCCGCTCGAAGGTGACTTTCGCGCCCGGAACGCGCTCGACCTGATTCAATAGGTCGTAATACGTAAGCCGTAAACCCTCTCGCATCACGTAATCCAAGTACGGCGCGCCGGCCGACGCGCGGATCTCGACGAGATCCTCGAGGTACTTGAAGGGGCCAGGCGGATTCGACAGGACGATATGGTTGCTGACGCCGCCCTCGAGTCGAAGGTTCGCGAACATGTTGATCGACTGCGCCGTCTTCAGCCCGAGATACGGCGTGATGCAGTTGATGACGAAGGCCACGGACAAGACGTTGAGCCACGCTTGCCGGGAGACGAAGATGCCTGTGACGCGTCTGTCCGTCTCATCACGGCCGTAGCGAACGACCATGCCGAGCAGCGGAACGGTCAATGCGAACCACAGGAGAGCGACGACAGGGTAAGCATTGATGAAGCTCGCGAGCAGCAGCGCGATGCCGTACGCAACGATCGTCGTCACGCCGAGGTAGCTGCGTACGAAACGTGCGGCTTGCGTCCACGGAGGCGACGTCACGATTCGCTCGGCGGCAGCCGGCGACAGGAACAGGGCGTGGAGGGCCACCGAGAGCGCCGAGAACCCGCTATAGAGTGCGTAACCGCTGAGCGCGAGCAGCATGTGAAAGGCGATGCCCGTGACGATCCCCACGTGCCGCAGTGTCGGCACGAGGAGAAAGATCAGAATCAGCGTCTCGATGACGAGCGTGCCGTACACCGTCACGTAACCGAACCACGGAGCGTCGATCGAAGAGAGCGGCCATAACATCTCCCTCCACAGCTCGTTCGCGCAGCTGACATCGGGGTTCAAAAAATCGGTGTTCAGCTTATGGAAGACCCCGAACACGTACATCACGAGCAGCAGAGCCCTGCCGATCGGAGCTACGTCTTCGAGCCATGAAGACCAGCTTTCGGCGCGAAGCACCGCCACGATCCCGCCGGCAAGGGCGGCTGCCAGAAGAAAGTTCTTCATGATCGTGTGATTCGAGAAGACCGGCATATGCAGCCATGCATCGACCGCCATCACACACAGCAGCAGCGCCAACGAGAGCCGGAAGCGCGGCCGAAGGGCCACCCAGACGCCGAGCACCGGAATCAGGTAGGTCGTCGGATAGGCTTCGGCATAGAAATCGAACGCGTAAACCAGAAAGTGGAAGCAGGCGAAGATGCCCCAGCAAACGGAGAACAGCACGAGGCGGCTGTCGTCCGCCCTCGGCTGGAGAGGGCCGCGTCCCAATACGCTGACGACGAAATTGCGGCAGCCACGCAGCAACGGATAGAGCGCGGCGGCTGCGGCACGTCTCGAGAAGAGAGACGACGTGAGTCGGTTGAAGAGGCCGCTCCGCGTCGTCATCAGCGCGAGCGCATTCATCGCCTCCGCGCCGAAGAAGCGCCGGTCGCCTATCTCGACGACCATGCCCTTGTCGAGATCGTAGCCGGCGCGCTCGAGAGCTTCCCGGCTCTCTCGGTCCCGTCGCAAGTCGACGAGCTTCGGTTCCCCGGCCGCCCGCTTCAGCCGTGTGTAGCGCACATAGCGCGTGCAAAACGGGCAGTCGCCGTCGTAATAGATCGTTATCGGGTGCATGGCGCCTGAAATGTAACGGCCAGCGTCATCGGTCCGCGGGGAGCGAAATCACAGAATCGGGACTTGGCCAAGCACGGCTCGAGGCGCTATGGCCGGCGAGAAGCCATGCTCTCCTGTCTCGATGCGTCCGAGGAGCACTCCGAAACGGAGCGTACTGTGCGGCACGCTCGCGAGCCGTACGAGCAGAACGCTTCTTCTCGCGAGGCCGCCCGGACCCAAGCTATGATTTCGCGGCATCACCACGATGGGGGACACCATGAAGCACTTCGCACTCGGATTCCTGACGGCCGGGCTCGCCGCGGTGTTGATCGCGACCACGACGACGGCCCAGAACGGCAATGGACCGCTCACGATGGAGGACTACCTCGAGATCCGAGCGCTTATCGATCAGTATCCGCACGTTCTCGACAACTGCGTGGGCAACGGCTACCGCTACGCGGACCTTTATACCGACGACGGAACCTTCGGCGTCTCTTCGGCGTGGGGCGAAGCGAAAATATGGTTCCGCGGCCGCGAGGAGCTTGCGCGGGTCGGCGGCGGTACGACGGGCTGTCGCCCGGCGCCCGAGAAGCAAAGCTATCACCTGACGATCAACCCCGTGATCACGCCGGCGCCCGGCGGTGCGAAGGCGATCTCGACGCTGGTGATGATCACGAACGATACCGATGCACGCGGCGACGTCGTGCATTGGCAAGGCGGGTACGAAGACACGTTCGAGAAGACGCCGGCCGGCTGGCGGTTCAAGTCCCGCGTGCACGTGTGGCCGGAAATCGAGTGGACGGACCGTCCCGAGGACATGCCGCCGCGTAATCTCGCGGAAGAGTAGCCCCTTCGACCGTTCCGCCGAAGGAAGCACGATCCGCGCGTGATGAGCCGGAGCGCTCGTGCGAACGCCGAGCGCTCCGGCAACTTCGATGCGCAGGCCGATAGCGACGCGCTCGCACGTCGCTCAGAACTGATAGCTCAGGCTCGCTTGAACGTTGCGGCCTCGCGCGTAGATGATCTCCGCGTAGCCCAGCGTCGCGAGCGACGCGTTGCCCTGCACCGGATAGAGCTCGTCGGTCAGATTCTCGACGAGCAGCGTCGCTCTCCAGCGGCGGCCGCTGTCGAGGGCGAGCGACAGGTTCGTGACCGTCACGGACTCCTGCTGCGCAGTGATTTCCGTGTTACCGGCATCGAAGTATTGCTTGTCGGTATAGGACGCGTCGACGCGCGGCGTCAGGCTCCAGCCGTTGGCGAGCGGGATGCGGTAGCCGATTCCGAGGTTGCCCTGCAGCTTCGGCGTGAACGGGAGCGTATTGTCCGGCGTGATCGTCGCCGTCGCACCGGGGACTTCGGTGATGTCCTTGATCTCGTCGTCGAGGTAGCTCAGACCTCCTTCGACGATCAGCCGCTCGCTCGGCACGAACTGAAACTCGAGCTCGATGCCGTCGATCGCGGCCTCGCCCGCGTTGAAGAGCAGCGGCACGACACCCTGCCGGTAGATCAGCTGGATGTCGTCGTAGTCGGACGAGAATAGCGCGCCGTTCAGCCTGAACGTGTCGGTGATGTCGGCCTTGAAGCCGAGCTCGATCGTGTCGACCGTCTCCTCCGAGAACGGCAGCGGCATGAAGCCTTCGGGCGGTGCGTTGTAGCGCTGGTTGAAGCCGCCCGACTTGAAGCTGCTCGAGTAGCTGCCGTACACCATCCAGCCGTTCTCGAACGTGTACCTTAGGCTCGCGGAGCCCGTGACCTTGTCGAACTTCTCGCGGAAACGATCCGGATAGATGAATAGCGGACCGCCGTCCGGAATCGCGAGGTCGGGCAGCGGGCTCGGATCGGGATCGGTCTCCGGGAAGACGTTCCAAATCCTGGCCTGCATCGACTTGTCGTCCTCCGTGTAGCGAACGCCGCCGGTCAGGCTCAACGAGTCGGTAAGGTCGTAAGTCCACTCCGTGAAGACGGCGATCGATTCGGTGACGAGATTGACGAATTGCAGGTCGCGCGTGCCCGGTCCTCCGGCGATCAATGAAGCGATCACCGGCGGTGAGGGCGGAAACGCCAGCGGCACGGTGACGCGATCGTCGGTGTCCTCGTCGAAGTAATAGACGCCGACGACCCCGTTCACACGATCTCCGGCATAGTGCAGCCGAAGCTCCTGGCTGATCTGCGTCGATTCGCTCGTGTAATCGGTCGTGATCAGCGTCAGCGGCGTGTTGTCCGCATCGCGGATGCCGGTCCAGTCCGTGTTGCGGTACGCCGAGATCGAATGCAGCGTCAGCCGGTCGTTGATATTCCAGTTCAGCGTTGCCGACGTGCCCTTGACGTCGAAAGTGCTCTCGACCGGCGCATTGCCGCCGTTCGTGTACGGCCCGAGATCCCACGCGTTGTTCGCGCATCGCGGATCGGGCGTGTCGGGAACGAACGGAGGCCCGAAAGCCGGATCGCCGGGCGCGAGGGGCGCGAACGGAATCGTCGCGCCCGGGCAGCCTGCGGCGACGCTCGCGATCGCGGTCACGGGCGCCGTCGTATTGACCCCCTTGAAGACGAACGGCGAGCCGTTCTCGTCCTCCTTCGAGTAGTCGGCTCGGAGGATCAGCTCGAGCGTGTCGGAAATATCCCAGCGCAATGACGCGTTGAACGCGACGACGTCGTCGTCGCCGAGATCCTGGCCGTCGAAGATACGGGTCACATAGCCGTCGCGTTGGCGAGTTCCGCCCGAGAATCTCGCCGCAGCGCGTTCGCCGAGCGGAATGCTCACGGCGCCGAACACCTCGCGCAGGTTGTCCTCGCCGACCCGGGCGCGAAGCGTCCCCTCGAGCTCGTCACTCGGCAGGACCGTGTTGATCAGCACCGCGCCGCCGATCGTGTTACGGCCGAACAGCGTGCCTTGAGGTCCGCGCAGCACCTGTATGTTGTCGACATCGAAGAAGTCCATCGCACCGCCGACCGCACGGCCCATGTAGACGTCATCGATGTAGATGCCGACGCCCGGGTCGACGGCCGGCGTCGGATCGAGCTGACCGACTCCGCGTATGAAAACCACCGCCGCCGAGTTGTTGCCGGAAAGCTGGCCATAGCTCGTGAACTGCAAGCTCGGCGCGACCCGGTCGAGATCCGTCGTCGCCTGGATCTGCCGTCGCTCGAGCGCATCTGCCGTGAGCGCGGTGACGGCAACCGGCACGGATTGCAAATCCTCCGCCCGGCGGCGCGCCGTGACGACGATTTCCTCTAGCGCCGGACGCGCCTCCGGCGCCGGTTGGGCCAGAGTCTCGGACTGAGCGCCGAATATCGTCGCGAGCGCTGCCAGAAGGCCGCGCCGCTGTGTCGAAGCTTTCACTTTGCGTTCCCCCGTTTGGATCGAAGTGTTCTCCGACAGCGCAACGGTGAGAACGCCGCGATCGTTCCTTTGTGCCACGAGGCCCGTGCCGTTGAGCATCAGGTCGATCGCAGCGTCCGTGGTATAGACCCCGTTCACTGCCTGACTCGTCTTGCCCTGCACGTCGTCGTAGAAGTAGAGAACCGGCTCGTTGGACTGCTGACCCAGCAAGATCAGCGCCGTGCTTGCAGGCTGCGCGGGGATATCGAAGTCGATTGCCTCGCCGGCAAGGACTGGCCCTGCACAAAGCAGCCATACGCTGCCAGCCAACGCCAGGCAGCGCCCCAAAGCCGGTCTGCACATCTCGCGAGATGCAGGTTCCGTTCCCCTATCGACAGATGAGCGGCGGAAATCCTCTATCGGCGAGAGTTTCGCGGTCAGCAGGAATATCACCGTACTCCCCAGCACCGGCTTAGTTCTTGAGCGATAAGTTGACCTCGCTGTCACCGACCTTTTCGACGCGAATACCGAAATCGCTCTCGAGCGTAGCGAGCAGATCGTCGATCTCGCCCGCTCGGAAGTAGCCCCCGACGCGCCGGGTGCGCAGCGCGTGGTCCTCGATGTTGATCTTGATCGGCGTATAGCGGCCGACCTCGCGAACGACTTCTTCGAGCGATTCGCCGTTGAACATCAGCATGCCGTCGCGCCAGCCGAGCTTGCGAACCAGACGTGTGGTCTCAATCGGCTCGATCCGGCGGCTGCCGTCCGACTCGATCGACGCCACCTCGCCAGCCGTCAGCAACGCGATCGAAACGTGGCCCTCCTCGGGATCGGCCGCCGATCTCTGCAATTGCACGTGGCCTTCTTTGACCGTCACCTCGAGGCCTGCCTCTTCGACGCGGACGAGGAAGGCCGTGCCGGTGACGACGATGTTGCCGAAATCGGTCTCGACGACGAACGGCCGCTCGTCGTCCGGTGCGACGTCGAAATAGGCTTCGCCCCGGTCGAGCCTGACCCGCCGAAACGTCGAGTCGAACTCGACGGCGAGGTGACTATCGGTGTTGAGCGAGATTCTCGATCCTTCGCCGGGCTCGATGACCTGAATCTCGCCGATCCGCGTCACGAAGGATCCGTTGTACTCCGCCGGCTCGCCCACCCCGATCCAGAGCAGGAGCGAGAGCGCGGCGGCCAGCGCGGCGACGCCGGCCGCGACGGCGCGCGGCATCGTCGTCTTGCGCCTCGAGCGCTCCGGCCGTGCGACGATCGTGCGAAGCGCGGCGAGCGCGTCGAGGCTCTCCCATATCCTAACGGCATATTCGAGCTCGCGCATATGCGACGGATGAGCGATTGCCCATTCGCGCAGAGCGATCAGCTCGTCGGCAGAAAGATCGCCGCGGTCGAGCCGGGCGACCCAGCGTGCCGCGATCTCCGCCGTATCCGGATGGTCGTTCTCGTCAGTCATCGCGCCGTAGCCGCAGCAGGGTCGCGAGCCCTTTCGCGACGTGCTTCTCGACCGTGCTTTGCGAAATGCCGAGATACTCGGCGGTCTCCTTTTGGCTCAGGCCGTGCACTTTCCGGAGGATATAGACCTGCCTGACCCGAGGCGACAGCTCCTCGAGCGCCGCCATCGCCCGGGACAGCTCCTCGGTCACGGCCGCTTCGAGCTCCGCGGACCGCTCCGTGAACGTCGCCGACAGCTCGTCGAAGTCGCCGACCGTGCTCGTCCTGCTGTTGTGGTGGCGCGCTCGCTCATTGAGCGCGAGGTTCTTCGCGGTCTTGTACAGGAACGCGACCGGCGCATGGATTTTCGACGACGCGCTCGCCTCGAAGGTTCTAAGATACGCCTCTTGCACGATGTCCTGCACGTCTTCGGGCCGGTCGAGAAACCGCAGCAGAAATCGGGTCAGCGACGCCTCGACGTCGCCGAAGATGCTTGCCACGTTTCTCCGCTTCTCGGCCATGCGCACTCCCGCCCCGCAGTATGACAGATGAGCGGGAACTATCCTCCATACGTGACAGTCGCGGCGCCGCACGGTACGCGCGGTATTCGCGCGCCGGATAGGTCGTATCACCGAACCTTATCTCAAGCGGCTCGACGGGCGCCTCGCGTTTCGGAAGCTCAGCCATCCTCGCGCAAGCCTTCAGTAGGATCGGCACGCAGCGCGCGTCTCGCGGGGCCGATCGCCGCGACGACGCCGACGAGCACCATGAACACGGCGGCCGCGAGCGGCAGGCCCGGGATCGCCGGGACGCCGAGCCGATCCATCGGCAGGTATCGGCCCACGATGGACGCGAGGACCATTCCGGCCGCGGCCCCGATCGAGACCTGAGCGAATGCCCGGCGGAACACGCCGGCAAGGAGCTGCCCCGGTTGCGCGCCGAGCGCGGCACGAATGCCGATCTCCCGTCGGCGTTGATTCACCGTGAAGGACATCAGCGCATACATGCCCGCCGCCGACAGCAGCAGCACGCTCGAGGTCACGATCAACAGGGCGCGAGCCGCGGCCTCGTTTTGCGCGCGTAGCTCGGCGTATGTCTCGTCGAGCGTTCTGTACTCGTCGACGCCGAGCCGCGCGTCGATGCGTGTCGCAAGCGCCCGCAGCCGGTCCGCCAGGCCGGCTCGATCCATCGGCAATCGCAACGCCAGCGTGACCGGATTCTGCTGTCCGGGCGCGAGCGGGTGATACATCGCCGGCCTCTCGTCGTTTGCGGGCACGTCGGTCGAGACACCGACGATCTCGTAGCGCCGCTCGATCCCCGGCGACGGCTCCGCGTAGCGTACCTCGCGACCCAACGGGCTCGCGTCGCCGAGGATGTCGCGCGCGAACGAGCGGCTCACGATCACCGCCGTGCTGTCGGCGTCGAAATCGCCTGCTTCGAACCGGCGCCCGGTGAGGATTCGCGCTCCGAACGCGTCGAGGAACGCGGCATCGATTCGGTTGACGCGCACGTCGTGGTGCGCAGTAAGCCGGCGCTCGCCGGTGTCGCCGGCTTCGTCGACGACGATCTCGAGCGCCGGCTCTGCGCCCGCGACGGCGCTCGAGAACGACACGACCGAGATGCCTTCGCCGCCGAGCCGCTCGGCAAGCTCGCGTTGCAGCTCGGCGAGCTCGCGCTCGAGCGCGCCCCGCTCGTCGGCCTGACCGTTCGGGACAGCGATGGCGTCGAGCTCGAGGCGCGCCGTCGCGAATTCGGCGACCGGAAAGCCCGGCTCGAGCAGGCTCGGACGTAAGAATCCCCACGTGACGCCCGCCGCTGTCGGAAGGATCGCGACGGCCAGCGCGATCTGCGCGACGACGAGCGAGGTCCACGTAGCGCCGAGTCGTGCGCTCACGCGATTACCTAGTGCGCGCAGCCCTTCGCCCAGCAGGCCGCTCGTGGCCTTCAGGGCCGGCACGGCACCGGCGATCAGCGCGGCGAAAACGGCGAGGCCGGCGACGTACGCGATCGTCTGTATCGAGATCCCCGGACGGATCCAGAACGGATTGGCGCCCGGGCTCTGATCGATGCTGACCTCGACGCCGGACACGATCCAATGCGCGACCGCGAGCGCGACGAGCGCCGCGAGCGCCGCGAGCACGAGCGTCTCGATGAAGATTTGAGCGACGATGCGGGTACGGCTCGCGCCGAACGCGACCCGGGCGGCGAACTCCGCGTGCCGGGTGACCGTGCGGGCGTAGACGAGGATCGCGATGTTCGCGCACGGGGGCACGAGCAGCAGCGTCACCACCAGCAGGATGGTCGCCGCATCGCCGGGCGCGATGTGAGCGAATGCGCGGGCATAAGGCATCGCGCGAGGCCGCAGCCGGCCGAGGTTCTCGTCCGCAGCAGCTCGATCCGCGAACAAGCCCATCGCGGAAAGCTCGGCCTCGGCGCGTTCGAGCGTCGCGCTCGGAGCGAGCCTTCCGAACACGACGATATCGGGGCCGGTGCTCCAGGTATCGGCCATTCGGTCCGCGCGCAGCGGCACCCAGTATCGATGATTGACCGGAAAGCCGAAGTCGTTCGGCATCACGCCGACGACGGTGTGCACTTTGTCGCCCAGTCGAATGTTCTGCCCGAGGACTTGCGGGTCGGCACCGAAACGCGATCGCCACACGCTCTCGCCGATCACGACGACGGGCGGCGCGCTCGGAGCCTCGTCCCGAGCGAGCAGCGGTCGGCCGAAGAGCGGAGCGACGCGCGCGAGCCGAAAACCGGACGCCGACATCTCGGCCACGGACACCGCCTCGGCGGCTCCTTCGGATGCGGCCGAGCCGGTCCCGTCTCCGACGACGAGGCTGCGGCGCACCGTCCGGAACGCGCCGACGTTCTCGACGGAATCGAGCTCGCCGCGCCATCGCTCGTAGTCGGCAAGGGTCGGCCTCGCCGGCTGCCTCGATGCCGGATCGTAGATTTGTATCGCGACGACGCGATCGCCCTCCTCGAGCGGCACGCTGCTTCCGGTAAATACCTGGAAAAAGCTCGCGAGACCGGCCGCGACCGTGATGACGATCGTGATCGCGAGACCGCCGACCAGGGTTATGCCCCAGGATTTGCGCAACATGCGCCAGCCGAGCACGACATCGGTCGAGAAGCGGCCGAGCCAAGGGATGCCGCGCTGCTCCTGCAGTGCATTCAGGACGCTCGAGGGTCTGCCGACCTGCAAGCGCGCGAGCCGAGCGGCCTCGTGCGGCGTGTGGCCTTCGCGCAGCAAGTCCTGCTCGATCATCTCGAGATGGAAGTCGAGCTCGCGCTCCAGATCACGGTCGCTCGGCGAGTGCCGATAAGTCCCCCAAAGGCGAACGGCCCATTCGCGCACGATCTCGAGGTATTTCATTCGCTTCCCCCTCGGTCGTGCTGCATACCGTCCGCCGAGACCTCACGCGGGGTCGTTGAACAGGGTCTGCATGATCGACACCATCTGCTCCCAGCTTTCCTTCTCCGTGACGAGATGCCGCCGCCCCGCCGGCGTGATCGAGTAAAAGCGGGCCTGCCGGTTGTTCTCGGTCGTGCCCCAGCTTCCTCGGATGAGCCCGCGCTGCTCGAGGCGCATCAGCCCCGGATACAACGTGCCCATATTCGGCTTCAGCGCACCCCCCGAGACCTGCTCGATACGCGCGGCGAGGGTATAGCCGTGCATCGACCCGACCGACGCCAGCGACTGCAGGATCATCAGGTCCAGCGTGCCGCGCAGGAAGCTCGTCTTGTTGTCTTTATTAGACATCCCAATGGAACTGTAGCCGTCTCCATTAGAAAATCAAGTGGACGCCGCCGAGCACGGAGCAAGGTGGCTAGCCTCCGATGCTCGCCCGCAGCTTCGAGACGCTCGGCAGGTAGACGTCGTAGTCGTGCATCTCGATGAGGCCTTCCTCGCGCAGCGCATGCAGGATGCGCGACAGCGTCTCGGGCGTCGCCGCGAGCTGAGCGGCGATCAACGCCTTGCGCGACGGCAGCGTGATGCGCGCCTCCTCGAGGTCCTGGTCCGGCAGCTGTCTCAGCAGATAGGTGACGACACGGTAGCGGCTGTTCTGCAGCGTCAGCGCCTCGATCTCGTCCCAGTGGGCGTGGATCCGCTGCGTCATCGTCGCGAGCACCGTCCGGCACGTCTCGAACGATTCGCGCAGTATCTCGAGGTAAGCGTCCGACTCGATTGCGAGCACCGTGCCCGGCTCGATCGCCTGCGCGTGGACCGGGTAGCGAGGCTCGTCCATGAACATCACGCTTTCCGCGAACGTCATGCCGGTGCGGATCAACCGCATGATCTTCTCGTGACCTTCCGGCGAGACCCGAGAGAGCTTGATCAGACCCTCCCGAAGCAGGAGGAACGCCCGGGCCGGATCGCCGCGGGCGAAGAGGTGCTCGTTCGTGTCGACGGCGTGGGCGTGGATGCGTGGGATCAGCCGATACCACTGCTCGTCGGTCAAGGCCGCAAATAGATGATGGTTGCGGAGATCCGCCAGCGAAGTTGCGGGATCGTCGGTCATCGGCCGAATGCTCGTCGCCTCGAGAAACGGCCCGTCTTGATCTCGATCAAGGCGCGAGCCGTCCGCGGTCTCTCAGACTATCTGCACTTCCGTGCCCGGCGCTCGGCAGCATCACGGTTGCCCGAGAGAGCGAGAGGGTACGCGCGATCTTAACGCAACGGAGGCGCAGAGTATGCTGAGTCTCGCTCGTGCCGTGCATGTGCTCGGCGTGATCTGGTGGGTTGGCGGCGTCGCGATGGTCACCGCTTCGATTCTCCCGGCCCTGAGGAATGCAGGTCTCTCGGACGACGAGCGGTTGCGCATCTTCAGGACGATCCGGGCGCGGTTCGTGTGGCAGGCCCGTGCTGCGCTGCTGCTCGTCGGCGTGAGCGGCGCGTATCTGCTCGCGTACCTCGGCGGTATCGCGCGCCTGCGGTGGGTGCCCGCTGGCTGGTGGATCGACCTGATGATCGTCACCTGGGCGGTCTTTATGCTGATCCTGTTCGTGCTCGAGCCGCTCGCGCTGATGCGCCGCACCGGCATCGCGAGAAAGCCCCGCGCGTTCCTCCTGATGCACGTGGTCTTGCTCGCGCTTGCGCTCGTGACCTCGGCCGCGGGCGTGATCTGGGCGCACGGCGGGATCTACTGACCCCGCCTGCCCGCGGCCGGCTCAACCCGAGAGGGCGATCGAGCGAGCGGAAATTTCTGCAAGGTTTGCCGCGCCCATCTGCGCCATCACGATCTCGAGCTCCCGGGTCAGGATATCGAGCACGCGCTCGACGCCCGATTGCCCGAACGCGCCGAGACCCCAGAGATACGGCCGACCGATGCAGATCGCGTCCGCGCCGATCGCGAGCGCCTTGAAGATGTCCGTGCCGCGGCGAAAGCCGCTGTCCACGAGCACCGGCACGCGCCCTTGAACGGCCGGCACGACTTCTTGAAGCGATTCGATGCTCGAGACGCCGCTCGCCTCGGCCCGTCCGCCGTGATTCGACACGATGATGCCGTCGACGCCGCGCTCGAGCGCGATCAGCGCATCGTCGGCCGTCACGATGCCCTTGACGAGCACCTTCATCGACGTCGAGTCCTTCAGCCGGTCGACGTAGTCCCAGGTGAGACCGGCGCTTCCCATTCGCAAGCGCGACATATTGACGCCGGCGAACATCGCTTTCGTGCTCCACGCATCGCCGGTATGGCAGCTCATGCACTCGCGGTTCGTGTCGCGGCGCAGTCTCGCGCTGGCTTCCATATTGCGCGCTGGGATATCGACGGTCAGCGCGAGCGCGGTGCAGCCGGCAGCTTCGGCTCGGCGAATCATCGCGCGGGTTACGTTCCAGTCGGACGTCGGATAGAGCTGAAACCAGATCGGCGCGCCCCGCGCGCTCGCGACGTCCTCAACCGAGCGGTTCGTCACGGTCGACAGAATCTGCAGCGTATTCTTCGCGCGCGCCGCGCGCGCCACCGCGACCTCGCCTTCTGGATGGAAGGCCTGCTGCGCACCGCACGGCGCGCAGAAGATCGGCACGGCGTAGCGCGCGCCGAACAGCGCGACCGACGTGTCGATCGTCGAGACGTCGACGAGCCGCCGGGGACGGAGCCGAATCTTCCGGAAACCTTCCCGGTTCACCTCGAGCATCGCGGAATCGTCCGCGCCGTACGCCATGTACGTGTAGTGGCCGATCGGCATGTGCCGCTTCACGTACGCTTCGAAATCGAACACGTTGACGGCGTGCGCCGCGTCCTCGATCAAGCCGTCGAGCTGCGCGAGCGCATCGCCGGCGCGCAGGCCGAGTCCGAGCCCGAGACCGTATGCGAGCGGGCTCGCGGAAAGAAAGCGCAGCAGCGCGCGGCGCGATAGCAGCGGCGTAAGTGGCTCCGGCATGAGTCCCCCCTATGCGCGGCGAGTGAGGGATAGTGTAAGTCGAACCCAAGTCTTGAGCTGCCTCGAGACAGGCGCGATCCGCCGCGTCAGCCCGCGGAACTCGGATCCTTGCTCGCGGTATCCGGCTGACTGATCTCGAGCTGAAATTCGCCGTCGTGCTCCTCGATGCCCTGGACGACGGCCGCTTCGAGCACCTCGGCGGCTTTGTTCTCGCGCAGGATGACCGGGTCGTGCAGCAGATCCTTCATCAGCGCGAAACACATCGCGACCATCACGACGGTGAACGGCAGCGCGGCGATGAACGTGAGGTTTTGAACGCCGGAAAGGGCGGCGCTCCCTCCGATCGCAAGCATGACCGCGGCCACCGCGCCCGTCGCCGCGCCCCAGAAGATGACGACCCAGCGGGACGGGGCGAGCGAGCCGCGCTGCGACAGCGTTCCCATCACGACCGATGCGGCGTCCGCTCCCGAGACGAAGAAAATCGCGACGAGCAGCATCACGATCGCCGACGTGATTCCGGTGAACGGCAGCTCCGCGAGCACGTTGAACGTCTGGGCCTCCGGGCCCCCTTCGGCGACCGGCACGCCGGCCCGCGCGAGATCGATCGCCGCGCCGCCGAAGATCGAGAACCAGAGCACGCTGACGATGCTAGGCACGAGCAGGACTCCGCCGACGAACTGACGAATCGTTCGCCCGCGGCTGATCCGCGCGATGAACATGCCGACAAAAGGCGTCCAAGAGATCCACCAGGCCCAGTAGAAGATCGTCCAGCTCTGCAGCCAGCGGCTCATCGCATCGCCGCCGGTCGCCCCGGAGCGCGATGCCATCAGGCCGAAGTCACTGAGATAACTGCCGATCGACGTCGGCACGAGGTTCAGCATGAACACCGTCGGGCCGACGAGAAACACGAAGACGGCGAGCAATACCGCGAGCACCATATTGATATTCGAAAGATACTGGATGCCCCGGGCGACCCCCGAAACGGCGGATGCGATGAAACAGATCGTGAGCACGACGATGATCAGCACGAGCACGCTGATGCTCGCGCCTTCGATCCAGCCCGCTTCGATCATCCCCGTCCTGATCTGCAGCGTGCCGATGCCGAGCGAGGCCGCCGAGCCGAATAGGGTCGCGAAGAGGGCGAGGATGTCGATGAGCTTCGCGGCCGGACCGCTCGCCCGGCTTTCGCCGAGAAAAGGAGCGAACACGGAGCTGATCAGATGCCTGCGTCCCTTGCGGAACACGCTGTACGCGATCGCGAGGCCGGCGACGGCATAGATGGACCACGGATGCAGCGTCCAGTGAAACAGCGTGGTCGCCATGGCCGTGCGGATCGCGACGGACTCCGCGCTCGGGGCCGGGACGCCGTCGGGCGTCAGCGGCACGGTGCCGGGCGGCGGGCTCAGGAAGTGCGATAGCGGCTCGCTGACGCCGAAGAACATGAGCCCGATGCCCATGCCGGCACTGAACATCATCGCGATCCACGATGTCGTCCGAAACTCGGGCTCTTCGTCGTCGGCGCCGAGCGGCACTCGGCCGAAGCGGCTGAACGCGAGATAGAGCGCGAACGCGACGAAGCCGGTCGCCGAGAGCACGAAGAACCAGCCGAGATTCACGATGAGCCACTCGAGCGCGCCCGCCGTAACGGCTGCGAGAGAGTCGGTCGCGAGTCCGCCCCATCCGACGAGCGTGAACATCAGCACGGCGACGACTGCGAATACGAGGATGTCGGTTCCGCTCGCAGTGACGGGCGGGACGCCCGTCGAGGTGTACGCGGTCGGATCGGAATTCGTCGTCGTCTTCTTTCTCATTGCGACGGGCGCGCCGGCCGTGGCGGCACTGGTCTTCCTCCGTGTCGAGCCATCGTGACGAGGATCGATGCGATGCGTAGGATCCGCAGGGGGCGAACCCTGAACGATTTCGCCGCTCGAGGCAACCCCGGGCCCTCGCGAGCGACGAGAGCCCCGGTCGAGCCGCGCGCAGCGATGCAGACATCGTCGCAGCCGATCCTATATCTCGGTGCGGGAAAGCCGCGTAGCAGAGATGTTGTATGTCGCATGCTGTCGGCATCTTCGGTCTCGCGGCGTTCGGTTCGAGTCGGATCGATATCAGGAGCATGAACGTGGTGATGGATCGGCAATCGACGGACGAACCGAAGAAGCGAGGTCACTACGACCGGTTCTACGCGGACGGCGGCTGGGAGTACTCGCTGCGCGAGGAACGGCGGAAACTGAAGAAGTGGGTCGTGCCGACCGCCGGCTGGAAGCGTGGGCACCACGTGCTCGAGATCGGCTGCGGAATGGGCCTTCAAGCGCGCCTATTGAGCGACCTCGGATTGACGGTGACGGCGGTCGACGCCTCCGCGATCGGTATCGAGCGAGCCACTGCCCCGTGTTTGTCCTCGAGATCACGACCGACTTCAGCGGCCGCAAGGGCGGGCCCGGTCGCGTCGTGCACGACAACCGGTTCGAGGACTATCTGCGGCTATTCGAGCCGAGGGGCGAGATCGTATCCGTGCGGGATTGGGCGTGGCGCGACCTCAACCGCGGCATCGCGTCGGGCGCGCACGGAATCTTCTTGCATTGCAGGAAGGCCGCCGGCCGTCCGTAGCCGGCGTCGCGAACGTGGGCTTAAAGGCTTCGGGCCGCCCGGCGCCTTGCTGAACCACAGTCGTTCGCGCTCCCACGAGGTCGACGGTCGTGCCGGACGACGGCGCCTCGGCAACATGTGACGGGCGCCGTCGCGGCAACCGCGGATCGTCAGGGCCGAGTCGCCGGATCCCAGTGCTCGACGATCTTTCCGTCCTTGATCCGGAAGAGGTCGAACCAGGTCGACGTGTATTCGCGGCCGCACGAGTCCGTGAACGTACGCGGGAACGCGATCAGCACGAGATCCCGTTCGGCGATGATGTCCACGACGCCTTCGGGAATCGCGTCCGGAATCTCGCCCGGCGGGATGCCGAGCGCGCGGAAGAAGTTCTGCATGCCGGCGAGTCCCGTGTCAGCGAGCGGATTGTGCTGGATATAATTCTCGTCGATGAAGTCGCCGGCTCGGTCGATCTGATAGGCGTTCAGCAGGGTCCGCCACATGTCCCAAACCAGGCGCTTATTGGCTGCTAGCTGCGGATCATCGTGCTCCAGCATCGCGAGCTGGCCTTCCCGCGTCGTATCGCCGGTCACGGGAACGGCGGACGGCACGGGCGCGTCGCAGTTGGGTCCGCGGGCCGCGGCCCGCTGGCTTGCACCGCCCCGGCCCGGGGCATCATCCTGGGCGAAGGCCGTCGAGGCGAGCAGCACGGCTGCGGTGAGACAAGTGATTCTCTTCATTACTACCTCTCTTTCGGGTGAGACGGAGAGGATACAATTCTCCGCTTCCGACTTGCAGCTGCCGGGGAGAGGAGCTTGAATCGACGCTGGATTGCCATTGTTTGCTTGTGCGTCGGCGTCTCGGCCGGCGACGTCGGGGCGCAAAGCGCGCGCGAGGCGGCCCCCGGGATGGCGGCCACCCCGGCCCCCGGCCGCTTCGCCGGCTATCTCGGGCGCGATGGCATCCCGGACCACCGCGTGTTCATGCCTCCGCCGCCGGCGGACGAGGCCCCCCTCGGCATTGCCGACATCGAGGTGTTTCGTGCGACACGCGCGCTCGAGGGCACCCCCCGCTGGGAGCTCGCCGTGAAGGACGCCGAAGCGGGGCCGGCCCTGCTCGCGAACTTCGGTTGCGCGCTCGGGATCGACCTCGACAGCGTTTCTACGCCGTATCTGTCGCGCCTCGTCGGCCGAGCGGTCGCCGACGTGTCGCCGATCGTCGGACGCGCGAAGAGCGACTATCAGCGCGAGCGCCCGTTTCGCGTCGAAAGCGGTCCGACGTGCGTCGTCGCGTCGGAGGAATTCGCGGCGAGCGGCTCCTACCCCTCGGGTCATTCGGCCGCGGGATGGATCTATGCGCTCGTGCTCGCTCAAGTCGAGCCCGAGCGGGCCGCCGCGATCCTCGCGCGCGGTCGCGCGTACGGCGAGAGCCGGGTCGTCTGCGGAGTGCATTACGTGTCCGATGTGGATGCGGGCCGGCTTGCTTCGTCCGCGGTGTTCGCCGCGCTCGCGGGCAACGCCGAGTTTCAAGCGGATGTCGCGAGCGCGCGCGACGAGCTCGCGGCGCTGCGGCAAGCGGGCGCGGCACCGCCGGACGCGACACGCTGTGCCGCCGAGAACGCTGCGGCAAGCGATCGGCCCTGGTAGCGCCCGGAGCGGAGCACGGGATTGCAGAACGGATCGCTTGCGGACGCCGGGCTCCGTCTCTCGCTTCCAGGTCATTGTCGGAGGCTCTGCGTGGAGGCAAGCTGAGCCGACATAGATCACCAGGACGGGCCGAGACGGCGGTAACGCTTCGCCTCTCGGGCGCCGTCACCATAGCCGCTTGGAGAGTTCAAGGAGATCTCGATGAAGCTCTACTACACGCCGGGTGCGTGCTCGCTGGCGCCGCACATCGTCGCCCAAGAGGCCGGGATCGAGCTCGCGCTGGAGAAAGTGGATCTCGAGACGAAGAAGACCGGGAGCGGCCGCGACTATTTTTCAGTAAATCCAAAGGGCTACGTGCCGGCGCTCGAGCTAGACAACGGCGAGATCCTCACGGAAGGGCCGGTGATCGCGCAGTATCTCGCGGACTTGAAGCCCGACTCGGGGCTCGCGCCGCCGAACGGCACGTGGGAGCGCTATCGGCTACAGGAAATGCTCGCGTTCATCAGCACCGAGATCCACAAGGGCTACGGGCCGTTTTTCGATCCGCGCCTGACGCCGGAGGCGCGCGAGGAGCGGGTCGCGTACATGCGCAAGCGCTTCGACTTGGTGGATCGATGGCTCGACGGCAAGGAATTCCTGCTCGGCGGCCGCTTCACCGCGGCGGACGCCTACCTGTTCGTCATGGTCGGCTGGAAGGACTTCCTGAACGTGGATTATTCGGGGCTCGATAACGTGCTCGCGTTCCACGAGCGCGTCGGCCGCCGTCCGGCGGTGCAGGCGGCCTTGCGGGCCGAAGGGCTCGTGCCTTAACGGGCCCGTTACCGGTCCGCGCCGGCCCCGGCGGCCGCGGCGCTTCCGCCGAACGCCAACCGCGCGAATGCCGCCGCGAGAGCGGCATAGACCGCGCAGGCGGTCACGAGCGCGGCGGAAGCGCTGCCGTCCACCGCGCCGTTCAGTAGGACGAGCGCGCCGATCGAGAAGTGCACGAAATTGCCGAGCGATAGCGGCCTCGAATAGATGCCGCCGATCGGCTTGTCCTTCCCGGTCCAGTTCGCGATCGCCGACGCGAAGTATGCGCTCCCGAGGAGCTGGATCGGTACGCCCGATCCGGCGATCGGCGCACCCAGCGCCGCCGCGAGCTCGTGAGGCGCGAACAGCGCGGTGAGGCCGCCGACGGCCAGGATCGCGCTGCTCGTCATCATCAGGAGCTTCGCGTTCATCGGATTGCCTCGCACTCGAGCCGAAACGGTGCGATCATCTTCCAGCGCGGGTCCGATTTCAACGCCGATCCTCGCGTGCCGGCGGGTGCCGCGGTCCGCTCCCTCGCCGCAGCCTGGCTTTCCCGGCCGCATGCCACACCGAGGCCTTGGAGCGTCGCCGGGCTCGCTCGAGTGGCCGCGTCCCCGCCCGTAGCGCTATGCTCGTAGATCGACGGCGGGCCAACGACCGGAAGAATTCGAACCTAGAACGATATCGCGGCCTTTCCCGGAGCCAGGTGTCGACATCGCTGACGAGGCGCGGGCCCTTATGTGCGCTTCTCGAAACGCTGACGAACCTCATCTGGGACGACCCGAAGCGCGGGCCCGTTGACATAACCGCGCGAGGGCGAGTCGAACGGCTTCGAGTGAAGGCTCTGCATCAGAGCATATACGAGATGTGGCTGATCCGTATCACGAAGCTCGTCACGCTAATGCTGGCCGGAAGCCTGCTGCTGTCTTTGAACGGTAGATGGCATTACGTTCTGGACAACCTGTCGAGCTTCCGCCCTCATTTCGTGCCGGCGCTGCTCATTTGCTGCGTCGTGTTTCTGATTGCGCGCGAGCGGGCCTGGCTCGCCGCGTCGGCGATCGGGCTCGCGGTCGGCTCCGCATCCGTCGTCCCCTGGTACGTGCCTTCGCATCGCGGGAACAGCGCCGAAGGGGCTCCGACGCTCAAGATCGTCGCGTCCAATGTTTCGCCGTGGATCTCCGACCCTACACGCCTCGAAGCGCTGATACGCAAGGAGCAACCGGATATCGTCGGTCTCATAGAGCTCTCGCCTTCCTTTCTCGCGCGGCTGGAGCATGTCGCCGGCGAATATCCATATCGTTTCGAAGCTCCCGAGGAAGGCTTTTGGGGGATGGCGCTGCTGAGCAAGATGCCTCTCGGAAATGCGCGAAAGATTCATTTTGCAGGCGACGAGCCGTCGGCGATCGCCGCCACGCTGCAGTGGGGCGCACGAGCCGTCGAGCTTCTGCTCGTGCACCCTTATCCCCCGATGACAGCCGACCTCGCGAAGCGCAGAGATGAACAGTTGCGCGCCATCTCGGCTCATATCGCAGAGTCCCCGCACGATGCGGTGGTATTCGGGGACTTCAATCTTTCAATGTGGAGCCCGCACTACCGCGATTTCGTGACGACTGCGAAACTCGAGAATGCGCGCAAGGGGTACAGTATCGCGCCGACGTGGCCGTCGATACCCCTGCTCGGGGCGCCGATCGATCATGTTCTGCACACCCGCTCGTTCGTCGCGGAGGATTTTCGAGTGCTGCCGGCCATTGGTTCCGATCACTATCCCATCACCGCGGAGCTTTCGCTTGCTCCGTCAGAGGCACGGCGATGATGGACAGCCCGGCAAAGCCGCGTCCAATGCCCGGGATCGGGGCCGAGGATGATCGCAGCGCGGTGACGCGCGCCGGGGCGCAGCCTTCGCTCGATCGCTCGAAGGCCTTCGTCTGGAGCGCGCTCGGAATCGCAATCGGAGCGATTCTGTTGTATGCGGCCCTGACCAAGGTCGACATGCCTTCGCTCGTGTCGGCGATGGGCTCCGCGAACTACCTGTTCGGAGCGGCGATCCTAGGCGCGACCGCGGCTTTCGTGATTCTCAAAGCGTGGCGATGGCGGCTATTACTTATGGTGCCGAGCGCAACGTTTCGTCACCTTCATTCCGCCGTTTACGTGGGCTTGGCCGTCAATTTCCTCATCGCCCACGTGGGGGAGGCCATACGCGCAACTTGGATCACGAGGCGGTGCGCGGTGCCCTTCGGGACCGTGATCAGCACGATATTCGTCGAGCGAATGTTGGACTTCTTGGCCCTGCTCGCCTTGCTCGCAGGCTATGCGGCGGTCGCGACGAATCTGCCGGAAATCGTCTATGCCGCGGCTGCGGTCGTATCGGCAGCGCTCGTCGCCGCCGTCGCGGTGCTGTACCTCATGCTTCGGACGCCTCGCTGGCTCGCGCAGGCCAGCGGGCGGTTGCTCGATCGGCTTCCCGAGAAGCTTCGTCGACGGCTGAGCGAGCAACTCGAGCGCGTGCGAGCCGGAATGTCCGTGTTCGGAAGCCGGCGCCTCATGGTGCTCGTTGTCGTCGGCTCCGTCGCTCAATGGGTATTCATCGTCGCCGCGATATGGTTCAGCGGGCTCGCGGTTGGATCGACTGTGACGCTGTCCGGTGCAATGGTGACGCTCTTGCTTCTCGTTCTGGGGTTGTCGATCCCGAACTCACCGATGCAGATCGGCACGACCCAGGTAGCGTTCGTCATGGGCTTCGGGCTGGACGGCACACCGGCAGCGACGGCGGTCGCAGCGTCGGTCGTGTACACGGCTTTTCTCATCATACCGGTCATGTTGGCCGGTAGCGGCCTTTTCATTAAGGGCAAATTTCATGGCTGATATGGCGTCGACGGCTGGATCGATGGGGCCTGAGGCCGCTGATGGGCAAGAGCACGCGGCAACGCTCATGATGCTGTGCCCGGTGTGCGGCTCAGACGGCGGTGAAACTTTGGGCGTGACAGGAGCCTTCGGCGGTTCCCTCGCCGCTGCGGTCGTCATGCAGTGCGAAGATTGCGGCACGGTTTACCTGGCTCCGCCTTACGAGAAGGGTCAGGGCTCGGCCGACGCCACGCGAGACGCGGTGGCCGTCTTCGAGCGGGTTATCGATCGCCAGAAGCTCGAGGTTTCGGCGGGCTATCATTTTATGCTCGCACCGACCGACGAAGCCGAGCTGCTTGCACGATGCCCGGAGGGGCAGTGCTTCGATCACATATTGTTGCCGCTCGCGTTGGAATCGTCCTCGTCGCCTGCGCAATTGTTGCAGCGCCTAAGGAGGATGCTCAAAGACGATGGCACCGTGGATGTCGTCGTCGGAAACGTCCGCTCGAGCTGCTTCGAAGTGTTCGGCGGCAGGCATTGGTTCGCATATCGCTTCCCCGGATCGCGTCAGCACTTTTCCATTCGCGGAATCGAAAGGCTCGCCGAGCAAGCGGGCTTCAAAGTGACCGGAAGCCGAACGGTTTCGGCTCCCGAGGCTTGGCTGCAGTCGGTTCGAAACTGGCTGGCCGATTGGAGGGCGTCGAAGCTCACGACGAAGCTGATGACGGGCGGCTGGGTCGTTCCCGCGGCCGTGGCCTACCTGATCGAGGCCGTCGCCGCGGCGCGCGGCAAGGGGGCCATCCTCGTCGCCCGACTGGAAAAGAACTAAAGGCGTTCAAGAAATGAATATCCCGCCTGTTGCGGTTTTGGGTGCGGGCATCGCCGGGCTGACGGCTGCCAATGATTTGCACCGAAGGGGCTACGCAGTACAGGTGTACGAAGCGGGCAAAGCGATCGCCGGCATGGCGCAGTCCTTCACGGATAAGCGCGGCGTGAAGTACGACTTCGGCGCCCATCTCATTACCAATCGTCTCGCGACGGCGCTAGGGGTGTCGGAGAGGTGCTATACGGTCACGCACTATGACGAGGCGGTCTATCTTAACGGAAAGGTATACGGCTTTCCGTTCGGCCTGCTGCGGTCTCCGCGGCTCGTCGCGAGCGCAATGGCCGCACGGCTCCGTTCGCTCGGCAAGACCAACGTAACGTCGGCGGCGGAAAGCTATCGTGTGACCTACGGGAATCGGATGGCGGAGGACGTCGCCATCCCGCTGCTCGAGAAATGGTCCGGCGTTTCCGCAGACGAGCTTTCTCCGGCGGTCATCCCGCCGCATGTCGATAGAGGCGTGCTGAACGTCCTCACGCTGAAGATCTCGGGTCGCGCGAGCGGCCGTGCGGTGGCGAACGGATTCTCCCGGGAGAAGGCCGAAAGTCCGCATGTCTGGCACGTCTATCCGCGGGGAGGCATGGTAGAGCTGTGTCAAAGTCTCGCAGCGGGGATGGAAGACCAGATCGTGCTGGAGACGCGAGTGGAGTCGATCCTCGTCGAGAGTAATCGGGTGCGCGCGATACGCGTCAACGGTCGAGAACAGGAAGTCGCAGCGGCGATAAGCACCGCGCCGGTGCACATATTGCCGCGGCTCGTCGAGGGCTCGGACGCTCTCGAGCATCTCGAGCGTTTCAGGTACCGGCCGATGGTGCTCGCCACATTGATTTTTCGCGGCCGCCCGTTCCTTCCCGCCGTCACGACATGGGTTCCCGGGAAGGAACATCCGTTCTTTCGGCTCACCGAGGTTCCGCAATCGGTGCCGTGGCTCGCGCCGGACGGCATGACGACCGTCAATGTGGACATCGGTTGCGAGACCGACAGCGAGTACTATCAGATGGACGAGGAAGCGATCGGGGAGCTTTGTCTCGATCATCTGGAGGCGATGTTCCCCTCCGCACGGCAACGCTTCGAGGGGTGCCGCGTGGTCAAGACTCCGGTCGGCTATCCCGTGTATTTGAACGAGTACGAGGCGGAGCGCCGGGAGCTCGAGAAAGGGCTGCCGATCGAGGGCTTGTACTGCGCGGGCCGGAACGCAGAGTTCGCGCATATCCTGATGGAAGATATCTACTGGAGGACGCTGGGTCGAATGCGTCAGCTGAGATCCTGGTTGAACTCGATAGGAAAAGGCGGTCGAGGAGCAGTCTCGTGAGTGATGTAGCCAGCAATAGCCCCGCCCAGGGCTCGACCGACGATCGAGCTCTTGCCATAGAGCAGTCTTACTGGGAAACGTACGAAGATTACGATTGGTCTTCGGACGAGACGAAGGATCGAGCGATAGCGTGCATTCCGAAGCTCGACGGCGACGTTCTCGAGCTGTGCATCGGAGGGGGCGCGTTCGCTCGGAAGATTCCGAAACGATATCGCTCGTATACCGGCGTCGATCTTTCTCGTACTCTGCTCGCCGCGCTGCAGAACCGATTGCCGCACGTCAGGGCCGTGTACGGTGATGCCCAGGATCTTCCCTTCGGAGACGAGGAATTCGACGTCGTGCTGCTCTTTTCTGGACTGCACCATCTTCCGGACATGAAGAAGGCGCTCGCCGGCGCGTTTCGCGTGCTGAGACCGGGCGGCTGCTTTTTCTGCTTCGAGCCCAACGATCGGGCGTGGTACCGGGGCGTCATGCGCTTTCTCCGGGATCGAGAGCTCATCCGCAAGATGATCAAGATCTATTCCGACGACGAGGTATATCTCGATCCGGAAAAGGTCACCGAAGAGCTGCTTGCAGCGGGGTTTACCGACGTGCGTGTCGATTTCATGACCGCGCGGTTCAACCCCGAGTTCCTCGGCTTCATGAACCGCATCTTCGCGTCGGTGCTCTACACGGCAGGCCGTTTCGGGAGCGGTATGCGCTCGCAGTCGTATTTCGCGCTGTCCGCTCGTAAGCCGGCGGCCGACCTCTGACGCTATCGTCGCGTCGGCGCCGCGCTCCGGTGCACGGCGCTTGCATCCGGTGCGGCCGCCGAACGTGAGCGGCAGGCGCAGGCCGCCGTGTAACCGACGATCTGCAGCGCGTCGCCGGCGATCCGGGCGTGCGAGAGCACGCGCGCGCTCTTACGAGGTCCGATCGTATGGAGAGCCGTCCCGCTGCGCCTCGAAGCTCAGCGCGAACCAGTCGACTCTTCGAGTGAGCATCATGAACGCCGCGACCGCTGCGAACAGGCCGAGTGCGCCGATCAGCAGCGCGTAGTCCTCGGCTCTGACCGCGATGTAGAGATACGCATAGACGAGCGAAAGCAGGCCCGCGACATAGAGCGCGCGCCGCCCGGTCCCGAGGGCCGCCGCGCTGTACGCGGTGATCAGTAGTATCGACCCGAGCGCGCTCGCGACGTAGGCGAGCTCGAAGCCGATATGCTCGGCGAGCGCGAGGAGCAGCAGAAAGAACAGCGAGTTCGCGACTCCGACCGAGAGATATTGCAGCGCGTGCAGCCTGAGGCCCGCAAAGACTTCGCAGAGAAAATAGACGAGGAACGTCAAGCCGACGAAGAGGATCGCGTATTTCACCGCGCGCAGGCTCGCCTGGTGCACGCCGAGCGGCGGCAGAAGGTCGACGCCGAACGACGATACCGCGAACATCTGCTCGTAGCCCTCGGATCGCAGCCCGCTCGACGGATAGCCGCGGCCGAAAGCGAGCACGCGCCAGGCGGCGGTGAAACCGTCGTCCGTGACGGTACGCTGGATCGGCGCGAACGATCCGTTGAAGCTCGGCGATCGCCACGACGATACGAGATTCACGTCCGTCACGTCGCCGAGCGGAAGGAAATGGAGCCGGCCGGTGCCGCGAATCGTGAGCTGCATCGAGAAGCGCTGCGCCGCGTCGAGCGGCTCGAGACCGAGGGCCGCGTATCGGGCCGTGAGCCGGCTTCCCGAGATGCAGACCCGAGCCGGCGCCGCCGCGGCGAGCGCGTTCAGCGGGCTTGCGGCGGAGCGAAATGGGGGCGTCCCGGCAACGGCTGGCAGCGCGCCCGGTGTCGGTGCGCTCCCGACGCAGCGCGGGCCGCTCGCGGCCTCGAGCTCGGCCTCCGCATCCGCGAGTCGAATTCGTACGGGCTCGGAGAGCGCGCGCGGGTCGGACAGCGGCAGGACGATCGTCGCGTCGTTCCAAAGAAACTCGATGTCCGGAAACGTATCCGTAAGGTCGGCGAGATCCGGCGGTCGCAGGTCACCGGCGATGTCGAGCTTCGCCGTATAGACTGGCACCTCGTAGATACTGCGCCGCCGCGTCTCGATCTCGAGCCGACCGTCGATCGTCAGCCGCTCGGGCAGCACGAGCAGCACATCGCCGATGCGAGTCGGCTCGCCGCCGACCGTCTCCGTATACCGAAAAGGCAGCGCGAGCATCGGACCGCCGGCCGTCTGGGCGTTACCCCAGAAGTTGCCGACCTCCGCTCGCGCCGCGGCGGCGCGTGCGCCGCGCTCGCCGATCAGACCTTCGATCATCTTCGCCGGTATCAGCAGCAGCAGCGCTAGGAAGCCGATGAGCAGGATCTTGAGCGTGACGCTCCCGCGAGCTCGATCGAGACGTTCACCCATGCTCAAACCCTTCGAGCTGGAGGTGCCGATAGTCTCGTCGTCTCGAATGGCGATCCGCGGCCGATGTTCTGGCGAAATGTGGCAACGGCGCCGTCGCGCGCTCATTCGTTGAAAGTTGTGGGTAGCGACCGAGGCGGCCTCACGCGCTAGACTATCTTCGACGATGTTCAAAAGGGCGAGCGCACGGAGCAACGGCATGAAGATTCAAGCCGCGATCACCCGCGCGAAGGGTGAGGATTTCGTAATCGAGGAAGTGACTCTGTCGACGCCGAAGGCGAACGAAGCGCTGATCAAGGTCGTCGCGACCGGGGTCTGTCATACCGACGCCGTCGCGCGCGATCTCGGCATCGCTCCGTATCCGATCGTCCTCGGCCACGAAGGCGCGGGCGTCATCGAGCAGGTCGGAGACAATGTCACGAGCGTCGCGCCGGGCGATCACGTGGTCCTCTCGTTCGCGCATTGCGGCCGTTGCGAGAACTGTCTGACGGGGTACCCGAGCGTTTGCCTGCGCTTCAACGACCTCAACTTCGGCGGGCGGATGGAAGACGATTCCCATCGTCTGCATCAAGGCGAGACGCCGCTCGCGACCTTCTTCGGTCAATCGTCGTTCGGCACGTACGCGGTCGCGCATGAGCGCAACGTCGTGAAGGTCGACAAAGACGTCGATTTGGCGCTGCTCGGACCGTTGGGTTGCGGGATCCAGACCGGGGCAGGCACGGTCCTCAACCGCTTGAGACCCGCGTTCGGCACCTCGATCGCGATTTACGGTTGCGGCGCGGTCGGCCTGAGCGCGATCATGGCGGCGAGGATCGCGGGCTGCAGCCGGATATTTGCGATCGATGTGCACGACAACCGCCTCGAGCTCGCGAAGGAGCTCGGCGCGACACACGCGCTGAACGGCAAGAATGTGAACGTCGTCGAAGCGATCAGGAGCGCGTCCGGCGGCGGCACGCACTACGCGGTCGAGAGCACGGGCGTGCCGGCCGTCGTGCGCCAATGCCTGCACGCGTTGCGGCCGCTCGGCGAAGCCGCGATCGTCGGCGTGACGCCGGAAATGAATATCGACGTGCATAACGACCTGATGGCCGAAGGCAAGAGCATGATCGGCGTCATCGAAGGCGACTCGGTTCCGCGGGTTTTCATCCCGAAGTTGGTCGAGTACTTCAAGGCGGGCCGCTTTCCGTTCGACAAGCTCGTGAAGTTTTATCGGTTCGAGCAGATCAACGAGGCTTTCGAGGATTCGGCGCGGGGCGTGACGATCAAGCCGATCCTGCGGCTGGGCTGACGATGATGCGGCTTGCGAGCTCGGATGCGCCCCGCTGCCTCGGCGGGTGGCACGAAGCTCGCTCCGAAAAGCAAGACGTGCAGTCGGTGCCGTCTTGGTTGTGCGGCATCGGTCGGTGACGGGAGGTTCGAGCATGCGAGCTCCGCTGAGCATCAAGACGGGATGGGTGCTGGCTGCGGCCGTCGTACTGCCGTTCGCCTGCCTGACGGCGACGGCCCAGACGAGCGGCGAGCACGAGACCGCCGCCCAGCGGCAGGCGCCGTCGGAGCGCCGATGGGAAAGCGGAAAGGAGCTGTACGAGAAGGTCTGCGCCTACTGCCACGATCCCGCGGTCGGCGTGGGCACAGTGCTTGCCGGCCGTGTCCTGCCGGAAGTGTACGTCCGCGCAATCCTACGGAGCGGACTCAATGCGATGCCGGCGTTCCCGGCGTCCTATATCGACGACGAATCGATCGCTCTCGTCGCGGAGTATCTGTCGAGTCTGCCGGCCCCGGCGTCCCAGCCTTGAGGAGCTGACGATGGAGATCAATCGCCGCCTCGTGCTGAAGGGCTTTGCGCTCGGAAGCGTCGCCGGATGGGCGGCGCACGGCTCGATCGACTGGCTCGCCGCTTCGCCCGGCGAACGCTCGGCACCCTCGAGTGCGCCGCCGCTGCTTGCGTTCGTCAATGACGACGCGGCGGGCTCGATGTTCCTGCACGGCGCCGCGATCGCGAGCGGTGCGCGGCTGCAAGCCGAGCGGGTCGACACCGGTTTCGCGTTCTTGACGCGCTTCGAACGGCTGCTTTCGGCCGGCAGTCGACCGACCCGAATCATCGGCCTGCTGGATAACGCGTCGGCGACCTTGGCCGTCGACCTCGCGAGAGCTCACGGGGCCCGCGTCCAGTGGCTCGGACTGCATACGTCGGAAGCGGGCTTCACGCGTCATCGGGTATTCGATACCGATCGCTCGGCCGGCTCGCTGGTCGACCTCGCGCGCCGGCTCGAAGTCGACGGCACGGCCTTCGAGCTGATCGAGGAGCGCCGAAGTCGCATCGCTTCGTCGACTCGCTGGGCGCCGCCTCACCGCGGCGGCCGGTCGACGGCCGACTGGGCCTCGGGTGTCGGCTATGCGCTCGCGTCGCTCGTCGCGCCGCTCGCCGCGCCGTGGACACGGGCTGCGCCGCGCGTCGAGCCTGGGCCGAGCGGCAGCTTCGCTTCCTTTTCGATCACGGCTTGAAGGAGTCTGATCCATGGCGGACGAAAACTTCGACGTGTTGCCGAGAGGGCTCACGCAGGACGAGTTCAGGCAGGCGGTCGAGAAGTTCCGCGCGTTGCTCGGCGAGGAGAACGTGCTCGTCGATTCCGAGCACCTGCTGCCGTACAACAAGATCATGATGTCGGCGAGCAACGCCGAGCACGCTCCTTCGGCAGCGCTGACCGCGACCACCGTCGAGCAGGTGCAGGGCATCGTACGGATCTGCAACGAGCACAAGGTGCCGATCTGGCCGATCTCGACCGGCCGCAACTTCGGCTACGGCTCGGCTGCACCGGGCCAGCGCGGTCAGGTGATTCTCGACCTGAAGAAGATGAACCGAATCCTCAAGGTCGATCCGGAGATGTGCTACGCGCTAGTCGAGCCGGGCGTCACCTACCAGCAGCTTTACGATTACATCGAAGAGAATGATCTGCCGTTGATGCTGTCGTTCCCCGCGCCTTCGGCAATCGCCGGGCCCGTCGGGAACACGATGGACCGCGGCGTCGGCTACACGCCTTACGGAGAGCACTTCATGATGCAGTGCGGCATGGAGGTCGTGCTGCCGAGCGGCGAGGTCTATCGAACGGGCATGGGCGGCGTGCAAGGCAGCAATACGTGGCAGATTTTCAAATGGGGGTTCGGGCCGACGCTCGACGGCATGTTCACTCAGGCGAATTACGGCATCGTGACGAAGATGGGCTTCTGGCTGATGCCGAAGCCTCCGGCGTACAAGCCGTTCGAGGTGATCTTCGACAGCGAGGAGGACATCGTCGAGATCGTCGACGTCCTTCGGCCGCTACGGATTACCGGGACGATTCCGAACGCCGTCGTGATCGCGAACGTGCTCTGGGAAGCCGGTAGTGCGCAGGTGCGCCGCTCCGACTACACGACCGAGCCGGGCCATACGCCGGACCACGTCTTGAGGAGGATCCAGGAAGACACGGGCATGGGCGCCTGGAACCTATACGCCGCGCTCTACGGCACTGAGGAGCAGGTCGACGTGAACTGGAAGATCGTCACCGATGCGTTCTCGAGGCTAGGCAAGGGCCGTATCGTCACGCAGGAGGAGGCCGGCGACACGCAGCCGTTCAAGTACCGCGCGGAGCTGATGTCCGGCGTGCCGAATCTGCAAGAGTTCGGGCTATACAACTGGCGCGGCGGCGGCGGGTCGATGTGGTTCGCGCCCGTGAGCGAGGCACGCGGCAGCGAATGCCGTAAGCAGGCGCGGATGGCGAAGGAGATTCTGCACAAGCACGGCCTCGACTACGTGGCCGAGTTCATCGTCGGGCCGCGCGACATGCATCACGTGATCGACGTGCTTTTCAATCGTGCGAATCCCGAGGAGAGCCAGCGTGCCGATGCGTGCTTCAACGAGCTGCTCGACGAGTTCGAGAAGGAGGGCTACGCGGTGTACCGCGTCGCGACCCGTTTCCAGGAACGCGTCGCGCGCAGCTACGGGCAGGTGAAGCGGGATCTGGAGCACTCGATCAAGCGTGCCTTGGATCCGAACAATATCCTCGCACCCGGCCGCTCGGGTATCGACCTGGACGCGTACGACGGCGCCTGAGAGTCGAGGCGAAGAAGCGCGGCCGCCTGCGGGCGGCGGCCGCGCAGCTCTTAGCGATCACGGCTCGAGCAAGTCACCCGGGGTCGGGGGCAGCTGCGGCAGCGTCAGCTCCGGGAACGGCCCCGAAAGCGACTCGAGGAATGCGACGAT
>CAYMAF010000001.1:0-69646 GCA_964388365.1 uncultured Gammaproteobacteria bacterium | reverse complement strand
CCTCGTACAGCTCGAGCCTGCGGTCGCCCTCCTCGATCACCCGCTCGCCGGAGAACACCTCGATGCCGCCGACCCGCTCGCCCGCGGCACGCCGACGCGCAAGCTCGTCGGGCGGATTCGTGTGCGGCGCCTCGATGATCGCGCGGAGCTCGTCCTCGTGCCCCGCGGCGAGCACCGCGGTCGCACCCGCCGCGACGAGGCGGCGCAGCGCGCCGGTATGATCCCAGTGCGGGTGGCTCGGCACAACATAGCGCACCGGCTTGCCGAAGCGCTCGTCGATCATCCGCACGAGCGTCGCGCCTTGTGCCTCGGTATACGCCGCTTCGACGACGACGACGAAGCTCGGGAACTCGACGACCATGCCGTGGTGCGAATAGCCGACCGCGTGATAGACGCCGGGCGCGACCTCGTTCAGCGTCAGCGGCGACCACCCGCCTTCGGCGGCAACGGCCTGTCTCGCGTGCTCGACCGCGGCGGCCGGCACCTCGAAGATCGACAGTGCCGACGTGTCGTTCACGCGGACCGACCCGTACTCGATCGACGAGAAAGGCCGGCCTTGCTTGTTGATCGTGACCGAGTGCGGCAGCGTCAGGCCGCCGACCGAGCGCCAGTCGTCGAGCAGATACTCGGCCTCGACGTCGCCGAGCATCGTCTCCGTATCGAGCGCGGCATAAGCATTCAGCAATCCGCTCTCCGGATCGAAGTAAAGTCCGATCTCCTCTCCGGACGGCAGCGTCGCAGTGCCGTAGAGCGACGCTCGGCCCCCGATCTCGCGTTCGGTAGCCGGCGCCGCCGACGCCGTCTCCGCCGCCGCGAGCGCGATCGTGATCACGTTGCGCCGCAGCAGCGTCTGCGGCGAGTTCTGCGTCGCCCAGCTGAAGATGCCGTTCGGCGACGTCGCGATCTCGGGCCGCCCCGGGCCGGTATTCCAGCCGACCGGCGAGCCTTCGAACGAGGTGTAGACCTCGGTCCGCTGCATGCTGAACGTGTCGCTCGAGATCGTGTAATCGAAGGCCGCGCGGCCGCGCGCGAAGTCGATCGTCTCGGTCTGATCGAGCTGCGCGGTCCAATCCTCGCCGCCGGCGACCTGGATCTGGCCGACCCGCGTGCGCATGCCTGTGCCCCGACGCACGAGCGTCTCGACGCGCCTCAACGCATCGGCGCCGCCCATCTCGTCGACGAGCCGCTGCGCGAGCTCCGCCGTCGTAGGCCGCGCGTCGGCGCTCGCCCCCTGAAGCTCATCGGGCTGCTCGCTCGGCGAGCACGCGGCCAGACCGAGGCCGGCAAGCGCCGCCGCGAGCGCACGGCCGGCGCGGAACGTGCGTGGTCGATAGATCATCCGATGCTCCTTCTAGCTCTCGTTATGAAACGTGTTGACCGCTACTCGCTCGCGGACACGGCGTCCGCGCCGATCGACTCGATCAGCGCGTCGCGCCGGGAAAGCAGATACGCACGGAGCGCGTCGAGATCCTCGTCCGCGAGCCACTCGAACGACGGCATGCCGAGCCCGAGATAGGCGCCGCCGCGGACGATATCATCGAGCGCGTCGTAGATCGCGGGCGCGGCGTAACGTAGGTCCGCGATCGTTCCGCCGCTGATCGCGCCGACGCCGTGGCACATCGAGCAGCGCTGCGTGTAGAGCCGCTCGCCGCGGGCGATCGCCGCCGGATCCGACTCATGCGCGATTCTAGTAAGCGCGGGACGCGCGCGGCCCTCGACCGGCGGCACGTCGGCATCGCCGTCGAGCACGAACGTCCACACTCGCCCGCTCGCCTTGTAGTGCGGCGACGGATTGCGGTAGAGCGCGCTCGCGCCGCCGAGACCGGAGAGCACCGTGACGTACTGCCGCCCGTCGATTCGATACGTGCTCGGCGCGGCCATGATGCCCTGGCCAAGCTGCACCTCCCATAGCTTCTCGCCGTCGTCCGCACGATACGCGATGAAGCGGCCGGTATCGGTGCCCTGGAACACGAGATTGCCCGCCGTCGTCAACGTTCCGCCGCCGGTCTCGCCGTCGTAGAGCACTCGCCAGCGCGCACGCTGGGCGACGGGATCCCACGCGAGCAGGAAACTCGGCGCCCCGACACGCTCCCCCGCGCCGGGCGAGTACGCGGATTCCGGCAGCGTCTTTCGGCTACGGTCGAATGCGGCAGCCATATCGACGCCGAGATTCCACGCGTGCGGCTGAAACTCGAAGCGCGTATCGGCGGCATACACGTACTCGCTTTCGTGCGCGGGGATATAGAGGAGTCCCGTCCCCGGATTGAACGACATCGGATGCCAGTTGTGTCCGCCGCCGGGGCCCGGCGAAATGCGCACCGCGGCTTCGCCGAATCGCGCGTGCGCGGTCTCGATCGGCCGCCCGGTTTCGACATCCACGCCCGAAGCCCACGTGACGTAGGTATACGGCGCGGCCGAGATCAGCTCGCCCGTCAGCCGGTCGAGCACGTAGAAGAACCCGTTCTTCGGCGCCTGCATCACGACCTTGCGCCGCTCCCCGCCGATCGCAAGCTCGGCGAGCGTGAGCTGCTGCACGGCCGTATAGTCCCACGTGTCGCCGGGCGTCGTCTGGTAATGCCAGACGAGCTCGCCGGTATCGACGTCGAGCGCGAGAATCGACGACAGATACAAGTTGTCGCCGCCACCGGGGCTCCTGATCCCTTGATACCACGGCGAGCCGTTGCCGGTGCCGACGTAGAGCAGCCGGGCGTCCGGGTCGTACGCGAACGCATCCCAGGCCGTGCCGCCGCCGCCCATCGTCCACCATTCGCCGTTCCACGTCCGCGCCGCCGCCTCGAGCGCCGCGTTCTCGAACGGTCGCTTCGGATCTCCGGGAACCGTATAGAAACGCCACACGAGCTCACCGGTCCCCGCGTCGTACGCGGAGACGAAACCGCGCACGCCGAGCTCGGCGCCGCCGTTGCCGATCACGACCTTGCCGTCGACGACCCGCGGCGCGCCGGTGATCGTGTACGGCTCGTCGACCGGCGTCGTCTGCACGTCCCAAACCGGCTTTCCGGTTTTCGCGTCGAGCGCGACGAGCCGGCCGTCGATCACGCCGACGAACACTTTACCCTCGTAGAGCGCGACGCCGCGGTTGACGACGTCGCAGCACGCGCGCGAGCCGCGCGCCCGATCGGCGTTCGAGTCCCAGCGCCACAGCTCTTCGCCGCTGCGCGCGTCGAGAGCGAAGACGTTACTCCAGCTCGTCGTCGCATACAGCACGCCGTCGTGAACGAGCGGCGTCGCCTCGTGGCCGCGCACAGAGCCGGTCTCGTAGGTCCACGCGAGGCCCAGGCGGGAGACGTTCTCGTCGTCGATCTGCTCGAGCGCGCTGAAACGCGTCTCCGCATAGTCGCGTCCGTAGCTCAGCCACTCCTCGGCCGGAGCGGCGATCAGGCGATCATCGCCGGGACTCGTCGCCGGCTGCGTCTCGGCCTGGGCAAGCGCGAGGCCGCAGAGCGCCGCGGCCACCAGCGCGACGTTCGTTCTCATCCCGAATCCCCCCCTGAAGCGATGCCGGAGGACGCGCCTTCGGCCGGCCAATAGTGCCATAACGTCGGGCGATCTGGCCGAAAACGGACGGGGAAACCGGTCCGAGTCGAGCCCGCCCCCCCGCTCTCGCCCGATTTCGGCCCGCACGTTCTCGTCCGGCGGTCCGGTACCACGTTAATATGGCGCCGGAACGGCGTGCCGAGCGGCTGCGCCGCGTCGACCGGGACGGTCGGCACCGTCGAGCTTCGAAAGGACATCATGGCAACGGAAACATCCCGCAAAGTCACGACGCAACGCCTTCAGGAGATGAAGGCCCGCGGCGAGCCGATCGCGTGTCTGACGGCTTACGACTACCTGACGGCATCGATCCTCGACGCCGCCGGCATCGACCTGCTGCTCGTCGGCGACTCGGCCGGCAACGTCTTCGCGGGCTACGACACGACGATCCCGATGACGATGGAGCAGATGCTCTATCACGCACAGGTCGTCGCTCGAGGCGTCGAGCGCGCGTTCGTCGTCGCGGACTTGCCGTTCATGTCGTACCAGGTCAGCGAGGAAGAGGCGCTGCGCAACGCCGGCCGCTTCGTCAAGGAAGCGCTCGCGGAAGCGGTGAAGCTCGAAGGCGGGGAATACATCTGCCCGACGATCCGGCGCATCGTGAACGCAGGCATACCCGTGATGGGTCATCTCGGCCTGACGCCGCAGTCGATCCACAAGTTCGGCACCTACAAAGCTCGCGGCGCGACGCCCGAGGAGGCCGAGCGCATTTTGACGGACGCGAAGGCGCTCGAGGAGGCCGGCGTTTTCGCGATCGTGCTCGAGAAGATTCCCGCCGAGCTCGCGCGGCGCGTGACGGAATCGCTATCGATCCCGACGATTGGGATCGGCGCGGGCCCTGGTTGCGACGGACAAGTCCTCGTCACGCCCGACATGCTCGGCATTTTCACGAAGTTCAGGCCCCGCTTCGTGCGGCGGTACGCGGACATCGGCGCGCAGATGGCGGACGCGTTCGCGAGATATCGGGCCGACGTGAAGCAGCGAACGTTCCCGAGCGACGACGAGAGCTACTGACGGCTCGGCCGGCCCGGCGCGCTCGAGAAACGCGGCCTATCCGCCCGAAGCCGGCCGGTCTTGGGAACCACGGCGCCCGGCCCGGCTCGCGGCCGGGCGCCTTGCGACGGCGCGGCTACTGGGCGAGCAACGCCTCGAGCTGCTCGCGCAGCGTCGCTTCGTGAGCGCGCATCTGCTCGAGCGTCGGCAGACTCTTCGAGCCCGGATCCGCGTCGAGGATCGCCGCGGTCACGGCATCGAGCCCCGCGTGCGGCGCCCAGTCGGGCAAGCCCTCCCCGTTCGGGTCGCCGGTCCGTGCGAAATTGACCCAATACGACGCGATCATGTCGGCGACGCGCTGATCCGCCGCGGACGCGGCGGCGAGCGTCGGATCGCTACTGTCCGGGAATAGCGGGTGCTCGCCGAGATTATCGAAGACGTATTTGACCTCGGCCGCATGCACCGGCAGGTAGGGCTCGCTGCCTTCGGGCGCCGGCGACGCCTGCGTGAACCAATAGACGTACGCGTTCTTGCCCGCCGCACGCTGGTACTCGGCCAAGCGCCAGGCGGTCCAGAAGATACGGTCCGAGCCGTCCGACGCTCCGGGCGGCGCGCGCCGCGGACCGAACGACAGCTCCGCGGCGTTCGCGCCCGCGATCAAGTCGACCGGATGCTGACGGCCCTGCGCGAACACGATCGCCGGATCCTCGGGGATCACGTAGTTGTCGACGATCATCGTCTGCGCACGGAACGTCTGCGCGACCTGCTCGGTCGACAGCGCACGCAGGTCCTCGACCGTCGACAGGCCGGCGGCCTCGGCTTGGCTCGCACCCTGCTCCTCCTGCGCCGCGAGCGTCGCGTTCGGCATGTTCGGCGCGACCGCGCCGCCCATGACGCTCTGAACGATCGCGCGGTGGAACAGGCCCTTCGTGAGCGGCGATGTCATCAGCGACGTGATCGCCATCGCGCCTGCGGACTGGCCGAAGATCGTGACGTTGTTCGGGTCGCCGCCGAAGGCCGCGATATTCCTCTGCACCCACTCGAGCGACGCGACCATGTCCATGATGCCGTAATTCCCGGAGCTATCGTGCTCGGATTCGGCCGTCAGCGCCGGATGCGCGAGGAAGCCGAAAGGCCCGAGGCGATAGTTCATCGTCACGACGACGGCACCTCGCTCGGCCAATGCCGTGCCGTCGTAGAGCGGCGCGGACCCGCCGCCGTCGGTAAAAGCGCCGCCGTAGAAATAGACCATCACCGGCAGCCTGTCGTCGGCCGAGCGCGCAGGCGTCCATACGTTGAGATACAGGCAATCCTCGCTGAGCGGCGGCGAGCCTTCCATGTTCGCGATATTCACGTAACGCGGCTCCGTCTCGTGCTGAGCACAGACATTGCCGAACTCGCTCGCATCGCGCACGCCTTCCCACGGCTCGACCGGCTGCGGAGGGCGCCAGCGGTTCTCGCCGACCGGCGGTGCAGCGAACGGCAATCCGCGGAAGATCCGGACACCGGACTCAGTGATCTCGGCGCCCGCGACGAGGCCCGCGTCGAGGCGAATCGGCTCGTCGAGACCGGCGCCGCATGCGGTCGCGACGGCGGCGATACCGGCCAGCCACGCGGCGCGCTGCACTTGAAGTCGCTTCATTGTTCTTCCTCCAGAAATTCGCTCGGCGCGACGAGGGTGCCAGCGGATAGTACTTTCAAGCGCCGCGCGGCAACAACAATCGAACCTAAAGAAGGGTGCAGCGATCCGGCAGCGGCCTCGCTTGCTCGTCGGCGCGATGCGGGCGGCATCGAGCTGCTACGTCGACCAGTCGGGCTTCCAAACGATCCAAGCCGTCTCGACAGAAATGCGACGGCGCCTTCGAGGTCGTCGACGCCGAGCGTGACGACGGTGAGCCGCGGTTTCATCTGCGTTGCCCGCTCCTCGATGCGTGCCCCGATCGGAAGGCCTTCCGCGCAGCGGAACCGCCGAGCCCGGCCTGTTCTATACTCCCCGGCATCAGGTCGCGCTGCGTTCGGGGGGAGCGGCGGATCTGCTGACGACAAATACGAAAACCGGGGGGCTCATGAGCACGATCGAATCCGCGTCCCACGCGGGCAGACGCTCGACGGTCTTTACCTACGAGAACGGCATATTGCTGCTCTTGGGGTTCTCGTTCGGCCTGGTCTTCTTCGATCGCAATGCGATCAACTTTCTCGCCGCAGCGATCCAGGCCGAGCTCGGGCTGACCAACACCGAGATCGGCATGCTGAGCTCGGGCCTCGCGCTCGCTTGGGCGTTATCGGCCTATTTCGTCAGCGCATGGTCGGATGCGCTCCGAGCCCGCAAGCCCTTCGTCCTGCTGTCGATCGTCGTGTTCTCGCTGTGCTCCGCCGTGTCCGGCCTCGCGACGTCGTTCGCGTTCCTGCTCGCCGCGCGGGTGCTGATGGGCATCGCCGAGGGACCGTTCCTGCCGGTGTGCCTCTCGATCATGAACGTCGAGTCGTCGCCGCACCGCCGAGGGCTCAACGCCGGCATACTGCAGAACGTCTTCGCGGCGCTGATCGGCACGATGGGTGCCGGCTTTCTCGTGCCGCAGCTCGCCGCACTGTTCGAATGGCGCGTCACTTTCTTCCTGACCGGGATACCGGGCCTCGTCTGCGCGCTGCTCGTCTGGCTTTATCTCAGGGAGCCCGCGCGGGAGCCGGAAGAGGCGAACGAGGCGCCGCCCCGCTTAGGGGTGGTCAGCGCGCTCGCGATGCTGAAGGAGCACAATATCCGCGTCTGCTGCGTGATATCGATCTTCATGGTCGCGTGGTTCCTCGTCGGCCTCGCGTTCCTGCCGCTCTTCTTCCAGAACTATCGCGGTTACACCCCCGAGCAAGCCGGAACGCTGGTCGGCGTCACCGGGCTCGCGACGATGATCTGCGGCTTCCTCGTTCCCGCGTGGTCCGACCGGATCGGACGCAAGCCGGTCATGATCCTGTTCTGCTTTCTCGCGATGGTCACCCCGCTCGCGGCGCTGTGGTTCGAAGGCCCGATGTGGATCATGGGCCTGCTGCTCTTCATCGGCTGGAGCGGCACGGGCTCGTTTCCGCTGTTCATGGGCGTCGTGCCCGGCGAATCCGTCTCGAGGGCCCTGGCGGCGTCATCGATGGGTCTCGTCGTCTGCATCGGCGAGCTGATCGGCGGCGTCTCGATGCCGACGATCGCCGGGAAGATCGCCGATGCGACGAGCCTTGCCGCGCCGATTATCGTCGCCGCCGTATGCGCGTTCTGCGCCGGGGTCGCGGCGCTGTTTTTGACCGAGACGGCTCCGCGAAAGATCGCGGCTTCGGTGCCGCTGCGCGAGGCCGCCTGAGCGCCGAACGACTACGGTCGCCTCCCGGCGATCGTTCTGGCCCGCGCCGTCGCCGCCGCGCGACGCGCTGCTCGGCATCCGCCGGCCTTGTTAGCATAGGACCGGATTCGGCGGAAAGCCCGAACTCGCCCGGGGAGGCATTGCTGGAATGGTCAGAACCATCGTCGACAGCGTGCGCACGAGGGCGCGCGCGAAGCGCACTCGCATCTTCCTCGAGCATTTCGAGATCCGAGAGGATTCGAGAGTCCTCGATCTCGGCTCGGAGAACGGCGCTCACATCGCGTCGGTCCTGGCCGGCACGCCGATCTGCCCGGAGCATGTGCATATCGCCGACATCGACGAATGCGCGATCGCCGAAGGCCGACGGCGATTCGGCTTCACCCCGGTACATATCCCGGAAAGCGGACGGCTTCCTTTCGACGACGGCTATTTCGACGTCGTCTACTGCTCGTCGGTGATCGAGCACGTGACGGTGCCGAAGGACGAGATCTGGACGCTGCGCAACGGCGCGGAATTCAAGCGGCGGGCGTGGGCGCATCAGCAGGACTTCGCCCGCGAGATCGCCCGTCTCGGCAAAGGGTACTTCGTGCAGACCCCTTGCAAGTCGTTTCCGTTCGAGAGCCATAGCTGGCTCCCGTTCGCGGCCTACGTGCCGCGGCCGGCGCTGATTCCCTTGCTGAGCATGACGAATCGGGTCTGGGTCAAGAGGACGACTCCCGATTGGCATCTGCTTTCGGAAGCCGAGATGCGCAAGCTGTTCCCGGACGCAAAGATCGTCAAGGAACGCCTCGGCGGACTCACGAAATCGCTGATGGCGATTCGCACCGCCTGACGCAGGTAGGAACACTCCACCGGCGCGCGAGCATCCCCGCGGAGACGGCATCGAGATCGCACGGTACGAAGGGGGCAGCGCGGCTGCCGCCCCCTTCGCAGAGGCGGGTTACTGCTGCCCGCTGCCGCGGAAGTTCGCCTGCAGCAGGTGGGTGATCGTGTGCGCGTAGCGCAGCTTGCCGTTCTCCACGCGGAACAGATGCGTATCCGGAGCACCGCTGCCGCCGATCTGGCCGCCCGGGCCGAACGTGCAGTAGACGACGACGGCGCCAATGACCTCGTCGACGACGAAGCGCCGATTGACGATATTCACGCCGCTAGGCACGCCGACCTCGCAGCTGTCGTCCGGCGAGCCCGTGCCGGTATACGCGCCGCCTTCGATGCGCACGCACGGGAAGCCCCACGGCACGAGATCGATCTTCCCTTCGAGGAACGCGTCGAGATAGGCGTTCGCGGCCGATACCAACGTGCCGCGCGAATCGCGCTTCTCGGCGGGAATCGGCCCCCAATCCTCGGCCGATGCGTACTGCTTGTACGCGTCCGCATTGAACAGCCAATAGCCGGTCGTCGTCCAAAGGATCTCGACCTCGGCGATCTTATCGTGGTTGACGCGCAGGCGCGTGCCGAGAACGTACGGATTTTCGGGATTCGTCACGACGACCTCGGTGAACGTCTGGCACGAATCCTCGTCGAGCAAGCTCAGGTGATGATCGATGAGCATCGGCGTCTTGATGATCCCTTGCTCGATATCGGCAAGCGCCATGTTCTCGATATAGGCGACGCCGGTCGCCAAAGGCAGGTTCGACACGTCGCCGCTGGACTGAGCCTCGAGGTACAGGTTGACCGCGCGTTGCAGCCCGCCGCGCGTGCACGATATCTCCCCCTGTGCGAAAGCGGCCGCCGGCGCGAGCAACGCGATCGAAAGCATGATCGTCGAAAAGGTAGAGCGTCTCACGAATGCCTCCCGTTGTCGTTGTGCGACCGATTATAGTCGAGGCCTTCGGAATGTCCCCCGAGCGCGCCTATCCACAGCGCACGAGCCGGCCGAGCGCGGCCGTCGACGGCTCGCTGCCGGGATCATCGCGAGCTTCGGCCGAGCGCAAAGACCGGCATCGCCTTCGGCCGCGGCGGGAGTTCTAACGTCAGGTCGAAGCGGCGGCCGCCTCCTCCGCCGCCGCCTTCTCGGCCTGCTCCACGGGCACTCGCCATCCGAGCCGCGAAACGTTGCCAAGCGAGAAGAGATGCGCATAGATGCACGCGAGGTACCCGGAGCGATGCAGCTCGGCGATCACGCCCTCGTCGAGCTCCGCGAGCTTCTTCTCGTCGACGACGCGAAAATCGTGCAAGCCGTACCATTTGCCGCTGCGGTCCTGGACCTGCGCGCTGCGGACCGTGAGCAGCTCGAGCGACTCGAGGCGCTGAACGAACCGACGCGTGCGCTCGGTCTCGGTCAGCAGGCTCTTCAGCACATCGACGACGCGCTTCGTGAGCTCGCTCTCCTTGCCTTCCTCGTCGAACAGCGGGTCGCCCTCCGCCTCCGACAGCCCTTCGTAGCTCTCCTCGAGACAGACGGTGTAATCGGACTTCTCGGCGGGCCGAACGAGGATGAACGGAAAGCGTGCGACATAGGCCGGAATATAAGCGCCGTCCGCCCACCGCCCCTCGGCGTCGACGAACAGATTCTCGCCTTGCCGCACGCCGACCATCGCGACCGGGCTCGCGCTCTCGCCGCCGGAGAAGACAACCGGATAGTCTCTCGCCGCGTCGTAGAACTCGACCGCCGTCAGCGGCACGAAGTGGGTGCCTGCGGCGAAGCGCAGCGACCGATCCGCTTTGAGCTTGAGGTTGCGGTGGCGGTCTCGGTTCAGCGGTACGAGCTTGTCATAAAACAACGGGGTAGACATCTCGGCTCTCTCCGGCTCTCGGCATCTGCGAAAGCGCGGATTCTACCATTCCGGTCGGCCCGGACGCCGTTTCCTCGCCGGGCCGTCCCGGCGCCGGCCGCAGCCCCCGCGGACCGAGCACGGCCGTCGCGCGGCTTGGCATCGGACGGTAGTGCCGATTACGCTATCTTCCGTTTATTCGAAGGACCACCCTTTGACCGAGCAGCAATCCGCCCTCGACACGTGGCGCCGGATGAACGACGAGCCGTCGGCCGCGCCGAGGCTGACTCGTTATATGCCTCTGATCCTGTGCGCCGCGGCCGCGCTCGGCGTCGCCCCGTTCGCGGTCATGCGCTGGCTCGCCGCAGATTGGGCGATCGCGATCATCGACACGGTCATCGTTCTCGCGTTCGCCGGGCTCGGCGCGTACGCCTACCGCACACGCAGGATACGCAGCGCGAGCCTCCTGATCGCAGTGCTGTGCGTCGGCGGAACGCTGATCACCGTGCAGATGCGCGGCCCCCATCAGGTCTATTGGGCTTACCCGTCGCTGATGACCTGCTTCTATCTGCTCAGGCCGCGCGAAGCACTCGCGCTGACGCTTGCGATGGCCGCCGTCCTCGCCGTTCAGCTCGTCGGAATCGTCGAGCCGCTGCGGGCCGCGGCGGTCACGGTCACGATCCTGCTGACGACCGCGTTTGCGTTCGCGTTCTCGATTTTGAACAACCGTCAGCAGGACGAGTTCTTGCGGCTCGCGACGCTCGACCCGTTGACCGGGGTCGGCAACCGCCGCGCGTTCCTCGCGAAGCTTTCCGAGGTCATCGCGCACTTCGAGCGCACGAGCATGCCTTCGTCGCTCGTCCTGCTGGACATCGATCACTTCAAGCGAATCAACGATCTGCACGGACATGCCGCCGGCGACGAGATCCTTCGCCGGATCGCGCACCGAATCGAATCCCGCGTCCGCCTGACTGACGGACTGTTTCGCATCGGCGGCGAAGAGTTCGTCGTGATCGCCGCCGGGGAGCCGCTCGACGGGGCGAGGCAGCTCGCCGAGCAGCTGCGTGAAACCGTCGAGACGAACGAGCCGGTGCCCGGCATCCCCGTAACGGTGTCGATCGGCGTCGCGGAGATTCGCCGAGACGAGTCACACGAGGATTGGCTCGACCGGGCCGACGAGGCGATGTACTCCGCGAAACGCTCCGGACGCAATATGGTTCGGGTCGCGGCCTGAACGCGGACGCACCGACCGCGCCCGTGCACGATCGACCGTCGTGCCGCCCGAACCCGAGCTGCGCTCAGAACGACAGGAACGCGCCGATATTGAAATTCGTGCTCTCGTTCTCGACGCCGTCGTGCGCTTCGCTCTGAACGCGGTTGGCCTCGGCGAGCAGCGTGAGGTTTCGCGTCAGCGAGTGATACGCGCCGAGCGTCCACTTCTCATTGCGCCTGACGAGCGCGGACGGAGCTTCTCCCGGGGCGAGGTCGAGGTCGCTTCGGCCGTAGTTCACGCCGACCTTGGTGTCGCCGAAGGTCCAAGTGAGCTGCGCGAGAAAGCCGTCGGAATCACGCTCAGCTCCGGCGCCGTCGTCGCCGAGCAGATAAAGCGCCGTGGTCCCCATGCCTTCTCCGGAGTAGTACCACAGCATGAACTCGCCGGCGCCGAACGAGATCTTGCCGCCCACGTCGAAGCCGACGCTGTCGAAGTCCGCGACATCCGTCGGCCCTTCGTGCTCCTGCGAGATAAAGCTCGCGGACAGATAGAACGGTTCTTTCGTGTACGCGACCTTCGCGTGAATCCCGGGACTACCTTCCGGCGTCGGCACGTCCTGGAGGATCGGCTCGAGCGGATCGAACACGCCGATCGAGAAGCTGAAGCCGCCGATATCCGGCGTCGTATAGGTGATCTGCCCGATCCAGTCGGCATAGATATAGCCGAGGCCGATGGACCCGAGCGCGGTATTCGCGGGCGCGGCATTGTTCGTGTTCGCGCCGCCGACACCGGGCAACGTCATGTCGTTCAAGATCGCGTCCGCGCCGAAGAGGCCGAGATCGCGTCCGAGCTTGAACGTGCCGATGCGGTCGTTGCCGAACGTCATGAACACTTGGCGGACGTCGAGGCCCGTCGTGCCGAGCGCCGTGTTCAGCCGTTCCGCGCCTTGCTGGAGGTTCGGACTGCCGTCGTTCGTGCTGATGCCTGGAAACAGACCGAACGTGACGCTGAGATCGTAGCCGTTCTGCGTCGTCGATCCGCCGATCTGCAAAGCGGCCGGCAACAGCCCGTTGCTGATCGATGAGCTTCGCTTCTCCCCAGCGGCTCCGCGGCACGCCAACCCGCCCGTGACCCCGGGCTCGGCTTCGTCCTCGCAATCCGCGTGGATGTAGTGAACGTTGACATTGCCGCTGACCGTCAGCGTCCAATCACCAGCTTCGACCTCGAACGCCGCCGCCGGCGTACAGAGGCCTATCGCTGCCGCGGCGAGCGCGCCTTCCGTTGCACACACAAAGCCCCTCTTCCGCTGGACAGGTGCCATGGTGGCTCCCCCCGTGTTGAGCGGTTGATCGGACCCCCGGGCGCGTGGCACTCAATGGCGCATTCGCTCGGAATGCCAGCATGATGCAATTCCTATGCCACTGAGTTCTCAAATTCCGCGCGTCCAATGCCATCTCGCTCGCGGTGTTTTCCGCAGGCTTCGGGGCGATCCGGAAAGGGCTTCCGCCGCTGCCACAGGCCGCGGCGGACGGCCGCGATCTCAAATTCGCGATACGCGATTCGCGTTCGAGCTCGCGGCTCCGCGCCTGACGGCTCCAAGGCCGGCCAGGATCTCGTATGATGGCCGCCGCTCGTTCGGGAGGAGGTGCTCGTGGCGCAATCGACGGTCATTCTGCACGGCTGGAGCGACTGCTCGCAGTCGTTCGTCGGCATGAAGTCGTTCCTGGCGAAGGCCGGTATCGGGCCGGTCTCGGAGATCTACTACGCCGACTACGAGTCGCGCGAGGATCACTTGACGTTCGACGACGTGATCGACGGCCTGAACGACGAGTTCTATCGGCGCGGCTTCATCACGCGCGACGGAAAGAAGAAGCGCGATCTGAACCTCATCGTCCATTCGACCGGCGGGCTCGTGATTCGGCACTGGATCCATCAGCACTATCTTCGCAACGGTGACCGGATCGCCGACTGCCCGGTGAAGCGCATCGTGATGCTCGCCCCCGCGAACTTCGGCTCGCCGCTCGCGCATCGCGGCAAATCGTTTCTCGGATCGCTGTTCAAGGGCCGCTGGAAAATCGGCGATCTGCTCGAGGTCGGCCGCGGGCTGCTCGACGGGCTCGAGCTCGCGAGCCCGTATCAGTGGGAGCTTGCGCACCGCGATTTGCTGATCGACGAGCCGTATTTCAATCGCGGCCAGATCCAGCTCACGATCCTCGTCGGCATCGAGGACTACAAGGGATTGAAGGGATGGGTCAACAAGCCCGGGACCGACGGGACGATCGTGATCGCCGGCGCGAGTGTCGACACCTTGAAGCTGAAGCTCGATTTCTCGAAGGACCGGCAGCCGCTCGGCGCGTATACGCCGTTCGAATGGGAGGTCAAGAAGAGCGTCGCGGATTTCGGTTTCGGTGTGCTTCAGGGCCTCGATCACGGCAGCATCGTCGACGAGGTCGGCTCGCCGCAGGGCTCGCTCGTCGGCGAGCTCGTGCTGCGTGCGCTGAAGACGCGCAACGCGGCGGCTTTCGGCAAGCTTTGCGACGACCTGGAGCAGGTCACGCAAGAAACCTATGCCGCGACGGGAAAAGACACGTACCAGCAGTTCATACTCCACGCCGTCGACGAGTACGGCGTGTCGATTCCGGACTTCACGGTCGAGTTCTTCGTCGTCCCCGCGGGCAAAGCCGAGCCCGACGGGACGGTCCGCCGCCGCCCGACGAACGTCGAATCGAGGCTGAGCGACGACATCAACCGCATCCTCCTGTCTCAGATTCATACGCACTCGCGCGATCCGAGCTACCGGCGTCTGCTCGTGAACCTGCGCGAGGTCAAGGAAAAGCTGACCGAATCGGAGAATGTCCTCGGCCGACCGGTCGTGCTGTCGATGCGCCTTTACGTGCCCGACCGGGACCGCGGCATCCGTTACGACGTCAAGAGCCTGCAGAACGTCGTTCTGCACGATCCGCACGCCGCGGCCGACGCGCCGGGCTTCTTCTTCCCGAACACGACGACCCTCGTCGAGATGTGCGTGAATCGGCTCTGCGATTACGTCACGGTGTCGCGCACGCCCAAGAAGCACTGACGCTCGGCGCATCGCTGCCCGAGGGGCGGTGCGTCGGGCGGCGCGGCCCGACGTCTTTCGGCGCAGCCGTGTGCCTTTTAGGATGCGCGCGGATGAATCACGAGATGCCGCTCCGGCTCGCTGCCGATGCTCTCGGCCATGAGCCGGCGCCGCACGATCAGCCGATGCTGAAGCCGCCGGAGCCGCGCCGGCCGGGGCGATAGCGCGACCGCGACGCCTTCGCTGATCGCGCGCTCGGCGGCCGCCTCGGCCTCGCCCAGCGCGTCCTCGACCTCGCCGGGATCGCTGCCGGGCACGAGCGCGAACACGTCGTGAAGCGCGCGCCGGATCTGCGCCGTCGTGTTCCGCTTCACGAGATGAAGCGGCACGCTGGTCGCTTCGAGTATCCGTCCGAGGCGGCCGTCGTCGGCGCGGGCTTTGAGCGCAATGATCGCGTCGGCGTACTCGGGCCGATCGACGGTCCGTGCGTCGAGACGAAGCTCGCGAAGCACCTTCTCGACGGACGCCCGGCTCAGCGCGTATGCATACAACCGTTTGGGCCGCTCGACCGGCTCGACGGCGAGCCCGTCGACGGACTCCGCGAGGATCGGCTCGAGCCGCCGCGGCTCGGCCGCCTCGGCCGCCTCGGCCGTCGCCTCGCCGTCCGGCGTGCGCTCGATGCCCCGCGGCGGCTTGCCGCGAAGCAGCCGGTCGACGGCGTCCGCGGTATCCGGATGCACGATCAGACGGTCGTATGCGGCGATCTCGACGACCGCATCGAAGGTCGGTGCCGCCTTTCTCTCGGTGACCGTCTTTCGCGTGCCGCGCATCCGGGCTTCCTCGTCACCGAGGATCACGGTCTGCACGCCGCCGACGAGGTCAGACAGCGTCGGGTTCAGCAGCACGCTCTCGAGCGTCGTGCCGTGCGCCGTGCCGATCAGCTGCACGCCCCGCTCGGCGATCGTCCGCGCCGCGAGGACCTCCGCCGCGGTGCCGATCTCGTCTACGATGATGACCTCGGGCATATGGTTCTCGACCGCCTCGATCATCACGGCGTGCTGCGTGCTCGAAAGCGGCACCTGCATTCGGCGCGCGCGGCCGATCGCCGGATGCGGGACGTCGCCGTCGCCGCCAATCTCGTTCGACGTATCGATCACGATCACCCGCTTGCCGAGCTCGTCGGCGAGAAGCCGAGCCGCGTCGCGCAGCTTCGTCGTCTTGCCGACGCCGGGCCGGCCGAGCAGCAGGATGCTGCGGCCGCTTTCGACGAGATCCTGAATCAGATCGATCGTGCCGAGCACCGCCCGCCCGACTCGTAACGTCAGGCCGACGATGTCGCCCTTGCGGTTGCGGATCGCAGAGATCCGGTGCAGCGTGCCCTCGATGCCGGCGCGATTATCCGCGCCGAACTCGCCGACGGCCGCGACGACGTGATCGATCTCTTCGCGAGTAACCGTCGCCGCCGTCAAATCCAACGCACGGTCGGGGAAGCGCGCCTCGGCCGGGCGTCCCAGGTCCAGAACGATCTCGAGCAGCCCGGCCGCGTCGGCAGGCAGCGCGCGCTGGAGGGGCTCGGGAAGGGCGGCAATCAGAAGGTGCAGGTCGTCGGTGAGCGCCGTCTTCGTCATGCCGCCACTATTGGCGACGGACCGCGTTCGTGCAAGCCGGCCGGCGCGCCGCGGCCGCGGGAGCCTTCCTCGGCCGGCGCCGACGCTATACTTCGAAGCGCTCCGCGTGATCGCGCACCGACTCGGACATGGTTTGAATAGGAGGCTCCGATGCCGAAAATCGCCCGCTCGACCCTGCTCGCCGCGACGTCCTCGGCAGCCGCGGCGCTGCTCGCGCTCACCGCGGCCGCGCAGACGCCGTCCGCGCCGCAGCCGCAACCGCCGACGCTGACCTTCGCGTTCGAGATGCTCGCCGAGGTCGCCGAGCCCGTCGATCTCGGCGAGGTCACGCACGGCCGGCGGCGCATCATCGAGATTGTCGGAGGCACGTTCGAAGGGCCGGAGATCAAAGGGCGCGTCGTGCCCGGCGGTGCCGACTGGCAGATGATTCAGCCGGACGGGTTCTCCGAGCTCGACACGCGCTACGCGCTCGAGACCGACCAAGGCGAGATCATCTACGTGCAGAATTTCGGCATACGGCACGCGCCCCCCGACGTGATGCGCAAGCTCAACGCTGGAGAGAGCGTCGACCCCGAGCTCGTCTACTTCCGGACGATGCCGCGCTTCGAGACGTCGTCGCCGCGGCTGCAGTGGCTCGCGCGATCGGTCTTCGTCGGCACCGGCGAGCGCTATCCCGACGGCGTACGCATTCGCTTCTGGCGCGTCGAATAGGCGCGAGCCGGCCGCGCGCGCGGCCGGCTTCCGTCACCGACGGCGGCACACGAAGTACAGGTAGACCGCGAAGCGTTTCGGCAGCGGCACGCGCCGCTCCGCCCAGCGCCACGCCGCTGCCGGCAGCGCGCGGAGCAGCGACTTGTCATACGAGCCGATTCCGTGCCACTCGACGATCTCGAGCCCGTGGCGAGCGGCGAGCCCGAAGCATTCTCGGACCGACATCGACGAGAACTGCTCGCCGGTGAGCTTCGCCTTCGCCGCGACGAGTGCGCGGGTGCTGTAGCGATTGCCGTGCACGTTGAAAAGCAGCCGCGACTCGCGGTCCCGAAGCGATGACGCGAGGAACGTCATCGCGTCGTCCCGCAGCGACGGCTGCGCGTTCAGGAAGAATCGGAATGCGGTGATGAAGTCGAAGCGTCCCCCGTTCAGCACGCCCGGCTCGCGGGTCGCATCGCCCTGAACGAGCTCGGCGGCCTTCACGCGTCTGCGTGCGGCGGCCAGCATCGTCTCCGAGATATCGAGCCCCGTCGCCGACCGGAATCGCGGCTCGACGTGGGCGAGCACGCGTCCGGTGCCGCACGCGAAGTCGAGATAGCTGTCGCGGCGCCGCACGTGCCGCATCACGATCTCGTCGAGAAGCCGCTGCTCGTGCGCCCAGAGTTCCGCGTCGAACGAGCCCGGGGCGAACAGCTTCGCGTCGTAATCTTTCGCCCACGATTCGGGCCCTACGTGGGTCGTTCTGTAGTCTTGATAGTGCATCAGGTTCCCGGCGCGAGATCGTCGATTCGAAAGAGGCGCGTCCGGCGCAGATAGCGGCCCGCGAATGACCGTCCGAGATACGTGTCGTCGAGGATCTCGTCGATCGAACGCGCGAGCGCGGAGGCGTCGTACCTCGACGGATCGGCGCGGAAGTAGCCCTCGATGAACGCGAGCGCGAGCGCGCGCAGGCGGCGCCGCATCGCGAGATAGATCCGCTGCGGGGGGTACTTGGCCCGCACGACGACGATCAGCGTCGCGATATCCCGATACGGGTCCGCGCGGTTGTAATCCCTGAAGCACGCGTAGACCGGCGGCGTGAAGTCGACGAACGCCGCCCTGTCGGCGCCCCGCTTCACGAGAATGTTGTCGAAGTCGAAGTCACCGTGAATCCGGTGCGTATGCCGGTGAAATTCCTCGAGGGCCGCACCGATCGTCCAGAACAGTCGCGAGAGCGCCTCGTCCGGAAGCCGCTCGAAAGCGCGGTCCCTGAGCACCTCACGCAGCGGATACCAGCCGTCGAGGCGCTCGTAGTCGATGCGAAGATCGCGAGGGTCGGCATCGAGGACGCGCGGCACGCGCAGCCAGCGCGACCGCCGCGCCGCAGCCCACGCCCGGAGCGAGTTATGCAGCGTCGCCCGGAACTGCCACTCCTCGCCGAAGCGCTTGCTGAAGCGCATGCCGTCGTCGACGGCCTCGACCGCCGCCCGAGCTTCCGCCGGCGGCGAAGCCTGCTGCGGCGAAGCCGCGCCCCGTTCGGCGATTACTCTGGTCATTCAAGCCTCGTCGGCGTATCGAAAGGCGCTGCGATCCGGCGGCGCGCTCGACCATTGTCGCCGTGCGCAGGTGCGGCGGGCACGGGGGAGCGCCCGGATTTCGCATGTAGGCATAAACGCCTAGACTTCGTGGTTTTGCCGGCGCGGGGCGAGGCGTGCCGCGCAGCACGTAAGCCGAGAAAATCAACGCGGCGAACGCGATCGCGCCGCACACGGCGATCCCGCCGGCAACGGCCCGCACCCAAAGCACGCGCGCCGAAGACCCGAGGTCGGCAAGCGCGTGCCCGGACGTTGCGAATACGCCCGCGCCGATCAATTGCCGACGACGAGCCCCGAGCGCGCCGGATTCGAGACGGCCCGGATCTCTCCACATCGCCCCCGCTCACCCGCAACCTACCCCCCTAGATCGATACCGACCCGCCACCCTTCCCGTGCCCTAGACGCACTTGGCTTCGAGACCTTCTCCCTCTTGACTCATAATCAAGAATCGGTATTCTGCTTTCATACGTGACGCAATGGCGGCTGGGATCGGCCGGGAGCGCTCGGAACGCCGGCGGCATCGGGAGGCACGCCGCCTCGAGCGACCGGGCCCGAACCCCTCGGATACGTCTGCCCGATCCACTCGTATCCAAGACGCGCACGTCGCATCGATCCATTCCACAGGGGGGCACATGAGCAAGGCTATGCACTCGACGATTCGGACCGATCCATGCCGCAAATCCCATCTGCCCGTCGCTATCGCGCTGGCCATCGGCGCGGCGAACGCGGTTCACGCGCAGACCGAAACCGCTGCCGTCGAGGAGGTCGTCGTCACTGGCTCCCGTCTACGCCCGACGGGCATGGATACGCCGAATCCCGTGACGATCGTGACGCCGGAAGAGATCAGCTTGATGTCGCCGACGACGATGATCGAAGGGCTCGCGCAGCTACCGCAGTTCTTCATGTCGAACACTACCGCAAACACGGGCAACTTCTTCACGTCGCCGGGCGCGGGCACGCTGAATCTGCGCGGTCTGCAAGGCAAGCGCACGCTGACCCTGCTCGACGGCCGCCGCGTCGTGTCGTCGACGATCTTCGGCGGCCCCGATATCAATTTGTTCCCCGAGCACCTGCTCCGCACGGTCGAGACCGTGACGGGGGGCGCCACGGCCGCGTATGGAACGGATGCCGTCGCCGGCGTCGTCAACTTCATACTCGATACCGATTTCGAGGGGATCAAGCTCTCCGCGCAGACCGGCCAAACGGAGCGCGGCCACAACCAGAATCACGAAGTTTCGTTCGCCGGCGGCTGGGCGCTGTCGGAGAAGACCCACCTCCTCGTGTCGATCGAGGACGCGGAGCAGGATCCGATCTGGCATAGCCGCGCGGACTACGACTGGTATCAGGGCTGGGCGCTGATCGAGAATCCCGACGTCGAGAATCGCGGCACGACCCCGGACAACCCGTGGTTTCTGCCGTACAGCCATGTCGTTTCCCGCAACGCCTCGCTCGACGGCATCCTGTTTCTGCCGCCCGAAGCCGGCGGCCCGCAGATCTTCGACCCGAACGGCCATTTTTCGCCATTCGTCGTCGGCCATGCGTCCAATGCCGATTCGCATTCGATCGCGCAAGGCGGCTCCGGCACCGACAACGGCGAGTGGGGATCGCAGATTCACCCAGCCTCGGGCCGCGAGAACGCGTTCGTGTATCTGAGCCACGACGTCACCGACAACCTGACTCTTTACGGCCAAGGCATCTACGGCAAAGCCTACTGGATCAATACGAACCTCGGCGGCCTGTTCCCGAGAACCGCGTTCGGCAGCAGAGCGTTCACGATCTACAGCGGCAACCCGTTCCTGCCGCCCGAGATCCAGCAGATCATGGACGAGCACGAGCTCGACAGCGTAGCGTTCGGCCGGATCGGCGCGCCGGAGGACCTCGCGCTCGACGCCTATACCGAGCAAGTCACGGAGATGCGCTCGCTGACGGCCGGATTCCAGTACGACATCAGCTCGGACGGCTTCTTCGACGGCTGGCACGTGCAAGGCTGGTACCAGAAGGGCACGACGGACGTGGACGCGATCCAGCGCGGCGGCATCCGGCTCGACCGCATCTACCTCGCGGTCGACGCGGTGCTCGACGACGAAGGCAACATCGTCTGCAACGTCACGCTCTACACCGACGATTACGACGACTGCGTGCCGCTCAACCTCTTCGGCCGCGGCCGCGCCGACCCGAGAGCGATCGACTGGGTCACGGGTTTCGAGCCCGGCGTGCCGATGCATGCCGAAGGCTTCTACTCGGCGGACGAGAGCATCCCATACAGCTATACGTCGGTCGGGAACAAAATGCGCCGGATCGAGCTCGAGCAAGATGCCTACGAGGTCACGGCGACGGGCAAGGTTCACGACGGTTGGGGTGCCGGCCCGATCGAGATGGCGTTCGGCTACGCGTGGCGCGAGGAAAGCTTCCTGCAATACGTCCTCGTCGGTCCCGGCGGCAACGTCAACGCCGATCCCCGAGGCCGGCCCGTCGAGGCGAACAATCCCGCGCGCGGTATCCGCGGCGTGCCGGGTGGAAATGCCGCGTCCGGCAACTCGGTCGAGATCCAGTTCTCGAACGTGCCGTTCGGCAAGGGCTCGTTCGAGGTCAAGGAGGCGTTCACCGAGTTCAATGTTCCGCTCGTCTCCGGCAAGCGGCTCGTCGACCAGCTCGACCTCAATCTCGCCGCGCGCTGGGCCGACTACGAGGGCTCGGGAGACGTGCAGTCCTGGAAGGGCGCGCTGAGCTGGGCCGTCAACGACCAGATCCGCTTCCGCGGCACCCTATCGCAGGATGTGCGCGCGGCGACGATGGGCGAGCGGTTCGATCGAACGGGCGGCGTTGCGTCGATCACCGATTATCTCGAGGATCCCGCCGGCGGCTCGCATGTCACCTATACCGTGACGATGTTCTCGGGCGGCAGTCCGGACGTGAAACCCGAGGAAGCAGAAACCTTCACGGCGGGATTCGTCTATCGGCCGCGGCAGCTCGAAGGCTTCTCCGTCTCGACCGATTGGTATGCGATCGAAGTCCGCGACAACATCAACCAATATTCGCCGACCGGCGTCGTCAGCGGCTGCTACCTCGACGGCGATGCCGACCTGTGCGCACTGATCACGCGAGACGGCGATCAAAGCACGGTGAACCCTGCGGTCAATCGAATCTCGCTGATCGGAGTCCCCTATATCAATCAGGACTCGGTCTTTGCGCAGGGTGTCGATTTCGAAATTGCCTACCGCACCGACGTGCCCTGGCTCGGCGGATCGTTCGTTGGCGTGCGCCTCCTCGGCAGCTACTTGCGGGAGAACTCGAGCACGAACAGCGAGGGCGTCAAGACCGAGACGACGGGGGTTTTCGGTCTGCCGAAGTGGAACTACCTGCTCTCCGGCAACTTGATCCGCGGCCCGCTCGGGCTTTCCTTGCAGGCGAACTATACCGGCAGCACGATCCAGAACCAGAACTGGAACTGGCACGGCGCGAGCACGCGCTGGGATGTGCTCGACAACGAGATCGAGGCCCAGGTCATCGTCGACGCGAGAGTGAGCTATCGTTTCGACATCCGGGGCGGTTCGCTGAACCTGTACGCAACGGTGAACAACCTGTTCGACGAGGATCCGATTCCGTTCCTCACGACGTTCGACGGATTCTTCACGAACGCAACGGGCAACGGAGTGGTCGGAGACCTGCGCGGCCGCCGTTACGCGGTCGGTCTGGCGCTCGAGTTCTGACGACAGGACGCGGGCACGCGCACTCTAGGGCACGGCGGGCCGCTCGGCCCGCCGCTTCTTCTCGACCCGCGTCCATCCCGCGGACCGAAGAAGCCCGCCGTCCTGAGCCTGGTCTCCCCGAGCCGCGCTCCGGCGCGTTTACGCTCGCGCGGATACGCCCAGCGCCGAGCACCGCCCGGCGTGGCCGTCGAATGGCCTTCCCTTCAATCCCGATCTCTGCTTGACTGAAAGCCGCACGGTCGACTGGTCTCGTGCTTGGGCGTCATGCCCGTTCAACCTACCGGGGGAAAATCCATGCAGAAGCACAAGAAGATCATGCTGGGATGTCTCACGGCCGCCGGGCTGCTCGGCGCCACGGCGGCGCTTACCCAGCCGCCGACCGGGCCGATGTCGTTCTTCTTGACGAGCGTCGGATCAGGCAACGGCGGCGAGCTCGGCGGCCTCGAAGGCGCCGACGCGCACTGCCAGGCGCTCGCCGAAGCGGCCGGTCACGGCAACCGCACGTGGCGTGCATATCTCAGCACGCAGGGAGACGGCGCCGTCAACGCCCGCGACCGTATCGGCCCGGGCCCGTGGTTCAACGCCCAGGGCACGCGTATCGCCGCGAACGTCGACGAGCTGCACAGCGATCAGCACCGGATGAGCGTCTTCACGGCGCTCGACGAGCGGGGCCGCCGGATCCCGGGCAGCGGCTACGCGCCGAACCGGCACGACGTGCTCACCGGCTCGCGGCCGGACGGCACCGCGTATCCGCCGGGCGAGGACATGACGTGCAACAACTGGACGAGCAGCAGCGACGATGCGAAGGCGCGCGTCGGTCACCACGACTTCGCGGCCTGGAACTCGGCGCACGACTCGCGCGGCTGCAGCCAGCAAGCGCTGATCAGCACTGGGGGCGACGGCTTGTTCTACTGCTTCGCGTTGCCCGCCGAATGACCGATCGCATCGCGAACCGAGCGGGCTGAGCACGGCTCGGCTCGCTCGGCGTGCTCGTCGACGTGCTTTCCGGAGAACCCGATCTCGAGTCCGCGCGCCGCTTGAAGCGCATGCAGCGCTTCGCGACCGGACTGCTCGTCGCGATGGCATTGCTGTTCGTCGCGGCGAGCCTGCTACGGCCGCAATACCCCGCGCTCGGCATCGTCGAAGCCTTCGCCGAGGCGGCGATGATCGGCGGCCTCGCTGACTGGTTCGCGGTCACGGCGCTGTTCAAGCATCCGCTAGGGCTGCGAATTCCGCACACCGCGATCGTGCCGACGCGTAAGAACGAGATCGGACGCGCGCTGGCCCGCTTCATCCGCGATCACTTCCTGACGCGCGACGCGGTCGCGGGGCGGCTCGTCGGCGCCGATCTAGTCGCGCGGATCGGCGCATGGCTCGGCCGCGAGAGCAACGCACGCGCCGTCAGCCGCGACGCCGCCGTCGCGCTCGATTGGATGCTGCGCACCGTCGACGACGCGGAGCTGCGCGAAGCCGCGAAGGCGGGCTTTCGCGAGGCTTTGGGACACATTCCGGTCAACGTCGCGCTGACGACGCTGATCGACGTCGCGATCGCCGGCAACTACGGGCAGCGGCTGATCGACCAGCTCGTCGAGTTCGGCCGCGAGCAACTCGACAAGAACCGGTTCGAGATCCGCTTGAAGATCCGCTCGCGAAGCCCCTGGTGGCTGCCGCGCGCCATCGACGAGCAGATCTACGATCAGCTCGTCTCGGAGTTCGAGCGCATCCTCGACGAGATCGGCGGTGATCCCGACCATCCGGCACGCCGGCAATTCAACGACAAGCTTCGCTCGATGAAGCAGTCGCTCGAATCCGACGACGAGACGATCCGCCGCGGCCGGATGCTGTGGGACGAGCTGCTCGACCATCCGGACGTGCGCGGCTACGTCGGCGACCTCGCAACGCGCATTCGCGAGTACGCGCAGATGTCGCTCGCGACGCCGGATTCGGCGCTGCGGATCGGAATCGAACGGGAGCTGCGAAGCATCGGCACGACGCTCGCGAGAGACGAAGCCGTCGCGGCGGCACTGAACCAGCGGCTCGAGGAGCTGCTGATCCATCTGATCGAGAGCTATCGCGACCCGCTGAGCCAGATCGTGTCCGACACGATCGAGCAGTGGGACGCCGCGGCGACGTCACGCCGCATCGAGCTCTACATCGGGCGCGATCTGCAATTCATCCGTGTAAACGGCACATTGGTCGGCGGCCTCGTCGGCGTGCTGATCTACCTCGTCTGGGGTGCGCTCGTCTGATGCCCGTATCGCCGCGAAGACTGCTGATCCTCGCTCACCGCTGGCTCGGTATCCCGTTGAGCGTGCTGTTCGTCGTGTGGTTCGCCTCCGGCATCGTGATGATCTACACCGGCGACATGCCGCGGCTCGAGGAGCCCCTGCGGATCGCGCGCGCGGCGGCGCTCGACGTCGACGCCGTTCGGCTCGCCCCGCGCGAAGCCGCGGAGCTCGCCTTCGTCGACGCGGACTATCCCGGCCCCGTGACCTTGCTGACCGTCAACGGCCGTCCCGCATACCGCTTCGGACGCGGGACGTGGAGCGTGACCGTGCTCGCAGATACCGGAGAGCTGCTCGAGCCGCTCACGCCGGACGAGCTCCGCGCGGTCGCGGCCCGCTTCGTCGGCGTCGCCGAGCAGCGCGTTCGTCACGTCGGCACGATCGAAGCGCCCGACCAATGGACTCTCGTCCATGCGAGGGATCTGCCGCTCGAGAAGTTCCGCGTCGACGACCCGGATCGAACCGAGATTTACGCGTCGCCGTATCTCGGCGACGTCGTGCTCGCGACGACCCGCCGCGACCGGCTGCTCGCGTGGGCCGGCGCGATCCCGCACTGGTTCTACGTGACGCCGCTTCGCGCGAACCAACCCGCGTGGTACTGGACCGTCGTCGCCGCGTCCGGTCTCGGCTGCGTGCTGGCCGTGCTCGGGCTCGCGCTTGCCGTCACGCAGTTTCGGCCGAGCAAGCCGTTCCGCCTCTCGGCTTCGATCCGCTATCGCGGCTGGATGCGTTGGCATTACGTTCTCGGCGCGCTGATCGGCGTGTTCTCGCTCACGTGGGTGTTCAGCGGGTTGCTGTCGATGGAGCCATTCGGCTGGACGAGAGCCGAAGGCTTCACGTTCCGCGGCGACGTCTTGGCCGGCGGCCCGCTCGACCTGACCCGCTATCGGCGCCCCGATGCAGCGCAATGGGACAGCGTGCTCGACGGGCGCGTTCCGAAGGAAGCCGAGCTGCTGCGCATCCAGGACGAGCCGTACTATGTCCTGCGGTATACGGTGCCGCCGGAGAAGAAGCGGCCGGCCCATCGTGCCGCGAGCGGCGATCCGGCGTCGATGCTCGTGCGCGCTGCGGATATGACCGCGGTACGCCGCCTGTTCGAGCCGGGGCCGATCGTCGAGCGCCTGCGCGCGGCGCTGCCGCCCGACGTTCGCATCGTCGACGAATCCGTGCTCGTTGCCTACGACGCCTATTACTACTCGCGCGGTCGACGCGCGCCGCTGCCCGCGCTCCGCGTGAAGCTCGACGACCCGCTCGAGACCTGGGTGTACGTCGATCTCGAGACGAGCCGAATCGCCGCGCACATCCATCGCTGGAATCGCCTCCAGCGATGGCTCTTCAATGGCTTGCACAGCCTCGATTTCGCCTTTTGGTACGACCGCCGACCGCTTTGGGACATCGGGCTGATCCTGCTCAGCATCGGCGGAATCGTCCTGAGCGCGATCGGGCTCGCGTTCGGCGTGCGGAGCGTCGCCCGCATCGCGACGAAGCGAGCGGCGCCGGCGCGATTGCAACCCCCGACGCCGCGGCGACAATAGCCGTGGATTCGCAGCGGCGCGCCGCGGCTTCGGCGGCCGTACGAAGGAGATGCAAGCATGCGATGGACAGACCCGCGCCGCCGGCCGCTCGGGACGGCGGCGCTGACCCTGGCCGCGGCGCTCGCCGCCGGAACCGCGGCCGCGCAAGCGGGGGGACCCGACACGGAGGCGCGCATGGAGACCGCGGAGCGAAGCCCGAGCCGTAGGACGGCGAACGACGGTAACGTGATCCTCGAGGACGTTCCGCCGGTGCCGGAGGAGATCGTCGCCGCGCTGAACCGTTATCAGAACGTGCGCGGCGCCGTCCTTCACGCGTGGACGAGCGACGGCAACGGAATCTATATCGGCACCCGCTTCGGCGAGACCGTGCAGCTCCATCGCGTCGATCTTCCGGGCGGCGCGCGCCACCAATTGACGTTCTTCGACGAGCCGATCGGCGGCGTCGAGGCGCGTCCGGGCCATGCGGAGCTCGTATTCTCGATGGACGAAGGCGGCAGCGAGTTCTACCAGCTCTACGTGTTCGACCCCGTCGCCGTTCGGCATCGAATGCTGACCGACGGTCGCTCGCGCAACAGCAATCCGGTCTGGAGCCCCGACGGTGCGCTGCTCGCATACACGAGCACGCTGCGCGACGGCCGCTCGAACGATATCTGGCTGCTCGACTATGCGCGCTTCTCGGACGGGGCCGCGCCCCGCGTGCTCGTCGAGGCGCCCGACACGACGCTGTGGGCGCCGACCGACTTCAGCCCAAGCGGCGACCGGTTGCTGGCTTTGAACTACATCAGCATCACCGATTCGCGGATTCACCTCGTCGACGTCGCGACCGGCGAGCAGATCCGCGTTGCCGGCGGCGGCGACGAGATCGGCCATTACTCGGCGATCGCGCCACGCTTCGGCCCGGACGGGCAGGGCTTCTTCCTCGCGACCGATCACGGCGGCGAATTCACGCGGCTCGCCTATCAGGACCTCGCATCGGGAGAGCGGCGAATCATCACCGGCGATATCCATTGGGATATCGAGCACTTCGAGCTGAGCCGCGACGGCCGCCGAGCTGCGTTCGTCGTCAACGAGGACGGCATCTCGCGGCTCTATCTGCTCGATCCGGCGACGCTCGAGCACGAGCCCGTCCGCGGGCTTCCGATCGGCCTGATCGGCGGACTGAAGTTCAGCCCCGATGCGACCCGGCTCGCGATGACGCTGAACACGCCGCGGACCCCGAGCGACGTGTTCACGCTCGAGCTCGGCGAGGACGGCCGCGGACGCGAGCTGACGCGCTGGACCTTCAGCGAGATCGGCGGGCTCGATCCCGACACGTTCGTCGAGCCCGAGCTGATCCATTATCCGACGTTCGACTCCGTCGGCGGCGAGCGGCGCACGATCCCGGCCTTCGTCTATCGGCCGCGAGGCGCCGGTCCGCACCCGGTGATCATCAACATTCACGGCGGCCCGGAGAGCCAGTATCGGCCGTCTTTCAGCAGCACGATCCAGCTCTGGGTCGCCGAGCTCGGCGCGGCCGTGATCGCGCCGAACGTCCGGGGCAGCACGGGCTACGGCCGGACCTACGTGCAGCTCGACAACGGCCGGCTGCGCGAGGACTCGGTCAAGGATATCGGCGCGCTGCTCGACTGGATCGCGGCGCAGCCGGACCTCGACGCGAGCCGCGTCGCGGTCGTCGGCGGCAGCTACGGCGGCTATATGGTGCTCGCGTCTGCGGTCCACTACAGCGACCGCCTCGCGGCGGCCGCCGAGATCGTCGGGATCAGCAACTTCGTCACGTTCCTCGAGAACACCGAGGCCTACCGCCGAGATCTGCGCCGGCCCGAGTACGGCGACGAGCGCGATCCCGAGATGCGCGCGTTCCTCGAAAGCATCAGCCCGAGCAATCACGCGGAACGAATCCGCGTGCCGCTGCTCGTCGTGCAGGGCCGCAACGACCCGCGCGTCCCGGAGAGCGAAGCCGAGCAGATCGTCCGCGCGGTGCGCGCGAACGGCCGCGACGTCTGGTACATGAACGCGCTGAACGAGGGCCACGGCTTTCGCCGCAAGGAGAACGCGGATCTGTATTCGCAGATCCTCGTGATGTTCTTCGAGCGCTATCTCGCCGCAGACGGCGGCTGAGCGGGCCTACGGCTTAAGACCCGCCGACCGCGCGGCGTTCCGCTCCGGAACGTGACGCGGCGGACAGGGATCGGCGCCATTCCGGCTCGGCGAAGAACCCCCGAGTCTCGCGCGCGACCAGGCCGGACAGGAGCAGCAGCCCGACGAGGTTCGGTAGCGCCATCAAGCCGTTCATGATATCGGCGACCGTCCATACGATCTCGAGCTCCGTCACGGCGCCGACGAAGACCGCGGCGACGAACGCGACGCGATAAGGCCCGACGGCGCGGCGGCCAAAAAGCCGGTCCATGTTGCGCTCGCCGTAATACCCCCAGCCGAGCACGGTCGAGAACGCGAACAGCAGGATGCTGACCGTGACGATCAGCCCGCCCCAGTCGCCGGGCAATCCGGCGGAGAACGCGAGCGACGTCAGCGGCGCGCCGGTCTCTCCGCTCGTCCACGCGCCGGTCGTGATGATCACGAGCGCCGTGAACGTGACCACGACGAGCGTATCGATGAACGTCTGCGTCATCGAGACCAGTCCTTGCCGGACCGGATGGCTCGTTCGGGCGGCGGCCGCCGCGATGCCGCCGGTGCCGAGGCCGGATTCGTTCGAGAAGATTCCCCGGGCGACGCCGAAGCGGATCGCCGCCGCGACCGTCGCCCCGGTGAATCCGCCCGCCGCTGCCGTGCCGGTGAACGCATCGGTGACGATCAGCGCGAGCGCGGCCGGCAGCTCGGTGACGTGCACCGCCAGCACCCAGGTTGCGCCGAGGATATAGACCGCGGCCATCAGCGGAACGAGCACCGCCGTGAAGCGTCCGATCGACTTGATGCCGCCGAGGATCACGGCGCCGGCGACGGCGGCGAGCACGAGCCCGGTGATCCACGTCGGCACTCCGAACCGAGAGTGGATCTCGTCGGCGACAGTATTCGACTGCACCATGTTGCCGATGCCGAACGCGGCGATCGACGCGGCGACGGCGAAGAAGACGCCGAGCGCCCTGCCGACGCGCCCGCCGACGCCGTACGTGAGATAGAACTGCGGACCTCCGGATTGCTCGCCGGCGGCGTCGACTCGACGGAACCGCACGCCGAGAAACGCCTCGGCGTACTTCGTCGCCATTCCGACGAGCCCGGTGAGCCACATCCACAGCACGGCGCCCGGTCCGCCGAGGAAGATCGCGGTCGCGACGCCCGCGATATTGCCGACGCCGATCGTCGCGGCGAGGGCCGTCGTCAGCGCCTGATAGTGACTGACGTCCCCTTCGGCATCGGGCTCGCTGCGCTTGATCAGACCGAACCATAGCGCATAGCCGAGACGCTTGAACTGTATCCCGCGCAGCAGCACCGTGAGATACAGCCCGGTCAGCAACAGCAACGGAATTAGGAGAAACGGCCCCCAGACGAAGGCGCTGATCGCGTCGAGCATGTCGGCTTTGCCCTCCCCGAGGCGAAGCCTAACGCGTTTGGGCCGCCGCGCGCACCGGGTTTCGCCGGCCCGTGCGGTTCACCGGCGGTCGCGCACGGCGAATCGGCCGCGCGGCGGAGAGGCGAATAGACCCACTTGACGGGTCATCCCACTTCCGATGACACTTCGAGACACCCTCGAGGGCACGGCAATGCGCGCGATCCTGATCGGTATCCTGGCGGCCTGCGTCACGGGGAGCGCGCTCGCGCATCACTCGCCGACGATGCTGTACGACATGAGCCGCGAGATCACGATGCAAGGCGTCGTGACGGCCTACACGCTGGGCAACCCGCACTTGAGGATCTATTTCGACGTCGACAAGAACGGCCGGACCGAGAAGTGGATGGCCGAGGGCGGCTCGCGGACAGTGCTGATGCGTAAGGGCTGGAACGGCACCGAGGTCGCTCCCGGCGACGTGATCACCGTTCGCGGTCATCCGACGCGCGACGGATCGCCGGTCGTGCATCTGCAATTTCTGACGCTGCCGGACGGGACCGAGCTGTTCGCCGAGGATCTCGACGAGCGCACGCTCGAACGTCTTCGGCGGCGGGCCGACTGAGATGCGGCGCGCGAGCATGCGGCGGCCGCGAGCCCATGATCGAGCGGGCCGCGTCGCCGCCGCGGCCGCGTTCTTGGGATTGGGATTGGCCGCAGGCGCGCAAACCGACGATCCCGCGGCGCCGTTCCTCGGCACGTGGAGCGGCGTCTTCACGACACAGGACCACGAGTTCTGGCGGGTCGAGGACTTCGCGTGCTTTCCGGGCTGCGCGCCGGTTGCGCGCGAGCACCTGCGCGCGCTGCTCGCGGATCCGGCGAACGACGAGATGCCCGTCGGCGCGTTGCTCGGGCGGGCCTACGGCGCTGCGGCCGAGCAAATCGCGTCGATCCTGACGCCGCTCGGCAAGCGCATCCAGGCCGAGAACTCACTCGACAACGATCCGAAGCTGCACTGCGAGCCCTACGGGCTCGTCCGTCAGGTCACGAATCCGCTGCCGATGATCATTCGCCGCAACGGCGAGCATCTGCTGTTCGAGTACGAGGAGTGGTCGCTGCTGCGGACGGTATTCCTCGACGGCCGTGCGCATCCCTCCGACCGGACGCCGTCGCTGCTCGGGCACTCCGTGGGCCGCATCGAGGACGGTGCGTTAGTCATCGAGACGACGCGCGTCCACGCGGGCTGGATCTCCGACGCGACCCGGGCCGGGCACAGCGACCGGCTCACGGCGACCGAACGATATACCGTGCGCGACGACCCGCGCCGCCTCGAGCTCGAGCTCACGCTCGAGGATCCGCTGACGCTGACCGAGCCCTATGTCGTCGTGAAGACCTGGCTGCACACGCCAGACGTCGAGCTCGTCCAGGATCGCTGCGGCGAACTGCCCGGGCGCTTCTGACGAGCACTTCGCGCCCGTCCGGGTCCCCCCGGCCCGTTATAATCCCGTGCAGGCCTCCCACCCACGGGACGAACCGCGATGCGACCGATCGGACTGCCCCTCTCTGTCGTCCTTTCGCTGGCGCTTTCGGCGTGCGATCCGGCCGAGCCGACGCGCACCGAGAGCGCGGCGGACGCCGCCGCGTCGCGAACGCCCGCAGCCGCGGCCCCGGCGGCCGATCCGGACGGCTTCGTCTACGAGGCCGAGCGCTTCGCGGATCTTCGGATCCTGCGCTACCGCGTGCCGGGGTTCGAATCGCTCGATCTCGAGACGAAGAAGCTGCTGTACTACCTGTACGAGGCGGCGCTAGAAAGCCGCGAGATCATCTACGACCAGAAGCACCGCTACAACCTCGCGATCAAGCGAACGCTCGAGGAGATCGTCAAACACTATCCGGGCGACCGCGACACCGAGACGTTCCGCGCGCTCGAGCTCTACCTGAAACGCATCTGGTTCTCGAACGGCATCCATCATCATTACTCGTACGACAAGCTCGAGCCCGGATTCTCGTTCGAAGCCTTCGCCGAGCTCGTTCGCGCGACGCCGGGCGAGTTCCCGACGCGCGACGGCCAATCGATCGACGAGCTGCTCGAGGAGCTTCGACCCGTGATCTTCGACCCGAACGTCGACGCGAAGCTCGTGAACCGCGCCGCCGGCGTCGATCCGGTCGCGGCCTCGGCCGTGAACTTCTACGGTCCGGACATCACGCACGCGGAAGTCGAGGCGTTCTACGCCGAAAGACGCGACGCGAGCGACCCGACGCCCGTCTCGCTCGGCTTGAACTCGCGCCTCGTCAAGCGCGGCGACGGGACGCTGATCGAGCAGGTGTGGCGCGTCGGCGGGCTCTACAGCGAAGCGCTCGAACGAACCGTGCAGTGGCTCGAGCGCGCGATCGACGTCGCCGAGAACGACGCGCAGCGCGAAGCGCTCGTGCGCCTCGTCGAGTACTACCGGAGCGGCGATCTCGAGGACTGGGACAAGTACAACATCGCGTGGGTCGCCGATGACGCGTCGAACGTCGACACGATCAACGGCTTCATCGAGGTCTACAACGACCCGATCGGCATGCGCGGCTCGTACGAGGCCGTCGTGCAGATCGTCGACCCGGTCGCGACGCGCCGAATCGCCGCGATCGCCGCCGAGGCACCATGGTTCGAGGAGCACTCGCCGATTCTCGACGCCCACAAGAAGGCGAATGTCACGGGCATCACCGGCCGGGTGATCAACGTCGTCGTCGAGGCCGGTGATGCGTCGCCGTCGACGCCGATCGGCATCAATCTGCCGAATGCGGACTGGATTCGCCGGCAACACGGCTCGAAATCGATCACTCTCGCGAACATCGTTCACGCGTACGACGCGGTGCGCGGCGGCGCGGCCGAGGAGTTCGCGCACGACGCCGAGGAGCTCGAGCGCTACGAGGCGTACGGCGCCGTGACGTCGGACTTGATGACCGACATGCACGAGGTCATTGGTCACGCATCCGGGACGCTCGAAACCGGCGTCGGCACGCTGCACGAGACGCTCGGCAGCTACGGTTCGACGATCGAGGAAGGACGCGCCGACCTCGTCGCGCTCTATTTCATGACCGATCCGAAAATGGTCGAGCTCGGCTTGCTGCCGTCGGTCGAGGCGGGCTACACGATGTACGACACCTATATCCGTAACAGTCTTTTGCAGCAGCTCTACCGCATCGAGCACGGCAAGGATCTCGAGGAAGACCACATGCGAAACCGCCAGCTCGTCGCGGCATGGGCGTACGAGCTCGGGCGAGACGACGGCGTGATCGCGCGCGTCGAGCGCGGCGGTAAAACCTATTTCGACATACGTGACTACGGGGCGCTTCGCGAGATCTTCGGCCGGCAGCTCCGCGAGCTTCAACGGATCAAGTCGCAAGGCGACCGCGAGGCGGCCGCCCGGCTCGTCGAGACGTACGGCGTCAAGGTCGACCCGGCGCTGCATGCCGAGGTGCTCGAGCGCTACGCCGCGCTCAACGTCCCGCCGTACTCGGGCTTCATCAATCCCGTGCTGACGCCGGTCGACGAGAACGGCGAGATCGTCGACGTCGAGATCTCGTACCCGACCGACTTCGCGACGCAGATGCTCGACTACGCGGAGCGCTACTCGGCGCTGCCGACCTGGAACTTCTAACCGCGGAGCCTTCGCCGCCCTAGGCGGAAGGGCAAGCGCCTTGCCCCGCGAGCAGCGTCCCGTCCCGAGCGGGACTTCGTAACGGCGCACGTCCATTTCGCACGTGCTACGCGTCCATCCGGCGCGTTGAAAGCGCCCGCCGAACTGGGGCAGGATGCTTCATCGCTTGCTGAACTGCCCGGAGGAGCCTTCATGGTCGCGACCGCCGTCCCGCCGTCTTCGGACTATCAGATGTACGTCAACGGCCGCTGGATCGACTCGAAGGAGAAGATCGAGGTCGTCAATCCCGCGACCGAGGAGATCATCGCGACGGTTCCGGCCGGCACGACAGAGCAAGCCGCGGACGCGCTCGAGGCGGCGCGTCGGGCACAACGCCCGTGGGCCTTGCTGACGGGCGTCGAGCGGGGACGCGTGCTGCGGCGATGGGCGGATCTCGTCGATCAGCGGCGAGATCTGTTCGCTCGGCTCATCGCGACGGAGGTCGGCAAGCCGCTGAAGGAAGCCTACGCGGAGGTGGACTTCGGCAATAGCTGGTTCCGCTACTACGCCGAGTTCGATCGGCGTCTCGAGGGCGAGATCCTACCCGCGGACCGTCCGAACGAGCAGCTCTGGATCGTGCCGCAGCCCGCGGGCGTCGCGGTCGGCATCATCGCGTGGAATTTTCCCTTCGCCGTCGCGATTCGGAAGATCGCTCCGGCATTGATCGCCGGATGCAGCATCGTGCTGAAACCGCACGAGGATACGCCCGTCAGCGTTCTCGAGCTGATGAAGCTCGCGGACGAGGCCGGTGTTCCGCCCGGCGTCTGCAACGTCGTCACCGGCACCGGCGAGACGGTCGGCGATGCGCTCGTGCGCAGCCCCGTCCCTGGCGTCATCAGCTTCACAGGGAGCGTCGAGACCGGGAAGATCATCGCGCGCGCCGCCGCGGACAATGTGACGGTCGTGTCGCTCGAGATGGGAGGCAAGGCGCCTTTCATCGTCATGGACGATTGCGATCTCGATGCCGCGGTCGAGGCGGCCGTTTCGAGCCGGCTCGTCAACTGCGGGCAGATCTGCATCGCGAACGAGCGCACCTATGTTCAAAAGCGCATCGCGGACGAATTTCTCGAGAAGTTCGTGCAGCGCCTGAAGGAGGTGCGCGTCGGCAATCCGCTCGACGAATCGACGGAGCTCGGCCCGAAGGTCAGCCACGTCGAGCTCGAGAAGGTGGACCGCTTCGTCCGATCGGCGCTTTCGGCCGGCGCGAACGCGATCACCGGCGGGAAGCGGTTCGACCGTCAGGGCCGCTTCGAGCGCGGATACTGGTACGAGCCCACGGTGCTGACGAATGTCCGCCAGGACATGGAGATCATGCAGGCGGAGGTATTCGGTCCAGTGCTCCCGGTGATGGAATTCCAGGATTTCGAGGAGGGGCTTCGCTACGCGAACGACAGCCGCTACGGCCTCGCCGGCTATCTCTTCACGAACGACATGAACAAAATCATGCGCGCCGTCCGGGACCTCGAGGTCGGCGAGCTGTACATCAACCGCGGCGCCGGCGAGAGTATCCACGGTTACCATACCGGCTGGAAGGAAAGCGGTATCGGCGGAGACGACGGGAAGTACGGCCTCGAGCATTATCTGCGGCGAAAGACCGTCTACCTCAAGTACAAGGGGTAGAAGCGAACCTTCGAGACGCGAGCCGGGACCGCCGCGGTCCCGGCGGATCCCCTCCTCTGTCGCGCGGTCGAGTTTTGCGCCGCGCATCGATTGCCGCAGCCGCGATACGCGGCGCGCTCATCCGTCTCTCGCTGCCCTCCGACCGGCATTGGGGTACCATCCGGCCGACAGCGCCGCCCACGCAGCGGAACCGGCCGAACGGCACGGCCGCCCGCGGCGCACGGGAAGAACCGGTCCGAGTCGGAGGAAGCACATGACCAGACCAAGCATCAAATCGTTCGCGGCACCGCTGCTCGCCGTCGCAGGCCTCGCCGTATTCCACGCGGCGAACGCAGACCAAGGGCCGTCGCCGATACGCATGGACCCGGACAAGATGGCCGGGCTCGGGCTCGAACCGATCCCGAACGACGGATGGGTCGACATCCTCGTCGAAGGCGAGCTCGAGTTCGAGATCGCGCGGATGTTCCAGGGAGACGAGCTGCAGGTCGTCGTCGTCGAGTCGACGCCGGCGAAAACGGATCACCGCAACCGCCCGCTCGAGTACGACGAGTTCGTGCTCGTGCTGAACGGCAAGCTCGTGCTGACGGAGCCGGACGGCACGGTGCACGAATTCACGCCCGGACAGGCCCTGATCGTGCCGAAAGGCTATACCGGCACGTGGGAGCAGCAGGGACGCTACCGAGAGCTCGCGATCATCGCGACGCACCGCAGCCCGAGCAACTAGCCCCCGGACCGCGCCCGTCCGGTCCGCCTGCCGGCCGGGCGCGTTTTCCCTCTCCGTCCCCTTTTTTCACGGCTTCCGCTGCCCCACGGTGGACCTTCCGCTGCGAGCGAGTTACCTTTCCCGCAACGATTGGCACCGCGTTCTGCCGATGGACAAGCATAGGAGCGGGGGATGCAGGCAGGCACGACGACGATTCGAAACGCGCTGATCGCGGCCGGGCTCACGGCCGTGCCGGCGGTCACGGCGCTCGCGCAGATCAACGACGGTATCCGCGGCGCACCCAGCGAGGCAAACCACTTCATCGAAACGCCCGAGGGCTGGGAGCATCCGATGACGCCGTGGGGCGACCCGGACCTTCAGGCGACGCTCGACATGATGCAGGCGTCGCGCATACCGCTCGAGCGGTGCGCGGACGCCTATCGGCCCGGCGCGGAGCCGTGCGACCCGAGCATGAAGTGGTGGCCCGACGACGTCTTCAACGCGCGGATGGAGGAGTACCAGAATCAGGCCGATCGATTCGCGGAGCTGATGGCGAAAGGCGATCTCGCGGGCGCGATGAGGGCCGGCTTCCAGCCGAACCGGATCCCGCAGCGCCAGACGAACCTGATCGTCGATCCGCCGAACGGCATGCTCCCTGAGCTCACGCCCGAGGGTAAGCTGCGCGCGTACGAGATGGGCAGCGACTGGGCACTGCCGGGCGAGGACATCACGTTCGACTGGGTCGACGACTTCGATAGCTGGGATCGCTGCGTCACGCGCGGCATGCCGTCGATGATGATGCCGTATCGCTACAACGGCGGCTTCCGCATCTGGCAGACGCCGGGCTACGTCGTCTTTCAGACCGAGATGATCCACGAAGCCCGGATCATTCCGATCGACGGCCGCGCGCCGCTCGATCCGGAGATCCGGCAATGGCTCGGCGAGTCGCGCGGATACTGGGACGGCACGACGCTCGTCGTCGAGACGACGAACTACCCTGACGGCATGGCGATCAACAATCCGCTGATCAACCTCGCGGTGCAAGGCTCGCCGGCCGGCAACCGCTTCGGGGCGAGCGACCAGATGAAGACGACGGAGCGCCTGATCCGTCTGAACGACGACACGTGGCTCTACGAGATCACGACCGAGGATCCCGTGATCTTGAGCCGTCCGTTCACGGTACGTTATCCGATGCGGCACGACCCGGACTACGGATGGCCGGAATACGCCTGTCACGAGGGCAACACGATCGTTCGATACTTCACCGAGACGAACCGCTACGAGCGCGCGAACCCGACGCCGGAGCCGGAGCAGCCGTCGGTCGAGGTCTCCGCCGACGTCGCCGACGCGCTCGCGGGCCGCTGGGTCGGCCGCCCGTACATCGCGACGATCGATCTCGACATCGAGCTCGAGTTCACGCGGAATCCCGACGGCACGATCAACGGCCGGCTCGTCGGCACGACGCTCGGCGAGATCGACAAGCCGCTGCGCGAGTTCCGCGTCGACGGGCGCGAGCTCCAGTTCACGTTCCCGAACATCGATCCGTGGAATGTCGCGGTGACATTGACCGAGGACGGCACTCTGCAAGGCGGCATCTTCAGCATTCAGGGCACGATGCCGGTGACCTTCAGGCGGCTCGGCAGCTAGCACGACACGCGCCGATTCGACCCGAAAGGAGAGACGAAAAGTGAAAAGAAACGCCGCGCTGCGTATCGGATCGCCCGTCGTGAAAGCGGCGGCATGTGCGCTGCTGCTCGCGCCGCTCGCCGCGCTCGGCGGCGAAGCGGTTTTCGAGGTCGCGCTGTCGGGGCCGAAGGCCTCCGGCGACCCGGACGGACAGGGGCAGGCCCGCGTGACGCTGAGGCCGGAAACGAACGAGGTCGAGGTCGAGCTCCGCTACTCGAATATCGCCGAGCCGACCGCGATGCACATCCGCAAGGGCGCGACGGGCATGGCGGGGAACGTCGAGGTTCCGCTCGAGGTCGAGAGAACCGGGCGAGGCACCGCCGTCGGTCGGCGAAATGCGGCCGCGCCCGGGATCGTCGAGCGGATCGCCCGCTCGCCCGGCGAATACTACCTCGTCGTGATCAACGGAGAGCATCCGGTCGGCGCGCTGCGCGGGCCGCTCGAGGACTAGAGCGGCCCCTCACGCCTCGGCGCCCGCGGCTCGAAGCCGCCTGGACGCTTCCTCGTAAACGTCCCTCGGCAGCGGCCCTCTCGCGGCCGCTGCGACGTTCTCCTTCAAATGGGCGATCTTCGCCGTGCCGACGATCGCCGTGCTCACGTCCGGGTGGCTCAGCGTGAAACGCAGCATGAACTCCATCGGGGTCATGCCGTCGAGCAGATCGTCGACGTTCAGCTCGTGCCATCGCTTGCGCCGCGCCCGGAAGCCCGGCTGCAGCGACGCCGGGTACTCGTCGATGACCGATTCGTCCTTGACGATCACGCCGCGGGCGACGCCGCCCCGGATCACGATGCCGGCACCGCGCCGCGCGGCGTCGCTGATCAGCGCCTCGTGCTCGCGCTCGAGCGCCGAGTACGGAATCTGAAAGACATCGAAGACGCCCATCTCGATATGGTCCTCGAGCTCCGGGAGCGTGCCCGACATCCCGATGAAGCGGACCTTCCCCTCGCGACGAAGGGCTTCGAGCTCGGCGATCGAGTCGTGCTCCTCGAGCACGGCCCGCGACGGGCTCAAATGGAACTGCACGACGTCGAGATAGTCCGTGCGCATCCGTTCGAGGCTCTGCTCGACGACGGCACGGATATTCCCGCGGCTGAAATCGTGCGGCTTGCGCCGGGCGTACGGCACGTCCGGCGGCTCGACCGGACAGCCGCATTTGCTCGCGAGATAAAACTCGTTTCGGCGGTGCGACAGGTGCCGGCCGATCAGCTCCTCGGAATAGCCGTAGTCGGGCGACGTGTCGATATAGTTGATGCCGCGGTCGAGCACCGAGCTCAGCAGCGCGCTCGCTTCGTTCGGCGACAAGCGCGGGAAATGCTCGAGCCCTCGCAGCTCCATCGCACCGTAGCCGAGCTTCGTGACCTCGAGCCCGGTCCGTCCGAGCGCCGCTCTCGGCAGCGCGCTCATCGGTGCTCCACGCGGCGCCGCGCCGGCCGATTCGGCAAGCCCGCGGCCGCCGTCATTCCCAGCCCGTCGCCGAGCCGTACGGCACGAAGATGCCGATCGCCTCGACCTCGTGAATCTTTCCGCCCGCGATCTTGAATACGTGCGCGGCCGGAAGATCGTACGGTTCCCGCTGCTCGTCCCACGTGACCTCCGTTCCATCGGCCGCGATCAGCTTGTGCGGCCCCCTCGCCATCGATTGGCGAAAATGAGAGAAGCCCATCGCCAGGCCTTGGACCGGATCGATCGCGACGAGGCGGCGATGGTCGATGCTGTCGATATACGCAAAGCGGCGAGAGCTGATCTGGCCCACGCAATCGCGGGCGACGGCCGGCGGCGCGCGCCCTGCCGAGTCGACGGCATCGAAGGGCTCCGGCGGAAGCCCTGGACCCGCGGTGATCACGCCGTTCTCTTGACGCTCGCAGTCTTCGGCGAACGGCGCAAGCGTGCCGTCGCTTTGCTCGAGCGCGTCATAGTATGCACTCGCGATCTCGGCGAGCGCGGCGCGCGAAGACCGGTCCCCGTCGGGGACGGCCTCGGTCAACGCCGGGCGCGGCGTCTCGAGGCGCTCCGACTCCGCTTCGCCCGGCACGTCGGTGACGAGGTGCTCGGCCTCGACGATCTCGCCGTCCACGACGCGGAGCCGCGCGGCGAGCCATGCCGCCACGGGGCCTTCCGGGCCCGCCCGGTCGACTCTCGCGATCAGCCCGATCGTGCGCCGCTCGGGATCCGGAACGTAGATGCGGTATCCAGCCGGCGCGCCGACCGCCGTCGCCCATAAGCCTTCTCCGGGCCGCATCCGCGTCACGTTCTCGACGAATGCGATCCCGGGTGAAAGACCCGCGGACGCCGGGTCGCGTGCGGCGAGGGCTTCGAGATAACGCTGCGCCGTGTCGACGAGGCAGTCCCGATCACACGCGGCGCTCGGATCGGCGGACGTGCAAGCCGCGGCGGCGAGCACGAGCGCGAGACCGCAGACGGCTCTCGTGTATCCGCAGACGTGCTCTCGAAACATCGAAGCCCCCCGGGAGTCGGGCGCCGCTCGAATCGGCCTCTCCGGGCGCGGCGCTCCGCCGCTAGTCTACCGCGACCCGGAGCCGCCGACGCAAGCCGCGAAATGGACAACCTGGCCGCGCGGCATCATAGAATGACGAGCGAGCATCCTACGGCCGCGATCGCACCGGAGGTGGCCTGTTCTCGGAAGGAGGCTGGATGACAGGCTCAGGCTCGAAAGGCGGGCTCGGACGGCATTCGAAGACGATCGCGGCACAAGTCCTGACGTCCGCGCTGCTCGCATCGGCCGGTGCCGCCGAGCCGATCCCGGACCTTTCCGGAACATGGCAGTTCGGAAGCTGCGACGCCGCCGGCTTCGACCTCTCATGCATGGTACTCGACGAGGACGACCCGCTGCTGACCCGGCGCGCGAAAGCGTATCGCGATACGATCGACGAGGCGGCTCAACCGAAGTACGACTGCGCGCCGATCTCCGTGCCGCATCTTTGGACCGACCCCTATGCCTACCGCATCGAGCAGCACGAAGATCGGATCCTGATCCGCTACGGCAAGGACGACGTCGTGAGGACCGTGTGGCTCGAAGGTCACGCGCCGGACCCGGCGGTCAACGAGTTCTTTTATTTCGGCTATTCGACGGGACGTTACGAGGACGGCGCGCTGATCGTGACGACCGACCGCTTCACGTTCGACCCGCAGGGTCTCAATGCGGACTTTCGCATCCCGTCGTCGACGCAGAAGCGGGTCACGGAGCGTCTCTTTCGGGACGGAGAGAACCTCGTGCTCGAGGTCGCGACGATCGACACGTTCTTCCTGAAGGCGCCGTGGTCGTTCCGCGTGACGTCGCGGCCGTTCGACGGCGAATGGGAAGCGTCGTGGGAATGCGATCTCGACGCGGCTCGGCATTCGCTGAGACTGCTGCCGCCGAGCTACCCCGACGACCCGCCGATCGAGCGCATCGAATACCAAGCGCCGAGCAGGAGTGTGCCGCGATGAGACGATTCGGAACCGGCCTGGCCGTCCTCGCGTGCGTCCTGGCGAGCGCAGGCGCCGGCGCGCACCACAGCACCCGCAGTCTTTATCACCAAGACCGGGAGATCGAGCTCGTCGGCAAGGTCGTCGAATGGCGTTTCATCAATCCGCATCCGTATCTGATCGTCGAGGCGGAAGCCGAAGACGGCACCATCCGCGAATGGGACGTCAGCTACGGCGGCGCAGCCGTCGTGCACCTGAAACGCCAGGGCTATTCGGCCGACACGTTCAAGCCCGGCGATATCATCGTCGTGCGGGGCAAGCCGGCCGCCGCGGACGGAGTGCACGGCGTGCTGATCCAAGGCCGCCACCCGACCTGGCAGGACGGCACGCCGGTCGTTCCGGGCGGATCGATGTTCTGAGCGCTTGCGCCCGCAACCGACCAGCCCGAGATCGGCGGGAACGAGTCTCCCGTCATCGAAGTACAGCGTCCCCGCGGATCATCGAGCCGTAGCGGCTACTCCGCGAGCCCGCCTAGCTCGCTCGAATCGAGCTGCCCGTCGCCGTTGCGATCGAGCTGGTCCCATTGCTCGACGAGCCGGGTCGAGCCCTGCGCTTCCGACTTCGAGATCGCACCGTCGGCGTCGGTATCGAGTCGCTCGATGAGCCCGCCGGGCGCCTGCTGCTCGCCGGTCACCTCCTGCTGATGACGCGTCGTCGGCAGACCTTCCTCGGTGACCTCTCCGCGCGCGATCTCGACGTCCTGCTCCTCGAACGAGCCGGGCTGCCCGAGCGCGGAAAGCTCGTCGGAGTCGAGCACCTGGTCAGAGTTCCGGTCGTACTCGTCCCAGCGCTCGGCCAACGTCGGCTCCGCCGCCGCTTCCTCTCGCGAGATCGAGCCGTCCCCGTCCTCGTCGAGACGCCTCATCGCGTCCGGCCCGATATCCTTGAGCGCTTCCTCCTGATGCTGCGTCACCGGAATGCCTTCGCGAGTCTGCCGAGTCGCCTCCGGCTGGGTCGTCTGCGGCTGGGTCGTCTGGGGCTGGGTCGGCTCCTGCTGCTGCGCCGCGGCCGCGCCGAGTAGCGACACCGCGCAGACCGTCGTCAAACTGATCACCACTTTCATCGGGCCTCCTTGCCGGCGCCTCGAGACGATGCCGGCGAGCGAAGGCTGCAATCCGCGTGCCAGGCACTCAGCGCAACGCGCAGGATCGACACGAACGCGGCCAGCGCGGACGCGTTCTGCGGACCCGTACAGCGTCGGCGCGGCCGGAATGCGGTTTAATGGCGCGATGCAAGAGAAGGAGCTGCGCCTGGCGCTCGTCTGGTTCGGCGGCGTCTCGCTCGCCGTTTACATGCACGGCGTCAGCAAGGAGATCCTGAAGCTCGTTCGGGCCTCGCGGGCGTTGCACGCGATCGCCGATCGCTCGGCTCGCGCCGACGCGCGCGCCGAGGACCATCTCTCGCCGGACGATCCCGAGCACGACACCGAGATCGTCTACTTCGACCTGCTGCGGGAGATCGGCCGCCGCGTCGACTTGCGCGTCATCGTCGACGTGATCGCGGGCGCCTCGGCCGGGGGGATCAACGGCGTCATGCTCGCGCGCGCGCTCGCCCACGATCTTCCAGTCGCGCATCTTCGGGACATGTGGCTCGAATCCGGCGACGTCACGGAGCTGCTCGCCGAGTCTCATCGTGCACGCCGCTGGAGCAAGCCGTTCATGGGCCCGTTCGTCTGGGCGCTCGGCTGGAGCGATTCCCTCGGCGGGATCCGCGACAGCGAAGTGAGGCAGAAGCTGTCGCTGTTCGTGCGCTCGCGCTGGTTCCGACCGCCTTTGGACGGACCGAAGATGAGCGCGCTGATGTTCGCGGCCGTCGATCGGATGGGCGATCCGGCCGACGAGTCTCGCTCGCTGCTGCCGGCCGGCCTCACGCTCGACCTGTTCGTCACGGTCACGGATTTTTACGGCTATCAACGGCTCCTCCCGATACACGATCCTCCGCTGATTCGCGACCGCGAGCATCGGCACGTCCTGCACTTCCGCTACAGCCGATTCCCGAGCGGCGAGGTACGGAGCGATTTCGTGCGCGGGAACGCGCCGGCGCTCGCATTCGCCGCGCGAGCGACGTCCGCCTATCCGGGCGCCTTCCCTCCCGCGCAGATCCGCGAGATGGATGCGCTGCTCGCGGCGATCGGCCGTGACTGGCCCCATCGCGACGAGTTCATCCGGACGGGATTCCGCGCCTACCATCGTGCAGGGCTCGACCCCGAGGCGACGTCCTTCATCGACGGCAGCGTGCTGAACAACCGGCCATTCGCCGAAGCGCTCGACGCGCTGCGCACACGGCCCGCGTACCGGCAGGTCGATCGCCGGCTCGTGTATATCGACCCTGACCCGGCGCAGCCCGCGCCGCCGCCGAGCGGCCGCAGACCCGGTTTCTTCGCGACGCTCAAAGGCGCCCTCTCGGACCTGCCGCGCAATCAGCCGATCGGCGAGCAGCTCGAGCTGATCTCCGCGTTCAACGAGCGCGTGCGTAAGCGCCGCGCGATCGTCGATTCCGCGCGGCCCGAGATCGCCCGCCTCGTCACCGAGCTGCACGAAGCCCAAATCGACGGTCCGCTCGACCCGGCACGGGTTCGCGCGTGGCGGCGAGCGGCGAACGAGCATGCGGCGCGCAATGCGGGCTTCGCGTATCAAGGCTATATTCGCCGCAAGCTCGACGACGTGCAGACGCACGTTGCGCGCTTGATCGCGTCGGTCTGCGGCGCGAGAGAGGACCCGGCGGCGGTGCGCGCAGCGGAGGCGATCGTCGCGGCATGGGCGCGGCGCCGCGGCATCGCGGACGGAAAAGGCTCCGCGGCCCCGGACGGCTCGACCGCGCCGGCTTCGGTCCAGTTCGTGCGCGCGTTCGACGTCGATTTCCGCAGGCGGCGTCTCGCTTTTCTGATTCAGGCCCAGAACCGTCTCTATGCGATGCTGTCGGACGACGATCTCGGCGAGGAGCGCCGACAGATTGACGGTCTGAAGCGGGAGTTCTACGCGTGCCTCGAGCGCTTGCGCCGTTGCGACGAGCCCGAGCATTACTCGTATGCGCTCGCCGCCGAGCTCCAAGCCCTCTTCGCAGCGCGGCCCGCATCGATGCTGCCCGAAGCGCTCGAGCGTGATGCCGAGGAGCTCGTCGGCGCGCGCGAGGCCGAGATCACGCACGCGATGGAGCGGCTCGCGGCCGAGCTCGATCTCGGCAGTCTCACGGACGAGCTCGACGAGCTGCTCGCGGGAATGGATGCCCACAAGTGGTCAGCCACCGCGCGCCGCGAGGTGCTCGTCAACTACATCGGCTTTCCGTTCTGGGACGTGCTGACGCTGACCGTCACGAGCTGGCGGGATCTCGGCGAGTTCGACGAGATCCGCGTCGACCGGATCAGTCCCGAGGACTCGCCGACGTTCGCCGCGATGGGCGACCGAGCGACGCTCAAAGGAACGTCTTTCATGCATTTCGGCGCGTTCTTCTCTCGAGCGTTCCGCGAGAACGACTATCTGATCGGCCGGCTTCAGGCGATCGACCGCCTCATCGACATCGTCTGCGATTCGGCCGGAGCGGACGCGCTCTCGACGCTGGACGTCGCCGCGCTCAAGCGCCGCGCATTCGCCGTCGTGCTCGCCGCCGAGGAACCGCATCTGCCGCATTCGAAAGCACTGATCGACGAGCTGCGCGGCATCTTGCTCGGCGAGCCGCCGGCTTCCTGAATACGTGTGCCCGACCGCGGGTTCGTGATCGTCGCGAAGCCTCGCTCGGCGACACGGCTTCCAGGCTCTGATCCGCTCGTTGCTATACTCGTTCCATCCGATCGGCGAGACGACATGATGCACGGCCCTGGCCGGACCGAGCCGCTGCGGCGAATCCGCTCTGACGCCGGCAACGCGACGGCGAGCTCTGCGCCACCGCGGATCCTCGCCGTGGGCGCGCTGTTGTGCTGCGCCTTCTCAGGGCTTTTCGGAGCGGCGGAAGGAGCGGCCTCCGAAACCGCGGCGGACGAAGACCCGCGACACGCCGAGGAGCCCGCGATCGACGAGGAAGTCGTCGTCCGAGGACGGCAGCGCTCGGTGCTCCGCGCCGAGCTTCGGCTCGCCGAGGAGGCGCTCTACTCGCGTTTCAACGAGATCAACAGCCGGGACGAGTTCGACGTTCACTGCCGGAATGAGAAGCCGATGAACTCGCAGATTCCCCGGCGCGTCTGTGTGCCCAGGTTTTGGACGGAGACTCACGCGAGTATCGGCCGAGACGCCTTCCTGTGGATCACGGAAGGTTATAGCGGCAGCGCCGATCCCTATCTGGTCCACGCGCAAACGAAGCAGGCGCTCTTCGACGAGGAACTGAGACGGCTCGCAGCCGAGGACGAGGAGCTGCAGCGCGCGCTCGCTCGGTATGCGAGCCTCAAGCGCACGCTCGACGGACAGGATCCGATCGACGCGGCAGCGATTCCGACGGTGTGGAGCGAAAGAACGTCCGACGACGGCTCGCTGCCGTACGATGCGGCCCGAATCGTGAGCATCGAGATCGGCGATGCGCCGTGGAGCGGAGAGCTTCGGCATCACACGTTCACGATCGCGCACCTGCATGGAAGGATTCGCTCCGTCGAGCTCGAGTGCGACGGACGCAAGACGCGGCTTCGCTGGAAGCGCGGCGTCGAGTGGGGGCTGCCGGCCGGACGCGATTGCACGGTCACGATCGAGGCCCGCCGCGGATCGAGCTTCGCCCTCTACGAGTTCGATCAGCCGATCGAGCGGCCGGAAGCGCAACCCCGCGCGCGATCCCGGACGCACCCTGGCCGCGAGCAGCGCAACGCGTACCCAGACGGCACCGAAAGCAGGTACAGTACCGGCGGTCAATTCGACAGGGATATTCGAGTGAACGAAGTGCCGCTGAGAGTCATCTCGTCGATGGCGACGCGCAGCTTGCTCGCGGAGCTGGCCGAGCGCTATCGCGAGGCAACGGGACGAGCCGTCGACACCGAGGCCGCGGGAGGCGTCGACGTCGCCAAACGGGTCCGCGCCGGCGAGGAGTTCGACGTCGTCGTCCTCGCGAGCGACGTCATCGACTCGCTGATCGGCGAGAGCCGGCTGCGTCCCGGCCGCGTCGACATCGTGCGCTCGCCGATCGCGGTCGCGGTCCGCGCGGGCGCGCCACGTCCGGACCTCGGCTCGGAAGCAGCCGTGAAGCAGGCCGTCGAAGCCGCCCGGTCGCTCAGCTATTCCACTGGACCGAGCGGCCGGCATCTCGAGAAGGTCTTCGAGCGCTGGGGCATCCTCGACGCGATTCGCGACCGTATCGTCGTGCCGCCGCCGGGCGTGCCGGTCGCGTCGCTCGTCGCGGAAGGCAAGGCGGAGATCGGATTCCAGCAGCTCAGCGAGCTGATCGGCCGCGACGGAATCGACGTGCTCGGGCTCGTGCCGGCCGCGATTCAGAGTGTCACGATCTTCTCGGCCGGAGTCGGCGCGCATAGCGCTCGCTCGGACGAGGCCCGCGAGCTGCTCGAGTTTCTCGCGTCGCCCGAGACCGCCGAGACGAAGCGGCGATACGGGATGGAGCCTGCGGAGACCGCCGAGCGCTAGCGCTCGGCGCGCTCGCCCCATTCGCAACCACGGCGGCCGCGTCGCTCGATGCCGGAGATCCTCGTACAGCTCGCGCCGATCTTCGTCTACTTCCTGATAGGCGTGCTGATTCGCGCTGCCGGCGTCGCGGACCGCTCGCACGGCGACTTCGTTCTCCGCTTCGTCTTCTTCGTCACGCTGCCGCTGTTGATCCTGACGGCCGTGTCCGAGACGCGCATCAGCGCCGACAAAGCGCTGCTGCCGGTCGCGAACATCGTCGTGAACGTGCTTTGCCTCGGCGTCGCGCTGCTCGCGACGCGGCCGATGCGCCTATCGAGAGCCACCCAAGGCTCCATGGCGATGAGCACGATGATCGTCAACAACGCCTTCATGTTCCCGTTCATCCTCGCGGTCTACGGCGACAGCGGCTTCGCCGACGCCGTGCTGTTCGACTTCGGCAATGCGCTGATGGTCGCGACGGTCACGTACGCGACGGCGTTCCGTTACAGCGACGAGCGATTCGACCGCGCGTCGATGTTCAAACGGATCGTCAAAGCGCCGGTCTTCTCCGCCCTCGTGCTCGGCGTGGTGCTGTCGGCCGCCGGCGTCGCGCTGCCCCCGTTCGTGACCCGGATCATCGATCCGCTCGCCGGCATGACGGCGCCGCTGATCCTGATCGCGCTCGGCATCTCGTTCTCGTTGTCATTGAAGGATGCGCGGCTCGCCGGCCTCGCGCTCGCCGTTCGGATGGGGCTCGGTCTCGTATTCGGCCTCGGCTTCGCGACGCTCGCCGGCTTCGAAGGAGAGACCTTCGCCGTCGTCGCCCTATGCAGCGCCGCGCCGATCGGATTCATGGCATTGACGTTCACGTCGCTCGCGAAGCTCGACATGCAGCTCACGACGACGACGGTCTCGCTGTCGATTCTCGTCGGTCTCGCCTATATCCCGTTGCTGATGCTGTTATTCCGATAGGCGCCGGGCCGCGGCGCCATTCCATCTCGTATCCAGTATAGTGATCCCATCACGATCGTCCTTTTTAGGAGAGACGAGATGAAGATCACGCGCAGCGGCTCGGCCGTCTGGAGCGGCGGTTTGAAGGACGGCCGAGGCACGCTCTCGGTGGAGAGCGGTGTTCTCAAAGAGCAGCCGTACGGGTTCGGGACGCGGTTCGAGAAGGCCACCGGCACGAATCCCGAGGAGCTGATCGCCGCGGCACACGCCGGATGTTTCACGATGGCGCTATCCCTGATGCTCGAGCAGGAGGGCTACAAAGCGACGCGGATGAGCACCGAGGCGGCCGTCACGCTCGAGAAAGACGGCGAAGGCTTCACGATCACCGCCGTCGCGCTCGCGCTCGATGCAGAGATCCCGGACATCGACGAGGCGGCGTTTCGGCGGATTGCCGAGAACGCCAAGGCCGGCTGTCCCGTCTCGAAGCTGCTGAAGGCCGAGATTTCGCTCGAAGCACGCTTGCGCTGAGAGCCCGAGCATCGCCGACAGCGCTCGTAAGACGCCGACCGGCGGCGCTCGGAGGATGCAGCGCCGCATCGGCGGAGACCGTAAACGCCCCCGGCTTCCCCCGAGACGCAAACTACGCGACACTCTCGATCTCGAGCCTTTTCCGCGCACTCGGCCCGAGGCAACGCCGTTCGTTGCAATAGGAGGCGCTGTGAACGTCACACGATTGTCCTGTCCGGCGGCCGCCATCGCGCTGGCCGCATGCGCCGCCCCCCACTCCACGCCGCCCCTCCACGCCTCGTTGAGTCCCGCCCCGGCGGCGCGTGCAATGCCGTTCGACGGCGACGTCGCCGATGTCATCGAGATCGCCCCGAAGCCGGCCGCGGATCCCGAGCCCGTCTGCCGCGAAACGAGGGTCACCGGGACGCATATCCGCCGCACCGTCTGCGAGGAGCCGCTGTCGCCTGCCGAAGCGCAGATGCAGGAAGAGCTCTTTCGATCGGATCTCGATTATGCGCGCGAGCTCGCGCTGCGCGACGAGCAGGAGCGCGCGGAGCGGCTGCTGCTCGACCGCATGCCGTACCACGTGATCGACAGGATGATGCGCGGACGGTAGCGGCCGCTTCGCGACCGTCGAACGGCATGGCCCTTGCATCGCCAACCTGGTTCAGGCCTTTGAATCAGGGAGATAGCCATGGCTACCGTCGCCGAGCAAAGACCCATGCAAGAGCGCCGCTACCACGAGCGTCGCCGCGGCTGGCCTTCGCCGTTCGCACGAGCCGACGGCATGAAGGTCTCGTGGGGCGGCATATTCGGAGGCGTGCTCGTCGCGCTCGGACTGCTGATGCTGCTGACGTCACTCGGGCTCGCCGTCGGCATCTCGGCCGTCGAGCCGGGCGAAACCGAAGCGGCGACGCTCGGGACGGGCGCCGGGATCTGGGGTGCGGTCTCGCTGCTCGTCGCGCTGTTCGTCGGCGGGCTGACCGCGACGCGTGTCAGCGCGATCACCGACCGGTCCACGAGCTTTTTCGAAGGCGCGCTCGTCTGGGTCGTCAGCGTGCTGCTCATGGCCTATTTCGCGACGAGCGGCGTCACGACGCTTGCGGGCGGCGCGTTCCGCGTCGTCGGCGGCGCGACCGAGACGCTCGGCCAAGCCGTCCAAGCGCAGGGCGGCGGAGTCGGTATCGACACCTCCGGCACGGCGCAGCAGATCGCCGAGCGCCTCAGGGACTCCGAGACGGCCGCGCGGATCGCGTCGGTGACCGGCCTGCCGCAGAGCGAGGTCCGGGCGACGCTCGAACGGACGGCGCAGAATGTCGAGGCGAACGCGGACGATCCGGTCAGGGCCGCCGAGGCAGCACGCGAAGGCGCCGCGCAGCTGATGCAGCAGGCGCGCTCGAGCGGCGCGCTCGCCGCGCGCGCCGAGCAGATTCAGCCGGAGGCGAGCGCCGCCGCGTGGATCACGTTCGCCGCGCTCGTGCTGTCGCTCGCGGCCGCGGTGCTCGGCGCGATGGTCGGGCGGCGCAAGACGCTGAGCGCGCCCGCGGCCGCCGAGCCGGCGGCCAATTAGAGCCCGATGAGGCGTAACGAAGGCCGCCGGAAGCGGCCCCCATATCGGCCCGCGAGGATACGGCCAAAAGCGCGGCCACGCGTGCCGGGTCCGAATCCGGTTCTCGGGCGCCGCCCGGAAATGCGTATTTCCCGAACGTCGACGCGCTTAACCGCCGCCCGGCGACGCGGTAGAGTGGCCCGAGTCTATCCGGAGGATCCGATGCCGATATCCGAGCGGCGCAGCAAGATCGTCGCGGACATCATCGCGCGAACGGGCATCGACGCGGCGATGATCGAGCGCCTCGTGCACTCGTTCTACGCGAAGGTTCGCGAGGACGATCTGCTCGGCCCGATCTTCGACGCGCGCATCGCGGACTGGGATGCTCATCTCGGGCGGATGTGCGTGTTCTGGTCTTCCGTCGCACTGATGTCGGGCGCGTACCACGGCAGCCCGATGCAAAAGCACGCGCCCTTGCCCGTCGACGCTCTGCATTTCGACCGCTGGCTCGCGCTTTTCGAGGAAACCGCCTACGAGGTCTGCCCGCCCGCGGCGGCCGAGCACTTCGTCACGCGCGCGAGACGGATCGCCCGAAGCCTCGAGCTCGGCGTCGCGAGCTACAACGGCCGCGTGCTCGACAAGGGACAACGGTATTACCGCGAGCCCGAAGCCTCGGCGGCCGGCACGGCGTAGCGGGAAACGGCATCCCGGCGCGCGGGTTCCTCGCCGGCGGCGCGCTTCGCGCCTCGGCCGCGACGTCACGCCGCGCCGCGATCGAGCATCGCCGAGATCGCGGCATTCGACAGAAACCGCGTGATTCCGCCGTCGAGATAGCGCTTCGACACCTCGTGGTACTCCCGGTCGTAAGACGCGACCGCCTCGTCCGCGACGACGACGTCGTAGTCCCGCTGATACGCATCGATCACCGTCGTGCGGACGCACGCGTGCGTGTTCACGCCGGCGGCGACGATCGTCCGCGGCTGCCAATCGGCGAGCATCGACTCGAGCGGCGTCCCGAAGAACGCGCTGTAGCGCTTCTTCACGATCACGGGATCGGCTTCACGGCGCTCGAGCTCCGACAGGATCTCCGCCCCTTTCGTGCCGGCGATCGTGACGCGCCGCTGCCGCCGCCGCATGTCGAGGAATGCGTCCTCCAAGTCCGGGCGAAACTCCTGGCGGACCCAGACGATCGGATGCCCCGCGCGGCGAAACGCGCCGACGAGCTCGTTGGTCCGCGCGACGAGATTCGCGCGTAGATTCGCGAGGCCGCTCGGCGGCTCGAAAAAGTCCTCGAGCATGTCGATGACGATCAGGACATAGCGCGAATCGATAGGCTGCTTCGACATTTCCATCCGTTCTCCGCCTGTGGTCGCGCGCGCCGCTCGGGGTCGAACCGCTTTCCGCGCGCACACGAGCCGCACAATCCTGCGCCCGAAGCATGCTCGAGCAAACAGGCACACGTAGCCGTCAATACCGGTCTCGGCATCGCGGCCACGGCCGAGACCCTCGATGCGCGCCTCCCTATGCACGACGCGATCGCGGCGCAGACCATGCGATAAAGCTCCGCCGCTTTCAACGTGCCGACGAGCAGGTTGCCGTGCCGCTCGCGGATGCGTCTCCGTCACGACCGCGCGGCTCGATCTCGGGATCGAGCTCGAGCCGGGCTCGTTCGCGTGGTCAACCGGCATCCCGCCGTAGCCCATGACCTTCGACCGAAGCGGCCGTGCCCCGAAGCACGTTCGCGTCGTCGCCGTGCGGCTCCGGAGCCGGGCCGTTTCCCTCGACCCATATCGCGATCGACTCTCATTTGCGAATGCAAATCGCTCTCATTACACTTTCGCTCGCCGACCCGGTGGGCAAGACCGGTCACTCGGCCGCAGATCAACCAGATCGAGAAGGCAGATCGCCCATGAAACAGGACTCCTCTTCGCGCCTCGCGGCTCTGTCGACCGTGAAGCGCTCCGTACTTCTCGCCCGCCGATCTTCGATCGCCGTTCTCGTCTGCACGGCAGCGATCGGAGCAAGCGCTCCGGCCCTCGCCGACTCGGGCGACGGCTCGAGGTCTCGTCACGGCGAGCCGGCGATGGAGGAAATCGTCGTGACCGCTTCTGGCTTCGAGCAGAAGGTGACCGACGCACCGGCGAGCATCAGCCTCGTCTCCGGCGAGTATCTGCGGCAGCGGCCGTACTTGACGCTGACCGATGCGGTTCGCGACCTCGAAGGGGTCGACATCGGCGAGACCTCGGACAAGACCGGCCAGCGGACGATCAGCATGCGCGGCATGGGCGCCGATTACACGCTGCTCCTGATCGACGGCCGCCGCCAGAACAATCACGGCGACATATACCCGAATGCGTTCGGGGGTAACCAGTTCAACCACATCCCGCCCCTCGACGCGATCGAGCGCATCGAGATCATCCGCGGCCCCGCGTCCACGCTGTACGGCGCCGACGCGCTCGGCGGCGTGATCAACGTCATCACACGCGGCGTCGGCGACCGGTGGCACGGTTCGACGACGATCGCGCACAGCGACCAGGAGAACGACGTGTTCGGCGCCGACACGACGTTCGACTTCTCGCTGACGGGCCCGCTCGTCGCGAATCGCCTAGGCATCGCGCTGCGCGGCTCACGTTACGAGCGCAACGCGTCTCAGCCCGAGTACGACGTCGTCTACGATCCATCCGGTCAGCCGCACGAGCGTGCTCTCGGCTTCGGCGGCGGCGGCAAGACCGTCGACAACGTGAACGAATCGTACGGTGCCACGTTGACTTTCCAAGCGACCGACATGCAAAGGTTCACGTTCGAAATCGACGACTCGCGGCAGGAATACGACAACACACCGTTCACGAACAACCTCGGCAGCGAAGCGTATCCGCTCGGCACGGTCGACAGCATCGCGACGATCTGGCGCGCGCAAGGCGGGCTCGTCGCTCCGCGCGTCGGTTATCGCGCCGAGCAGCGTTTCACTCGCGAGCAGTGGTCGATCACGCACAAAGGCCAATGGAGCTTCGGCGAGAGTCTCGTATCCCTAACTCACATTGAGACCGACAACCACGGGCGTACGCTTCCGTTCTCGGTCGAAGAGCGGAGGCTGCTGCAGGCGATGTACGACGGGACGGGGCCGTATGCAGGGCTCGACGTCGCGCAACGCCAGGCCGCAGCCGAAGCGGCATTCCTGCCGCGGCCGAAGCGAACGATGCAAAGCGCGCAGTACACGCTCGACGCGAAGCTGGATATCCCGCTGCGGGACGACAAACATCGCCTCATCGTCGGCGGGCAGCTCATCGACGGCGAGCTCGAGGACGGTGTCTTCGGCATGGAACGCGGCGGATACGGCAACGGCACCGTGCAGACGCACGAGATGCGGTCCCTGTTCGTCGAGGACAACTATCGGCCCACGGAGAGGCTCACGCTGACATTCGGCGTCCGTCATGACGATCACAATCTCTTCGGCGGGCACGTCAGTCCTCGCGCCTACGCGGTCTACCAGCTCAGCTCCGCGTGGACCGTGAAGGGCGGCATCAGCACCGGCTACAAGCCCCCTAAAACCACCGATCTTTACGACGGCATCACCGGGTTCGGCGGTCAGGGCACGATTCCGTGGGCGGGCAACCCGTATCTCGAGCCCGAGAAGAGCGTCAACAGCGAGATTGCGGCCTATTGGAACGCGCCGCGCGGGCATCAGTTCAACGTCACGGTTTTCCACAACGACTTTCGGGACAAGATCGAGCGCTCCGAGGTCAGCCGGAGCTGCACGGAGACCGGCGGCGTGCGCCCGTGCGTGAATCTCGGCGAGTACTGGGCCGTGCTCGGCACCGGAAACGTCAATCAGTACGTCAATATCGATGAGGCACGCATCCAGGGCGTCGAGCTCGCGGGACGCTACTGGATCAGCGATGCGTTAGCGCTGCGGGCGAACTACACGTATACCGACAGCGAGCGCCGCAGCGGCAACGAGATCGGCTTGCCGCTGACGCAATCGGCGAAGCACATGCTGAACGCGACGCTCGACTGGACGATCACCGAGAAGCTGTCGATGCAGCTACAAGGCGAAATGCGCTCGCGCCGCTATCGCGGCAGCGTAGACGACGACGGCAACCCGCGGTACTACGAGCCGTACGAGGTGCTGCACCTCGGCATGCAATATCGGATCAGCGACAAGCTACGCGTCGCGGCGCGCGTCAACAATCTGCTCGATCAGGATTTCACGAGCTTCCAGACGGTCTTCACGGACAACGGAGACGGGACCTACACGCCTTCGTATCTCGACGACTACAACAACAAGGACAAGGCGCGCAACTTCTGGCTGAGCCTGAACGCGTCGTTCTGACGGCCGCGCCGCGACCCGCTTCGCTCGGCAATCGGGGAATCCCATGATCCGTAGAATGCTTTTCTGGCTCCATCTCGGCAGCGGCGTCGCGGCCGGGCTCGTGATCCTGATGATGTCCGTGACCGGCGTGGCGCTGACGTACGAGCGTCAGATCATCGATTGGGCGAATCGAAGCCTCTATGCCGATCCCGAGCCCGGCGCGGCGACCCGGCCGATCGAAGCGCTGATCTCGGCCGCTCGTCTCGAGCGGCCAGATTTCGCCCCGACGAGCGTTTCGATCAAAAGCGATCCGGCCGCGCCGGCTAAGCTCGCGGCCGGGCGCAGCGGCGCGCTTTTCGTGAATCGTTACACCGGCGAGGTGCTCGGCGAAGGCGCGACCGAGCTCGAGGCCTTCTTCCGCAGCGTCACGGGCTGGCACCGCTGGTTCAACGCCGAAGGAGAGAACCGCCGAATCTGGCGTGCGATCACCGGCGCAAGCAACCTCGCGTTCCTGTTCCTGATCCTGTCCGGCCTCTATCTGTGGCTGCCGCGCGTGATGAGGTGGCCGATGCTGAAAGCCAGGCTGCTTCTCGATACGCGGCCGCGCACGTCTCATGCGCGGGACTTCAATTGGCATCACGTCTTCGGCATTTGGATCGCGCTGCCGCTCACGGTCGTCGTCGCGACGGCGACGGTGTTCTCCTACCGCTGGGTGAACGACCTGCTCTACCGCAGCTTCGGCGAGACGCCGCCAGCGGCGCGCGCCGGACGCAGGCCGGCGACGCCGCCGAGCCCCGACACCAAGCCGGCGATGTCTTCCGCCGGCCGAACGCAGCGCCTTTCGCTCGACGCGCTGCTCGATATCGCCGCGCGACAGCACGAGCGATGGAACGACATCACGCTGCAGCTGCCCGGCGGCCGCGCGACCGAAGCGCGAGGCATCGTGTTCACGATCGATCAGGGCAACGGCCGCCAGCCGCAGCGAAGGCACACGCTCACGCTCGATGCCGCAAACGGCGAAGTCCTGGCTTGGGAGCCTTTCTCGAGCCTGTCACCGGCGCGCCGCGCGCGCAGCTGGGTTCGGTTTATGCATACCGGCGAGGCGCTCGGCGTTGTCGGTCAGACCGTCGCCGGAGCGGTCTCGGCGGTCTCGGCGATCATGGTTTGGACGGGCCTCGCGCTTGCGTACCGTCGCCTGATCCGGCCGATGCTACGCCGCCGGCGCTCGCACGCCGTCGAACCGCTCGAGCCTTCGCGCACGTGAAGATCGAAGCCGTCGGAGCGCGGCCGCTCCGCCGCAGCGCTCACGAGCGCTTCGGTCGGCCGAGGTGGACCCTTCCGGCGATCGGTTGCTAAGCTCTACGCCCGCGGACGAGCGTGAACGATGCAAGGAGCGATCGATATGCGGGAGGCGATTCGACGGGAATCCGCGCGAGCCACCGATACGCTGCGACGAGCCGTGATGGCCGGCGCGCTCGCGATCGGCGTCGGCGCCGCGGGGCTGCCGGCGGGCGCCGCGGCGCAGGACGGCGGCGAGTGGGCACATCCGACGACGCCCTGGGGCGATCCCGACCTGCAAGGACGCTGGCCGATCCGGCACATGACGCTGACGCCGCTCGAGCGCCCCGTCGAGCTCGGCACCCGCGCTTATCTGACCGACGAGGAGTTCGCGGAACGCGCGGCCGCGATCGAGGCGCGAAATACCCGCTACGAGCAAGAGACGTCGTCGAATCAGATGGGAATGGGGCATTGGGCCGAAGCCGGCCAGGTGCCGCAGCGCCAGGCGTCGCTGATCGTCGATCCGCCGAACGGCCGGCTCCCCGCGCTCACCGCGGCAGGCCGGGCGAAGTCAGCGACGATGGGCAGCAGCTGGCAGGATATCCCGTTCGACACGCTCGAGGATTTCGACAGCTGGGACCGCTGCATCACGCGCGGTCTGCCGGCGTCGATGTTTCCGATGCAATACAACAACGGCATCGAGATCTGGCAGACGCCCGGCTACGTCGTGATTCGCCTCGAGATGATTCACGAGGTCCGCATCGTGCCGCTCGACGGCCGCCCGCCGCTCGCTGACGACATCAAGCTGTGGATGGGCGACTCGCGCGGCCGGTGGGAAGGCAACACGCTCGTCGTCGAGACGACGAACTTCAACGGCCAGACGCCGATGGTGAACGTCGTGACGCCGGGCGCGCCCCCGGGCAATAACATTCCGACGAGCGAATCGATGCGGCTCATCGAGCGGTTCACCCGCGTCGACGAGGACACGATCGAGTACGAGATCACGACGCACGACCCGGAGATGATGGTCCAGCCGTGGACCGCCGCGTACCCGTGGAAGCGCGATCCGGATTACGTGATCTATGAGTATGCCTGCCACGAAGGCAACTCCGCGGTGCGGAACTATATCGAGACGTCGCGATACGAGCGTGCGCAACAGCAGCGCTGACGCAGCGTGAAGCGCAGCCTCGCGCACCAGAGATCTGTTCGAAGAAAGGGGGGAGTTCGAATGCCAACGAAGCTGTTTCGCGCGATCGCGCTGCCGGTGCTCGCGGCCGCATCGTTCGCGGCCGCCGCGCAAGTCGTCGTTCCCGAGAGCGTCGGGCTGTCCAGCGAGCGCCTCGAGCGGATCGGCGAGCTCATCGACCGGCATATCGACGCGGGCAGCTTCTCGGGCGCTGTGACGCTCGTCGCGAGAAACGGGCGCATCGCGCATCTCGAGGCGCACGGCCTGATGGACGTCGAAGCCGGCACGCCGATGCGCACCGACGCGATTTTCCGTCTGGCTTCGATGACGAAGCCCGTGACCGCCGTCGCGGTGCTGATGCTCGTCGAGGAAGGCCGCATCCAGCTCACCGATCCGGTTTCGAAGTACCTGCCGAGCTTCGCGGGGCAAAAGGTCGCCGTCATTCGCAACCAGGGGACCGGCACCGGCGGCTTCGGCGGCCCGCCTCCCGAGTACGACACCGTGCCGGCGGAGCGGGATATCACGATCGTCGACCTGTTGACGCACACGTCGGGCCTGATGAGCGGGCGCGTCGGCAACGCGGAAAGCCAAGCGCACTATGCGAAGCGCGAGGACGTCGGCGTCAGCCTGGTCGACGACTTGGGCGAGATTCCGCTCGATTTCCAGCCCGGCTCGCAGTGGGCGTATAGCGCCGTCGGCGGCTTCGACGTGCTCGCACGCATCGTCGAGGTCGTCTCGGGGCAGAGCTTCGCCGAGTTTCTCGCGGAGCGGCTGTTCGAGCCGCTCGGCATGCGGGATATTTCCTACTGGCCCGATGCGGCGCAACGCGAGCGCCTCGTGAAGACCTATATCGGCGGTCCCAACGGCTTCCAGCCGCGTCCGGACCCCGACTCGATGTCGAGCCCCGTCTATTTCTCCGGCGCCGGCGGTTTGATGGGAACCCCCGAGGCCTACGCGCGGTTCGCGATGATGCTCGCGAACGGCGGCGAGCTCGACGGCGTGAGAATCCTGAGCCCGCGGAGCGTCGAGCTCATGGGGTCGCCCGTCATCAAGGAAGGGCTCCCGGGCCTCAACACGGGCATCCATCCGAGCCGTCCTCCCGGCGAAGGGTTCGGCCTCGGCGTCAGCGTCGTCAGCGATCCCGCCGCCCGCAGATCGCTCCTGTCGAAGGGCAGCTTCAGCTGGAGCGGCTTCTACGGCACGTATTTCTGGGTCGACCCGCAGGAGAACCTCGTCGCGCTGCTGATGGTTCAAACCTACAGCAACGATGCGTGGTTCGAGTTCGAGTCGGTCGTGATGCAGGCTCTGGTCGAGTAAGGCCAGCGCTCCGCGCAGCCTCCGCTGCGCGGAGCTTATCCGCACCGATCCCGAATCCGGGACAGGCCGCTCCGGGATCGAACGGTCGCGGCAGGGCTGCTCGGCTTCACGGCCGTCGCGGCAGCCTATGTTCCGGCAAGACGCGTGGTGCACGTAGACCCGATAGGCGCGCTGCGAGCGGAATGAGCTGCCGCAGCTGCCGGGAGCCCCGGCGGCCGCCGTGACTCGGCTCACCTGCCGGTCGGCGAGCGAACGATCAGCGCCGTGCACGGAGAGCGCCTCGCGACGCCGAGCGCCGTGCTGCCGAGACGCGGCCGCCAGGTGCCGTGCGTGCCGCGCGAGCCGAGCACGATGAGGCCCGCATCGCCTTTCTCTGCGGCCCGGACCAGCGCCCTCGCCGGCCGGCCCCGAAGGACGCGCGTTTCCGCCTGAACGTCGTGCCGCTCGAGCTGCTTCCCGAGCTGGCCGACCCAGCGCGCCGCCTCCTCCTCGAGGTGGGTCACGTGCTCCTCGCGCTGCCGGGCGGACATCCGGCGCAGCGCCGTCGGGCTCGGCACGTCCGCAACGGCGACGGCCGTCGCGGCGAGATCCGGAATGTCGAAGAAGCGAAAAAACGCGTCCGCCGCCGTCTTCGCGTAGGTCGAGCCGTCCGTCGCGAAGACGATGCGGAACCTCTCGCTCGGACGCGGCTGTCGGCGCCGCGGATCGCGCTCGCGCGTCATCAGCACGCTCGTCGGCACATGCTCGAGCACCGCGAGCGCGACGCTGCCGAGATCGAGAAACGGCGCATCGCTGCGCCCTTTCGCACCAACGACGACGAGATCGTAGCCGCCTTCGATCGCAAGCTCGGGAACGACCGTCGCTGGAAACCCGCGCCGCACGATCGGCCGCACGTCGAGCTTGCGCGGGCCGAGCCGCCTGATCGCTCGGTCCAGCATCGCTCGAACATCCGAAGGGATGCGCCGGACGTCCCGCGTCTGGCGGCCCGATGTAGACGCATGAGGCAGCGCGTGAACGACATGAAGCTCGGCCTCGTCGTCCGCGGCGAGATACTGGCCGATGAAGCGAGCGGCACGGAGCGCATGGCGCGAGCCGTCTATGCCGAGGAGCACACGCATCGCATAAGCGAACAAAACATGCGTTCGGCCAGCGCGCCATCGGTAGTTTCACGAGGAGCGGCGCCGGCGAGCGCCGACGGCGAGGATCGGACGACCGCCGCAGCGGGTGCGGCCACAAGAAGATTGCCGCCGCGCAACGGGCGAGCGCGAGCCGCCCCACCGGCCGATGCTAAAGGAGCACGAAGGGCAAGGCCAGCAGCCCGATCGCAAACGCGATACCGATCAGCGCAGCGATGACACCGACCGGGTTCTCTCGACAAACCATCCATATCGACGGGCGGAGGCCTTCGAGCGCCGCCGCTCGATAGCGTGCGCGCGCGGTCTCGGCGCGCCGCCGCTGATACTCGGCCATCAGCCGCTCCGCCGGCTCGATATCCTCGCGTCGGCGGAGCCAGATCCCCCCCGCGGAGACTCCCCATCGACTCGGCGGCGTCTCGTAATACGCGATCCCGTGCTCATCGAGCAGCTCGCGGATCTCCTCCGCCTCGTCGTCCGGAACCCCGCGCAGATTGATCAGCAGCTTAGCCACGAGCGCATGATAGCGCGGCGCCGCGCGGCCTGCGGGAGCGCTCGGCCGAGCACCGCGAACGCCACGGCACCGAGGCGCTCGTGTCATTAACGATAACATTGACGATCCGATAATTCTCCACGAATATGCCCAATGGCATGGGAGCACACCCGAAGGAGCACAACGAGTGAAAACGTCCCGTCTCGTCCTTATCGTCTGCGCCGGAGCGATCTGGGCGCAGACCGCGTTTGCGCAAGACCCGAAGCATGCGGATATCGAGCGGCTGCTGGCGATGACGGAAGCCGCGGCGATCACGCAGCAGATGTCGCAGCTGATGGGCGCGCAGCTTGCGAACGTCGTGCGTGCGAATAACCCAGCCATCCCACAGCAAGTCCTCGACGCGCTGCCGGAAGCGGTTCAAAGCGTCCTCGAGGAGCACACTCCGTCGCTGCTGAGCCAGATTGCGGACATCTACGACCAACACTTCACGCACGACGATATCCGTGCGCTGATCGCGTTTTACACGAGTGATATCGGCCGAAAGCTCATCGAAGCGCAACCGGCGATCGCGCAACAGAGCGCGCTCGCCGGACAAGCGTGGGGCATGTCGCTCGGGCCACAAATCCAGCAGCGCATTCGGCAGATGCTCCAGGAAGCAGGTTATACGCTATAGCCGCGGCGTCGAGCGCGCGTTCCCGCGCCGCTCGCCTCTGCAGTGCGCCGCCCGGACCGCATTGATCAGCCGAGCAGTCTTACGCAGCGAAGATAGTCGCCGCACGGAATGGGCCGAAGCGCGAGCGTCGGCCGGCCGTAGAGGTAGATCCATGCGTCGATACGACGGCCGGAGCTGAGCCGCACGGCGGCCTGCTTACGGTAGTACTCGCTACCGGAGCCTTCTGCGCCGCACCGCTCGTATGCGTCGAGCTCGGCGAGCACGAGGGCTGGATCGCGTAAGCGAAAAACGTCGCCGTGCACGATGTCGTCCGGCTTCGACGAAGGGATCGCACCGGGATAATCGTCGACGAGGAAGAGCCGGCCGCGGAACAACGCCGTGTCGACGAACTCGGCACGGCGCTCGAGGAGCGCTTGCATCTCGCCTCGATAGCCCCGCCGTAACGTGCCGTATACGAATAGATGAGTGCTCACCGGTAAAAGGTCGTCGGCCGATCGGCTCATTCATACCGCGGCATACGAAAAAGTGCGAGCCGCACGACCGCGAGCCCGTTTCGGTCATCTTATCCAGCCGATCTCCGCGGCCGTGACCGGCCCGACGACGACCGCGTCGAGCCCCGTGGGGATGTCCGCGCTCGCCGCGCTCCGCGGTATGCGCCCCGCCATCAGCTCGCCCTTCGCCTGAGGATAGAGCGGCACGGCATCCGGGTCGGCATAGCCTTCGGGGTAGACCGGCAAGTTCGTCTGCGGATCATATTTGTCCGTGGCGCCCAGCGTATGGAGCAGCTCGTGCGCGATCACGACGCGGTTCGATCCGACGGCGGACGGATCCGCGAACACGTTCGCGACGGCGACCAGGCCCTTCCGCAGCCCGACCGAATGCTCGAGCGTCGGCGTCACGGCGCCGTCGTGGAAGACGACGAACAGCGTGATATCGGGAGACGGCAGGTCCGCGCGTCGGTTCGCGATCAGCGCGGCCCATCGCAAACGCAAGCTGAAGGCGAGCGCGTCGACGAACGATCGGCCGCGGTTCCGAGGCAACGCGTTCGCACCTGGATGGGCGAGCTGAAAGCTCAACGGCGTCGCGACGAGCACCCCGTAGCGCGACGCCTCCTTCGCGAAGAATACGACGAGCGGCTCGAGCTCCGACGGATCGAGCCGCTCGATCCTCGCACGGGTCGCCGGCGAGTCGTCGCCCGCGACCGGATGCACCGTGACGAGCAGCGTGTCTTCCCAGGATCGAGCTCGCACTTGCGTCAGCACGTGGCCGACGGCGACGAACAAGAGGACATAGAGCAGCGCGGCGATACGAAGTTTTCGAAGCATGAGCCGTCCGTCGGCTGAGCCGGACAGGACATTCAGCCGCATCGCTGCGGCGCTGACGCGGGTTTGAGTCACAAATTCGGAGCGCCGAGCGGCTCTCGGCCGGCACCCGCAGCGAGGAAACGAAACACCCGAAGCGTGTCACCGCGAAACGTACGCGCCCGGCGTAAGCAGCACCCGACCCGCGTTTGCGAGCTGCCGCGGCGAGACCGCGACGTGCGCGCCGAGCGCCAACAGATCGCGCCGAGCCCGCCCGAGCTCCGAGCCGTGTTCGATACCCGTCATCCCGGCGATCGCCGCCATCTCGTCGACCGCGGCTTGCAAACGCCGAACCGCATGCACGCTCGCCGCCGTGATCTCCGCGAGCTCCGCTTCGGTCAGCTCGCGCCCCGTAATCGCCGCTCGCCATGCCCGCTCCGCGAGCCCGCGAGCGGCGTCGCGCGCGATTCGCCAGGCGGCATGCGCGTCGGCGAACGCGGCCCTAGCGGTCGCGTCGTCGCCGAGCACGGCCTTCGATCCCAGCATCTTCTTGCCGGCGCCGAGCTCGACGAACGCATCGAGCGCATGCCTCGCGATCCCGAGCGCGACGGCCAGCACCGGAAGCTCGGTGAGCACCTGGAACGGCAACCGATACAGCGGGCCCGGCTCGCGGGGCGGATCCGTGAACACGCTGAAGCTCATCGCCTCGGGCACGAAGACGTCGTCGACTCTAAAGTCGTGGCTCGACGTCGCGCGCATCCCGACGGCATCCCAGGTCTCGACGATCTCGACGTCGGTACGCGGAAACGCCATCGCTCTGACGAGCGGCGCGCCGTCTTCGCCTTCGACGGGCTCGCCGCCGCTCGTGACGATGCAGTTCGCGGTGAACGTCGTCGCATACGGCGCGCCACTCGCGTAGCGCCAGCGGCCGCGCACGCGATAGCCGCCGGGCACGCGCTCGGCCCGCCCGTCCGGCGCGCCCGAGCCGGCGATCACGGCATTCGAAGGAGCGAAGATCGCACGCGCCGAGGGCTCTTCGAGATACGCGCCGAAGAGTCCGCCGCCCGCCCCGATCATCACGGCCCAACCGAACGAGCCGTCGATCCGGGCCGCCGCCTGATAAATCTCGAGCGCGTCCGGAAGGCCGAGCTCGAGGCCGTCGTAGCGGAGTGGAATCCACAGCCGGAACAGGCGGTGCTGCACGAGCGCGCGCACGACGTCGTCGGTCAGCGCGAAGCGGCGGTCCGCCTCCGCGGCGTGATCGCGGACGAGCCGGCGGATAGCGTCGAGCCCGTGGAAGAGACGCTGTGCGGTATCGTCGGTCGGCATGCTCGTGATCACTCCTTCGGTCCGCTTCGCGGCGATGTCGGCGCAGCTTCCCGCGATACTACCTCGACCGAAGCCATCGCGGCTTGCGGGCCGCGGCCTCCGAGCCGCGCTCCCCGCGGCTCCGGGCGATCGCCGCTTTGGATTTCCGGCCTCTCCGAGGCTCGGCTTCCGGTATAGTCTGCGACGATCGCCCCCTGGGCAGAGGCTCGAGAATGAGACTACGGACCCTGACGCTTGCCCTGTTGCTCGGCGTCGTGCCGCACGCGGCCGCGCACCACGCTTTCGCGCCGCACTTCGATGCCGACAAGCCCGTCGTGATCACCGGTACGGTCATCGAGCTCGAGCGGCGCAATCCGCATGCGTATCTGCACGTTTCGGCCGTCGACGAGAACGGCCTCACGCGCGAGTACGTTTGCGAGTCGCACAGCGTCACGCAGCTCTCGCGCAACGGCATTCGGCCAGAGATGCTCACGCCTGGCACCGTCGTGACGCTGCGCGGTTCGCAAGCGCGCCGCAATCCCTACGGCTGCTTTTTCACGTCGGTCGAGCTCGAGGACGGCCGCGTGCTCGACGTAAACGGGCCTCGCGGCGCGGCCTCGAGCCGCGAGGAGATCAGTCGCCGCGACATCTACGGGACGTGGATGCGCGAGACGGCGAGCAGCACGCCGAGCGGAGACCAGCCGATGCTGAGCTTCATGACGCCGGCCGGCGAGGCCGCGGTCGCGGCGTACGATCCGTTCACCGACGATCCGACGTTCCGCTGCAATCCGGTATCGATTCGGCGCGTGTGGTTCGCGCCGGGCACGCCGCTGTCGATCCGACGGGACGGCAGCAAGATCATCCTGAAGCACGAGTGGATGGACGTCGAGCGCATCGTCCATCTCGATGTCACCGAGCATCCGGCCGACGGCCCGCGCACGACGCTCGGCCATTCGATCGGCCGCTTCGAAGGCGACACGCTCGTGATCGAGACGGCGAACTATTCGGCCGGCGTGCTGAGCCAGTACGTCGAGACGCCGGGGATGCCGATCCGGGGCATGCTGCACTCGGAGGCGCTGACGTCGGTCGAGCGCGTACGTTTCGACGCGGAGACGAATCGGCTCGAAGTCTCGATCGTGTTCGACGATCCCGTCTTCTTCACGCGCCGCTTTCCGCCGGCGACGGCGACGTACGCGCCGTCCGATCTCGAGATCCAGCCGTTCGAATGCCGGCCCGAGAACCCGGACCAGACGCTGATCGACGAGTAGCCTCGCTCACCAGCGGAAGCCGTAGCTCAACGTCACACCGCGCGGCGCGCCGAGATTGCGGTACGCGTACGCCGAGCCGTCGATATCGCGCGCCCCTCGGCCGAGCGACGTCGCGTACTCCTCGTCGAACACGTTCTCGACCCTGACGCCGATGCGATGGCGCCGTGCAGGGTCGAGATAGTACGCGCCGCTCAAGTCGACGACGGTATATCCGCCGTGCTCGATACGCCCGATCCGGCTCACGTCGTCGTAGACATCGCCGACGCGGAGAAGCGAGACGCCGAGCTCGAGCGGCGCGGCCGTCGGCCGGTAAGTCAACCCGAGTTTCGCGAGCGACTCGGGAATATCCTGGATCTGGCCGCTCGCGCCCTCGAGCCGGGCATCGCTCACCGTTACGCTGAGGCTCGCCGAAAGCGTATCGGTCAGGTTGCCGTTCAGAATCAGCTCGAAGCCGTCGAATTTCGCGGTGCGATCGAAGTTCGTGTAGATGCCGTCCGGGAACGCCGGGTCGTCGAAATCGACACCGATCAGGTTGTCGACCTCGCGCGCGAAGTAGACTAGCTGCCAGCCGAACGTTCCGCTCGCGGATCCGCCGCCGAGGCCGATCTCGAAATTGCGGCTCTCCTCCGATTCGAGGTTCGGGTTGCCCGCCTCCGCGTTCTCCTCGTTGAGATAGAGCTCCTCGGCGTCCGGGAGACGGAACGACGTGCCGATCTGGCCGCGCAGATACAGGCGGTCCGTGAGGTCATGGCGGCCGCTGAAGTTCCAGACGGTGCCGTCGGCGTTGCCGCTCGTCGTGTTGTAGCGCACGCCGAACGCGAGGTCGGAATTCGGGAGCACCGTATCGGACGTGCGCACCTGACCGTAGAGCGCGTGCGCGGTCTCGGTCTTGTCGTCGATCCGCCAGACGTCGTCGTGACCCCAGAAGCGCTGATAGTCGTACCCGACGGAATACTCGATCGCGTCGTTTGCGCGGATGCTAGCGAGCGCCGTCACGCCGTAATCCTCGAAGCCCCAGAACGTGTCGGCGAAGAGCACGGTCTGCGTGCCGGTCAACGTGCCGTCCGGCCCGATATCGTTGCGGATATCGTCCCATCGAGTATCCCAGTCGTGGTAGTACGCCTTGATGTAGAAATCGACGTCCTCGCCGATCGCATAGTCCCATTTCAGCGTGACGAGATCCTCGACGCGCCGATTCACCCGCTTCGCGATACCGTACGGCAGCGCGTTGTCGACTTCGTTGTCCGTGCGCTGCAGCAGCACGGACAGCCGGGAGCTCGGCGAGAAGTCGTAGCCGTACTTCAAGCCGAACGTCGAGACCTCGTAGCCGCGCTTACGCTGCGTCGCGCTCGGCTCGATGTCCTCGTCGGCGTACGGCTCGAATCCGTCCGACTCGTCCCGCGACGCGAACAGCACGAAGTGGTGGCCGGCGAAACCGGTGCGATAGTCGGCCGAGACGTGCCGACCGCCGTGCTCGTCGAGGCCGATGTCGACGCTGCCGCCGGGCTCGCCGCTGAACGAGCTCGTCACGATATTCACGACGCCGGCGACCGATTGCGTCCCGTAGAAGATGCCCTGCCCGCCGTAGAGCACCTCGACCCGGTCGATCGTGTGGGCGGGGATCGTGTCGAGCGGGGTCGTCGTTTTGTAGAGGCGATTCGCGATCCGCACGCCGTCGACGAGAAACAGCACGTCCTCGCAGCGCGAGCCCTGTAACGAGCAGTTCATATAGTCGAACGGCCCGTTCTTCGGCGCGACGTAGAACGCCGGGACCTGCATCTGCAGCGTCTGCGACACGTCATGGAAGCCGCCGAGATCGATCGCGGACCGATCGACGGTCTCGAGGCGGTTGCCGAAGCGCTCGAGCTCCTGAGGGATCGTCTCCTCGAGGCGGCGTCCCGTCACGACGAGCTCCTCGTCGAAGGATTGCGCGCAGACCGGGGCCGAGACGACGAGACCGACGGCCGCCGCGAGCGAGCAGCGGCAAAGAATCGAGGTATTCATGGGCTTCTGCACCGGCTTGGAGCGTAGATCCAACGTATCTCTCGGACGGCGGTCTACGCTGCCCGATACGGGCAGAACGTACTCGATTCGTTTTCGCGTCAGGGAGTTATCTACGGTTGATTAACCGTTAACGGACGGTCGTCGCGGCACGAAAACCTCAGACGACAGGCCAGCCGTCGGGCCTGACGGCCGCGCTGCGGCCGGAGCCGCACGGCCGCGGCCATTCCGATACACTCCCGGCCTCGCCGAACGGCGTCCGTGCGCGGTGCTGCGCCGGGACCCGTTCCGAATCGACGCCCGGAGCCCGATGCCCTCGAAGAACCCGCCGCCGCTGACCCACCGATCGATCCTGCGGATCGCGGTGCCGGTCATGATCTCGAACGTCACGACGCCGCTGCTCGGCGTCGTCGATACCGGGGTGGTCGGCCGAATCCCGGATCCGGCCTATATCGGCGCGGTCGCGCTCGGCGCGCTGATCTTCACGTTCATCTTCTGGGCCTTCGGCTTCCTCCGAATGGGCACGACGGGTCTCACGGCGCAGGCGCACGGCGCCGACGACCCCGGCGAGATCGTCGCCGTGCTCGGCCGGGCGCTGCTGATCGCAGTCGCGATCGGCATCGTCATCGTGCTGCTCGAACGGCCAATCGGCGCCGCGGCGTTCGCGTTCCTCGACGGCAGCGAACGGGTCGAATCGCTCGCCCGCAGCTACTTCGAGATCCGGATCTGGGCCGCGCCGGTCACCCTCGTGAACTACGCGCTGCTCGGCTGGCTCATCGGACTCGGCCGCACCGACCTCGGGCTCGTGCTTCAGCTGCTGCTGAACGTCACGAACATCGCGCTCGACGTGCTGTTCGTGCTCGGTTTCGGCTGGGACGTGCGCGGCGTCGCGCTCGGCACGCTGCTCGCGGAGACGACGGCCGCGGCCGCGGGCCTTGTGATCGCGTCGCGCGAGGCGAAGCGTCTCGGCGCGCGGATATCGCTCGAGCGGCTGCTGATCGGCGAACGGCTAAAGCGCATGTTCGCGGTGAATATCGACATCATGATCCGCACGCTCGCGCTGCTCTCGGTCTTCGTCTGGTTCAACGCCGAGAGCGCGCGGCAGGGCGACGTGATCCTCGCGGCGAACGCCGTGCTGCTGCAGTTCCTTTCGCTTGCCGCGTTCTTTCTCGACGGAATCGCATTCGCGACGGAGACGCTCGTCGGGCGCGCCGTCGGGGCCGCGCATCGAGCCGGCCTCGAGGCCGCGACGCGGATGACGACCGCTTGGGCGGCCGGGCTCGCCGTGCTGATCTCGGCGGCGCTCGCAATGCTCGGGCCGATCCTGATCGACTTCCTGACCGTCGATCCGGCCGCGCGGGCGGCCGCACGGGCTCACCTGCCGTGGGCCGCCGCGGCGCCGCTGCTCGGCGTCTGGGCGTTTCAGCTCGACGGGATCTTCATCGGCGCGACGCGAACGGCGGACATGCGCAACGCGATGCTGCTGTCGCTCGGCATCTTTCTCGGCGCCTGGTGGCTGCTTCGCGGGCACGGCAACCACGGGCTGTGGGGTGCGTTCTACGTGCACTATGTCGCGCGGTTCGGGTCGCTTCTGTACTTCTATCCGCGCCTCGTGCGCTCGATTGCGCCGTAGCGCGGCCGCTCCGCCTGCCGTCGACGGCCGCGCATCACCGCGGACGGACCGGAAGCCGGCGCCGAACGCCGATCGATCGCGATGTCGAGCTTTTTTCCTTTTGGGGCCCCGCCCCGCTCGGCGCGGCGCTTATGTCCAGTCCTTCGCAGCCAGCGGTATTGTGTCCCCGCTCACCCGTCGCCGCGGTATTCCGCGCGGCCGGTGCGGCCGCGCGGCCGCACCGGCCGCCTCCGCCTCCCCTCGCCGGCACGCAAGTTGCAGCTGCCGAGACGCGGAGGTGACAACAATGACTATCGAGCTTCCGGTCTTGTTCCTGATGGGCATCGCGCTCGCCGGCACGTTCTACCTGGTCCTCGACGAAGGCGACTGAGCCCTCCTCGCCCTTCTCGGCTCGGGCGATCGGCGCCTCGGCATGCCGACGGAAGACGCCGGCGCGCCGTCGCCGACGGCCGAATCGGCTTCTCCGTGCGCTCCCTGCGCCTCGCCGGTTTGGGTAAACTGCGGGGCCAGTCCGTAGCCACGGTGGAAGGAGACACGAAGAGTGAGAACGAAAGTCGAGCTCCCAGGCCGGCTTTGCCTCGTCGCGGCGGCCGCGTGGGCCGTGCTCGCCGCACCGGCCTTCGCGAACGATGTCACGTTCAAGGTCTCGCTGTCCGGACCCGAGGTCTCGGGCGACCCGGACGGTCGCGGAGAGGCCACGGTCACGGTCGATCCGGAAACGACCGAGGTCGCTGTGCAGCTCACGTACTCGAGAATCGCCGAGCCGACCACGGTGCACATTCGCAAGGGTGCCACCGGACCGGAAGGCAATATCGTCGCGACGTTCTTCATCGAGAACGCAGGCCGCGGCCGCCTTTCCGCGACCGGAACCTTAAGATCGGACCACGTCGATCAGCTTATGTCCTCGCCCGAGCAGTATTACCTCGTCGTCCAAAATCGGGAGCACGTCGTCGGCGCGTTGCGGGGGCCGCTCCAGAAGTAGAACGGGCAATTCCCCTAGGAGGCGAGCGCGATGCGCGCGATGGTGCTCGAGCAACCGCGCAGGCGGCTCGAGCCGCGCTCGCTTCCCGTTCCCGAGCCCGGCGCCCGGGAATTGCTGCTGCGCGTCGAGGCGTGCGCCGTCTGCCGCACCGACCTGCACATCGTCGACGGCGAGTTGCCCGATCCCGTGCTGCCGCTCGTCCCCGGGCACGAGATCGTCGGCATCGTCGAAGCGGTCGGCGCGGGCGCGACCCGGTACCGCCCCGGGGATCGAGTCGGCGTTCCGTGGCTCGGAAGAACGTGCGGCCGCTGTCGCATGTGCCTGTCGGGGCGCGAGAACCTGTGTCCCGATGCGCGCTTCACCGGCTATCAGCTTCCGGGCGGATATGCCGAGCTCACGGTCGCGCACGAGGATTATTGCTTCCCGATTCCGGCATCGTATGACGCGGTCTCGGCGACGCCGCTGCTCTGCGCGGGCCTGATCGGCTATCGAACACTGACGAAGGCGGGCGACGCGAAGCGGATCGGCATCTACGGCTTCGGTGCGGCCGCGCACATCGTCGCGCAGATCCTCCGTCACCGCGGCCTCGAGCTCTACGCGTTCACGAGGCCGGGGGACACCGACGCGCAAGCGTTCGCGCGTAGCCTCGGAGCGGTTTGGGCCGGCGGCTCGAACGAGCGGCCCGACGATCCGCTCGACGCCGCGCTGATCTTCGCGCCGGCCGGGGCGCTCGTGCCGGCCGCGCTCGCGGCGGTCGCGCCGGGCGGCCGCGTCGTCTGCGGCGGGATTCACATGAGCGATATCCCGTCGTTCGAGTACGCGCTCCTCTGGGGCGAGCGCTCGATCTCTTCGGTCGCGAACCTCACGCGCGCCGACGGCGATGCGTTCATGGCGCTCGCGCCGCAGGTCCCCGTGCGCACGACGACGACCGTCTACCGGCTCGAGGACGCGAACGACGCGCTCGACGATCTGCGCGCCGGCCGCTTCACCGGCGCGGCCGTGCTCGTGCCCTAGGCTTCGACGGCCGCACGGCTTTCCAGGAAGCCGCCCAAGGCCTTCGCCGTATGCGACCGCGACCGGCGCGCGGCGACCTTCTCCGGCGGGCCCGCCGCGACGACGCGGCCGCCGCCGTCGCCGCCCTCCGGCCCGAGGTCGATCAGCCAGTCGGCCTCCGCGAGCACGTCGAGGTTGTGCTCGATCACGACGACGCTGTGCCCCGCGTCGACGA